>JAAYVM010000040.1 GCA_012517145.1 Acholeplasmataceae bacterium
AAACTCTTCAGAAATATCCTTATATGTTTTGCCGGAAAGTCTTTCCCTGATCATCTTTGCCCTAAAAGCTTCGCTGAATTTTGTCATACAAAA
This sequence comes from Acholeplasmataceae bacterium, assembly GCA_012517145.1. Classification (GTDB taxonomy): domain Bacteria; phylum Bacillota; class Negativicutes; order Acidaminococcales; family Acidaminococcaceae; genus RZYP01. Next base: position 94 of record JAAYVM010000040.1, read on the forward strand.
AGTGCACCTCCAAATGTTATTTTTGTCTAACATTTGGGGTGCACTTCACAACGGCAACGCTTTTTCTATTTCGCAATATCAGTTTTATTGGCAATTTCTCTGTTTAACTTCTTCATCTCTTTAATCATGAACACCGCAACTATTGAAGCTGCTACCAGATCTGAGATCATGCCGGCATACAAAATGCCGTATAGTCCAAACCAGAGCGGCAGCAGAAATATCAAGGGCAACAGCAGAATCAGTTGTCGCAGCATTGACAGAATTGTGGCTTTCAAAGGCTGCCCGGTTGCCTGGAAATAACTGGTTGATATGATTTGAAACCCTGCGACAAATACACCACCCAAGAATAAACGCATACATGAAACAGCAAAATCCATGAAATTTTCACCATTTGAACCAAAAATCTGCAAAATTTCTTCCGGAATGAACTGACAGCAAAGCCAGCCTGAAATGGTGATAATTGAGGCAATTCTGGCAGCCAACAGATAGGTTGCCTTGACTCTGGCAGGCGCATCGGCACCACGGTTAAAGCCAATTATCGGTTGAGCGCCCATGCCGATACCTACACATGTAGAAATCACTATCATATTTACTTTCATTACTATGCCCATGGCACTGATCGCCATATCACCGCCAACTGGGCTTAGGTTACCGTAATAAAGCAAGGAGTTATTCATGCATATTTGTAAAATCGTAGCACCAGATTGCAGAATACAGCTTGAAAACCCTATTGCCATGACCTTACGGCAAATATTTAAATCAGGTTTTAGCAAGTAATGCAGGCTTAAACGCATTTTGCTGCTACGAATAAAATACCAAATTAAAACACACAAAGAAAAAATCTGGGCACACGCGGTAGCCAGGGCAGCTCCCCAAACTCCCCATTTAAACTGAAAGATAAAGAAAGGAGCTAAAACCAGATTGATCAGTACGCCGCCAACCAGACTGCGCATTGCAAGTCGAGGACTGCCATCAGCACGCGCCAGATTTGCCAGACCGATTATCAGCATCGTAAACGGTATGATGGCAATCATAACGCCGCCAAATTCTTTAGAGTACTGCATCGTCTGGTCTGTTGCGCCGAATATTTTCAGTATTGGTTCCAGATTTATAAGACCCGCAATCATCATAAGAATACCTATGATGAAAGACATCGTCGTAACTGTATTCAATACCTTTTCCGCCACATCTTTACGGCCTTCGCCCAATTTTATGGCAGCAAAAGCACTGCCGCCAACGCCAAATAACGTGCCAAGGGCAAGCACTACCGTGACAATCGGGAAAGCAATCGTAGTGGCAGCATTACCAAGATAACCTACAGCCTGACCAATAAAAATCTGATCGATTATATTATAAAGAGAATTGGCCAGCATTGATATGATCGCTGGCCAGGCAAACATCTTCAGTAATTTTTCCGGTGACTCGTAAGCGAGGATATTTCTTTCTTCACTTTTTTGTTCTTCCATTCCATCCTCACTCCATTTCTGCACTATGTTTCTGCTTCTATTCCATTTTTTATTTTGGCATTAATACTGACAGTAAAAAGGGTACCAACAGTGTCAGAACCAAGCCATTAACAAAGCCTAAAATTCCTGTATGCAAGTCAGTATATTTAATGATGACAGGCAATGTAGAATCCATGGTACTGGCGCCACCTATACCAATACTCATAATTTTATTATATCTTGCTACCAACGGGATCAAAGCGAACGACAAGGTTTCTCGCAAAACGTTAGTCAAAAAGGAAATAGTGCCTATTTCCACGCTGTACATAGTACTTATGACTACCGAAGATAAACTGTACCAGCCAAGGCCTGCACTGACAAGTACCGCATCTTCCAATTTCATACCGGTAAGCGTTCCTGCGATACCTCCGCCGGCAATACTGCCGATGACCACCGATGTTGGAATGGCCGCCATTAATGCTAATCCTTTCGGATTGCATATTTTCTTTATTATATGCCTGTTACTGCCGATTTCTATACCTGCAACAAAAACCATGAAAGCCAAAGCTGCCAGCAGTACTTCATCAAGTATCGGCCTGGCTGATATTGTCAGCCACAAATAGCCACAGCCCATGCCGCATAGAATTGCCGCAATAATACCATAAATCATGCCTTGCCCTCCTGTTCTTCTGTTCTGATGTCATCGGCAAACAATCTGGTGACAAACCACAACAATGCTAAACTGCCCGCTATTATGCCAAAAGCCATAATTACCGACCGAAAGCCCAGCAGTCCAAGATTACGCAGAAGTTCTTCATCACAGCCAATTTTGGCACCAAGACACCAGAGCATGATGAGCAAAGCTACCGTTGAAAGGCGATTCAGATTTTTTTTCGTTTTATAGTTAAAAACATCAAGCCACCCAAATAAAATGCCTGCTGCGATACTGATAAAAATGCTTTCCAAGTGTCTGTCCCCCCACAAAAAGAATAAGCCCCGCACGGGGGACTTATCCTCATGATTTCTTATTCAATAACCATCAGTAACGGATAAAGAGGTTGCCCGCCATCAAATAGTTCGATTTCCCAATCGCCATTTATTTTTTTCAGCTCCTCAGCCAGTTCTTCGGCCTGCTTAGATGGCATATCCTTGCCGTAATAAATGCTGATCAATTCCGCTTCTTCAGCAGCAATAGCAAGTGTTGCAGCTGTGACATTTAAAAGTTGGTCACCGGCGCAAACTATTTTCTCTTCCGCAAGACCGATATATTGGCCTTTTTTTACCTTGATACCGTTCACAACACTATCTCTGACCGCTATGCTGCAGGCAGCGCTGCGCGCCGCTTTTGCTTGCTCTCTCATAGCCATAACATTCTCTACCATGGATTTTTCTTTGTCAAAAGCGATAAGCGCTGCCAAACCCTGAGCGAGATTGTTGGTAGGAATAAAATCTATCTGCTTTGTCCCTAACAACCTTTTCACCTGCTGAACTGCCAATACTATATTTTTATTATTCGGCAGAATGATATATTGTTCGGCACTGCCTTCTTCAATGCAGCGGACAAAATCTTCAACCGGCGGATTCATGCTTTGGCCCCCGTATATTATCTCTTCTGCCCCGATACTTTTCATTATCTTGGCAATGCCATCACCGGCTGCTACAGACACTACTGCTAAGCCGGCTTTGGTAACGGCTGGCTGCTTGACAAAAAGCTTTTCCCGGTGTTGGTCTGACATATTATCTATTTTTATGTCATGCAAGCTGCCCCATTGAATAGCCTTTTGTAGAATTGCTCCCGGGTTTTTGGAATGTATGTGTACCTTCACTATGTCAAAGACAACGCCGACAATCAAAGAGTTTCCCATACCTTCCAGCGCCTGCATTACTTCTTTTTCTTCTATGTGTGAATCACGCACGACAAATTCCGTGCAATAGGGATATTCAAGGTCAAATTCTTCGGTAAGGTCAAGCTTTACTTCCGAAGGCGCCGCCGACAGAAAAACAGGAGGCACTTCTCCCTTTAGCCCTGCCAGGCAGCCTTCGAAAAAGACTATCAAGCCTTGACCGCCTGCATCGACAACACCTGCTTCCTTTAAAGCAGGTAATAGTTCCGGTGTCCTTTCAAGTTCCGCGCGACCGGCTGCAATTGCCTGCCTTAGCACTTCCGTAAATTCAAGACCGCCGCGCACGGCATGATAGGCTCCTTTGGCAATACCTCTGGCTACTGTAAGGATAGTACCTTCAACCGGTCTGGAAACAGAACGATAGGCATATAAAATGCCATATTGGAAAGCCTTACCGATTTCGTTATTAGTAGCAGCATCTTTGCCAGCCAGTCCTTTGCCAATTCCGTGCAGCAGCTGTGAAAGAATAACTCCTGAATTGCCGCGTGCACCAAGAATAGCAGACTTCGCAGCCGCCTGGCCAACTTCTCCTATTGTTGCATTTTCCAGCTTACTGACAGACTCTGCGACAGCTGCCATCGTATGCAGCATATTAGTACCCGTATCGCCGTCAGGAACAGGAAAAACGTTAAGATTATTGATCATTTCATAATTATTTTCAAAACTTTGGTAAGCGCCCAGAAGCATCATTTTTAGTTGGCTGCCATCTATCGCCGCTTCCTGCTTGATTTCCATTAATTACACCCTTTCTACTTTTTGCGCCGTAAAAAGATTCCGATAACTTTTGGTCCCAAATGTGATGCAAGCACAGTTCCAATCCCTGTTACAAGGATAGGCACACCGGGATACATCTCCATTAGTTGTTTTTTCAGTGTTTCCGCATCCTCAGGTGCTTCAGCATGGGCAATATACATGGCCTCAAAAGGCGCGAATCTTTCCCCTAATTCCACCATTCTCCGCAAGGTCTTCGTTCTCGTTCTGACTTTATCCGCAATGGTCAGCTCACCCTTTTTGTCCAGATAAACAATCGGCCGAATGCCAAGCAAGTTTCCTACCAGAGCACCAACAGCCCCTATCCTTCCGCCCTTTTGCAGATAAGTTAAAGTATCAACACTGAAAATGGTTTCCGTTCTTTGAGCCAGATCATTAGCATAAGCCTCTACTTCATCCATATCAGCGCCATTTTCAATATATTCCAGAACAGCCATTGCCATACCTGAGACCGCATTGGCAGTAGTCAAACTATCAACGACACGTATATCCGCGCCCGGAACTTCCTTGATTACCTGCTTGGCAGCCAGACGCGCTGTTTGTACCGTGCCGCTGAGAACACCGTCTATAGTAATCATTAATATCTTTTTACCTTGTTCGGCTAGCTCTTTGAAAATTGCCAAAAAATCGCCGAGCGGCGGCTGTGAAGTTTTAGGCAGTTCACCGGTTGCTTCAACCATGGCGAACATTTCTGCCAAAGACTTCTCGCCATCGCGCCATTCTGTTTTGCCGTGCCGCACGCTCAATTTTAGCTCGTGACAGCGCGAATCGTTTTTTAATGGAGTTTCTCCCATGACAGCAGTACTGTCTAATACAATATGTATATCGTTGCGCATTAATATTTCTCCTGAATAATTACTTTTTAGGCGGTAATGCGTTAATTATAAATAAGCCCTATTAATTGTAACATATTTGACCAAAAATCCAAAACTATACTACTATCATTGGTTAGCAGAAGATTATCTTCTGTAGTTCTTCCAGCATACCTTCATAACTGAAATCAGTCGGTAAAACAACCTCTGCTCCATATTCCCAGCATACCTCTGCTGTCGCCGGATTTTTGCACAGAAAAATGCTGCCGTGCTTAGCTCTGCGCAGTAAATATTCGGCTTCCCGTGGTGTATTAAGCAAAAATATCGTCTCTTTTTCTTCAGGTATACTTAAAGCCAAACCTTCCCTCTTCGTAAATACCATGTTCACTGCTGCCGAAAGGCCGGTCCATTCCTGTCCGTCCGCCGCTGCAACGGTTCCCCCTGCTTTTTCAAAAACGCTGTTTTGCTGTAAATATAAAGGTTTTATCGGAATATAATCTGTTCTCACGCCCTGCTGCAATAGTGCTGCAGCGGTGTTTAAATCCTGTGCGGCAAATTTCAAAGTACTCGTTAGCAACTCACCGAAAGACGCAAAAAACAGCCTGACAGCGTCAGGCGTAGAAAAACAAAGCCATACTATTTTTCCCAACAGTTCTCTGCTTATAGCTGGCTTATTTATAACAACTCTTTGGCTTACAGGCAATATTGCATGTTTAATACCGCGTTCCTTTAAAACTTTTGCCAATCGATGTCTGCCCATATCGCCGGCAACATCTTTTTCGCACACAAGGTAAACTTGTTTAGACACCGTAATCCCCCTTAATAATTGCTTTAATTATAGCATACACCTTTTGTCAGACTCAAAAAAAGCAAAAAAAAAAAAGCCCTTACTAGAAGGGCAAAATGAGGGGCTGATTCATTACATACTTAGTATAACATTTTTGTATACAATGTGCAACAACCCTATTTAAATATTTTTTATTATTTGAAATCTTCGCCTATATAGACAATACCTTCCGTACTCGCATCAGGATTACGTGATATGCGCATAGAATAACTGAATGGCAATGTTGATAGTTTACTTACTACCCAACCATCAGTGTTCGTTGCAACTACCTGCGTAGAAGAAATTCTTTCACCGGTACCAGTGCTGGCAACTATAAACCCGGCACTCTCAGCCATACTCACGGCCTTGTCAAGTGCTTCAGCCCTGCCGCTGCAGTTGATGATTTTCAGTGAAACACTACGTTTAGAGGTTTGCTCAGAGGTTTGCGATTCACTGGTTGCTCCTGATTTAGTCTGGCTGGTACCTTTCTTAGAAGTATCAGTCGGTGCCTTTTTTGTGTCAGTTGTTGAACCGTTCTTCTTCAATTCCTCTGCAGTTGTCTTGCGTAATACTTTGACTGTCTTATCGGTTTTCTCGTCTTTTGTGACTTCAAGTTTATCATCAGGAACGACTTTTTTGTATTCAGCTTCGAATTTCTCCGCCGCCATGCGATATTTATCACTCATCGTTGCGCCTTGCATATCAACCATCAGTTGTCGCAAGTCGGTCATATCAGGAACCCAATAACTTATTTCATCGATATATACCGGTTCACCAGGTACCATAGCCATATTAAGCCCTTTTTGTTCCTTCATGGTCGTATTCATTGCCCTGGCAACTTTTGCCATATCAGTAAGCGGCATATCGGTTTTTACCATCGACAGCAATTCCTTGACCAATCCAGGCATTTTTGTAATGATCTGGGACGAAGTAACCTTCTCATAAATAGCAGCCATAAAATGCTGCTGGCGTTTTATACGACCGATGTCACCCTCCTCGTCCCGGTAGCGAACATATTGGATAGCAGTTTTACCATCCAGATGCTGCCGACCTTTTTGCAGGTCAATAACCAGATTATCATAGGGATCTTCATAATACATATCTTTTTCAACATCAATGTCAATGCCGCCTATAGCGTCTACCAGGTCTTTAAAACCTCTGAAATCAATTACCACATAGTTGTTAATCTGTATTCCGAGGAATTCCTCGACAGTCTGCTCAGTTAATTTGTGGCCACCAAAAGCAAAAGCATGATTAATCTTGTCCCAGCCGCGTCCTGGAATTTTCACCATAGTATCGCGTGGAATCGAAAGCAAGGAAACATTATTGCTTTTAGGATCCATCATAACGACAAAAAGAGTATCAGAACGGCCGGTATCTCCATCACGCTCATCTACCCCCATGACCACTATGTTCTTTTTCAAAGCCAGCCGGTCGGCACGGCTCAGGGAATCTAATGCCATACCGCCAAAAAACGGACCATTGGTAACATATTCATACACCAAATAGCTAAGAGCCAAAATTACTGCGGCTATCACTGCTATGGTTTTTTTGCCAAACTTCATCTGCACGTTTATTTCTCCTCTATTCTTCTGAGTCTTAATCACACAATTATACAAAAATTATGCTTTATCGTCAAAGAAATTTTCCGGCACTTCTTTTTTCAGCCTGCGTAAAAAGCTATAAAGAATTCTGGCAGTTAAACCCCAGATTACATGTCCATCATATTCATAAAAATATACGTCATATCCTTTACGTTGCAGCCAGCCGCGCGGATGACGCGGCAGCAGATCAAACGGAAAATCCTCAGTAGCCCGATTGGCAAGCTCCATATGAACTTTACGAGGATTTTGTTTAAACAATTCTGAAAGCGGTACTACAAATATCTCACTTACCTCAGCACAGCTTGGTTTCACCTTGGAAACTTCCCAGATGTTGCCAACATAAGGATGCACTATAGGGCCAAGATGTGTCACCAAATAATCAAGCTCACCGCAAACTATCATATCATCCGGTGTCAGATTGAGTTCCTCACATGTTTCCCTGACAGCTGTATCCTGGAGAGTGCAATCCCCTTTTTCCTTTTTACCGCCTGGAAAACATACTTCTCCCGGCTGCCAGGACAGGGATTTAGACCTTACCTCAAATAGTACGCCTAACTCACCATCTTTTTCAACCAAAGGCAATAATACTGCCGCTTCCGTAGGTTGGTCTGCTCTGTCTATACCGGCAGGCCTTCTGGCTAACATTGACTGTATATATGCGCATGCCCTTCCCTCACATGGAATTTCCATGATGCTCTCCCTCCGTCCTTGTTTGTAACTTCTGTTTCTTTGCTTCTTTTCCTGCTATAACAAGCATTCAATATTACCAACATTTATCTGAATATGACTATAAAACGCCTGCTCATTTAATAAAAATGAGCAGGCGTCACTGCACTGACATTCACGCAAATATTTGCCAAAGTGCAACACCTACAACACCCGGCACTCCGAAAAAACCCACAATCAGAGCTTTAATCACAGTTATTTCAATGTGGAAAGCAAAAACAGCACCTACGAGATTGATAAGCCACAAAGTTGCTCCACCGATAATGCCGTTCCATACCAATTTGAACGGTAATGAAAAAACTTTAACCAAAAACAGCAGAATGACTACAGCTGCAATATAGGGCAAAAAAGCTGTGAACCCTGACATTTATAAACACCTCTTACATATTCCTTCTATTTTCCAACGCTCTGGCAAGCGTCATTTCATCAGCATATTCCAAGTCGCCGCCAACAGGAAGACCATGGGCAATACGACTTACAGTAACGCCAAGCGGTTTCAAAAGCTGAGCCAGATATACCGCGGTAGCTTCACCTTCTATATCAGAGTTAGTTGCAATGATTATTTCTTTTACCTGCGTCTGCTGCAGACGCAAAAGCAACTCTTTAATTCTGATATTATCAGGTCCGATGCCATCAAGCGGCGATAAAACACCATGCAGAACATGGTAAACGCCTTTATAGCCATGGCTGCGTTCCATTGCCATCAAATCCTGAGGCTGTTCCACGACACAGATTATGGAGCTGTCCCTGTCCCTTCTGCCACATATTTCACAAATTTCGCTGTCAGAAAGGTTGTAGCAGACGGAGCAAAGTTTAATCTGCTGTTTCGCAGCCAGAAGCGCTCCAGCCAGTTGCCTTACTTCGGACTCCGGCCTGTCAATTATATGGTAAGCAAGACGCATGGCCGTTTTGGAGCCAATGCCCGGCAATCGCCTCAGCTGCTCATACAAATCAGCCATAGGTTTGATCATTCGCATAATTTTCCTCTTTTGCTGATAATTACATACCTGGCAGTTTCATACCGCCGGTTATCTTGCTCATTTCTCGTTCAGTCATCTCGTCAATTTTACGCATGGCTTCATTAACACCGGATACAATCATATCCTGCAGCATTTCCACATCATCAGGGTCAAGAGCTTCCGGCTTAATTTTAATACTTTCAATTTCTTTTTTGCCATTGGCAACTATAGTCAAAGCCCCGCCGCCGACAGTTGTTTCGACAGTGCGTGTTTTAAGTTCTTCCTGCATCTTCAGCATTTCTGCCTGCATCTTTTGTACTTTTTTCATCATACCTTGCATATTGCCCATATTTCCCATACCGTTAAACATCTGTATATCCTCCTTAAAATGCTAACCTTTATAAATTGTATCAAATAGCTTCAACTATTAAAAGAAAAATTATATTTTCTCCAGTGTGCCGCCAAAAATTTCCAATGCTTTTTTAACCGTCGGGTCAAGTTCCTGCTCCTTTTTTACAGTCTTTTTGGCAGGCTTTGCCTCTTCCACGACACAATGTAGACAAACCGCTTCTCTGGAAAGCTCCAACATTACTTCTTCCATTTTTTGTTTGTAATCATGGCGTTTCATCCTTTCACAGGAATAAGCCACTTTAAAAGCAACTGTCAGATTTTTGCCATCAAACCCTTCGACAGAACCACAAGAAGCACAAGCATGCAGGGACATCTTCTTATCAGCTTTGATTCTGGCAAGAGCCTTGCCCCAAAGCTCCTCTCCTTCCGGTATCATTTCTCCGGCAGGGGCTGTGGTGATTGCAGCCTTGACCTTGTCCTGCTGAACTTCTTCATAGGCTGCCACCGGCTCATCATGCGCTTCTTTAACTTTCACAATCTCTGCAGCTGGTTTTTCCGGCTGCACTATCCTAGGTGGCATCGTTGTTTCTGCGGCTCGCCTTACCTTTTTGAGCGGCTCCTGCACTGAATGACCTGGCGTTACCGGTGCGGCTACAAAAGCAGCATCTTCCACAACGCCTTTGCCAGCAAGCATCTTTTCCAATTTTTCCACCCTGGCCTGCAGGGCCTGCAGCGATGCGCCTTCTAATTTACATAAATCAAAAATACATAACTCCGCCGTTATCTTACCGCGTACGGCCCAGCGTAATTCCTCCATGGCTTCATGCAGCCGCTGCTGAGCGGCAACAATACGTGCTTCTGTAAAAAGAGGCGACAATCTCTCGAAGGCTTCTTTCGTATCTGTCAGATAGATATCACCATAATGTGGCGCTGCCTGGTATAAAAGCAAAGCCCTGAGATATTCGGATAATTCGGTCAGAATTTGTCTGACGTCCTTGCCCTGCCCAATAAGTTCGTTCATCGTCAGCAGAGCCTGCGGTAAGTCCTCTTCGCCGATTGCCGCTGTAAGTGCGCGCAGCCCCTCCCGTCCAACAATACCAAGGACGGAGCGAACTGACTCTACGGTTACTTTCTTATCCATAACCGCGCATTGATCCAAAAGACTCAAAGCATCACGCATGCCTCCGTCTGCCTGGATAGCAATCAAATGCAAGGCATCCTCTTCTGCTTCGATTTCACTTTCGCGTGCAACTTTTGCAAGGTGCTCCGCAATTTCCTCGACAGTAACACGATGGAAGTCAAACCGCTGACAGCGCGAATGGATAGTAGCCGGAATCTTATGCGGCTCAGTCGTTGCCAGAATAAAAACAACATGCCCCGGTGGTTCTTCCAACGTTTTCAGCAAAGCATTGAAAGCATCATTTGTCATCATATGGACTTCATCAATTATATAAATCTTATAACGTCCATTAACAGGAGCAAAAGCAACCTTTTCCCGCAATTGTCGTATTTCATCTATGCCACGGTTGGAGGCAGCATCAATTTCAAAGATATCCATAGAGCTGCCTTCGGTAGCCCTACGGCAATTCTCACACTGGTTGCAAGGATGGGCGCTGGGTCCCTTTTCACAGTTCAAAGCCTTAGCCAAAATTCTGGCTGTGCTGGTTTTACCGGTGCCGCGTGGCCCTGTAAACAAATAAGCATGGGCAATTTTTCCTGTATCCAGAGCATTAGTCAATGCTGTGCGGATATGATCCTGACCTACCAAAGCATCAAAATCCTGCGGCCGCCAGCGACGATAAAGCGCTATGTAGTCCACGCACTCACCCCTTCAAAAAGTCTTCACTAAGTATTATACAATAAAAATTTTACCTGCAATAGTTATTTACTACAGTTAACATTCATTACTACCATAATCATAAACAAAAAGACCACTCATAGCAGCATTAAAAGCTACTGCGAGCAGTCTAAAGATTATTTTTCTGTCGGGCCGCAGCTGCAGGCACCCCTGCGGCACACAAGAGTTACCGCTTATCGCTGCTTCCTTCCGGACCTGACGAGGTTCACGGGCTCTCATTGCGCAGGACCCGACAGCCACGGTCCGACAGAAAAATAAAAACCGCAACATTGGCGGTCAATTTTAAATGGCGGAGAGAGAGGGATTCGAACCCTCGGTACCCTTTCAAGTACACACGCTTTCCAGGCGTGCTCCTTCAACCGCTCGGACATCTCTCCGGTTGAAAAACTTTGGTGAAACATTTGCAATTAGGCCAACAAAAAATATTTCGCAGCCGTAAACCGACTGCGAATATTAGTATACTGATTAATCTTAAGATTGTCAAGAATATATTGTAATATTTAAATCAAATATCATCAATTTCAGGCAACATCAGAAGCGGCCTGTTCGTATTAAGTGCCAGATTCTGCGCAGTACTGCCCAGTGGTAAACCTTTGACCAGCCCGGCGCCGGTTTTGGCGATAACAATCATCGATGCATCTATTTCTACGGCTATACGCTGCAATTGTTTGGAAGGAGTGCCCTTAGCAACCCTGACAGTACCGCAAACGCCAAAAATTTTCACTTCATCAGCGAGCTCATTAAGCTTCATTTCCGCCTTCTGCATCTGTTCTTTCAAATCATCAGCATTACGGCTTTTTTCAATAACATGTACAAAGACAACTTCTTCAATGTGTTCTCTTAAATTGCGTATAACATTCAGAGAGACCAAAGATTCCTTGGAAAAATCCGTGGGCACCAGAATATTCTTTAGTAAAGGTTTATGTTCGTTCTTTTCATCATATATTTTATCAATAAAAAGCGGATATTTTGCCATTCTTGCTAAATCAAAGGTTGTGCTTCCGAGCAGCGTGCTGCGAATAAACCCTTTACCATGCGATGCCAAAAGTGCCAAATCAACGCCCAACTCTTCCGCAATTTTATTAATCTGTTCAATTGGCTCACCTACAGGCAGCAAAACATCAACATGTTCATAGCCTGCTCTGCGCAAGTCCTCTTCGCAGCGTTTAAGCTTAGCCTGGCTCTGTTTGTAGCTACTACTGTGAGGATCAGCATCCTCGTCATCATCGAGGACATGTACCAGCACTATCTCGGTTCCGGTGTCAGGGCAAAGTTCAAACAAACAGTCCTGCAGTTTGCCTGAAGCACCTGAAAGGTCGGTGGCCAGTAAAACTTTGTTAAAATTATTCATATATTTCCCACTCCCAAAAATATTATAACGATTTCCTAAGGAATAGTACTCCTAACTAATTTATCTTAAGTTCGGCAAGAAATTAAAAACTCCTGCTTTCTTTGTTGACTTTACTACTTAATTAGCTTACAGTTTAAGTAAAATTAGTCTATGCCAAAGGAGAATATTATGATTAGGCTGCGAAACAATATCATACTGCCGCTTGCTTTATTGTCAGCCTGGTTGCTCGTTACGAAATATGAGCTTTTCAGCCCTTATCTTTTGCCTTCTCCGCAAAGAACTTTTACTGTTTTCTGGCAGCTTTTTCTTGATGGAACCCTCACACGTCATTTATCAATAAGTCTGCTGAGAGTACTTGGCGGCTTTTTTTGTTCCTGCCTTGTTGCTTTACCCCTGGGAATTCTTTGCGGCCGCAGCACACGTTTTCATGACTTTTTCTGGCCTGTTTTGGAATTTTTGCGTCATGTGCCGCCGCTTGCCGCTATCCCTCTCATCATTTTATGGTTCGGTATCGACGAAGCCTCCAAGCTCATGATAATTTTTCTCGCATCTTTTTTTCCGCTTTTCCTTAATACTTACGGCGGAATCAAAAATTGTGATACCAAGCTGCTCGAAGTTGGCTCATCTTTGCATTTTACTGCTTGGCAAACGGCCCGTTACATCCAATTACCTGCTGCAGTTCCTTCGATACTTGTCGGTTTGCAGTTGGCTCTGGGCTACAGTTGGCGGGCACTTATAGGCGCTGAGCTGATTGCCGCTTCATCAGGAATCGGTTATATGATATTGGATGCCGAACAGATGTCCCGTCCGGACATCGTACTCGTTGGCATTTTCTGTATTGGCATTCTGGGAACCTTGATTAATCGCCTATTTCTGAAACTGACTTGCAAGCTCTTGCCTTGGCAAGGAAAGGCAGGTGATGATTAATGCCGATCAAAATTGATGCTTTGACTAAAGTCTACAGTACAGCAGAAATAAAGGTTACCGCGCTGGCACCAACAACATTGTCTTTTGCAGATCACAGCTTTACAACCATTGTCGGTAAAAGCGGCTGTGGGAAAACAACCCTGCTGCGGCTTTTAGCAGGTTTAGAAGAGGCTACGAACGGCACCGTATCTTTTAGCACCAAGAAACCAGAAATCGGCTTTGTGTTTCAGGAACCGCGCCTGATGCCATGGCTGACCGTCGCAGAAAACATCGCTTTTGCAATCCGCAAAGGCGGCCTGTCCACAGAAAAGCTGCCTCAGCTTCTTGATATTCTGGGTTTATCCGCTTTTGCGCGATCTTATCCTTCGGAGCTTTCCGGCGGTATGGCGCAAAGAACTGCCCTGGGCCGGACATTATTTCAAAACCCCGATATCATCCTGATGGATGAACCTTTCGGTGCGCTCGACTATTTCACCCGAAAAGGGCTGCAGGAAACTCTGCTTGACTTATTCCGTCTGGAAAGAAAAACCATAATTTTTGTCACCCACGACGTGGAAGAAGCCATTCTGCTGGGTGAACGCGTCTTGATTATGCAAAAAGGCGCTATTATTGGCGATATACCAGTAAAACTTACTTATCCTCGTGATCCGGCTGCCAGCGAAGTACTGACCTTAAGGCGTCAGATTCTCGAGGGTCTTGAGTCAAAAAATGTAAAGGTGGTAGATGAATCGTGAAAAAATCCTTATTACTGACTGTAATTGCTTTTACTGCTTGTGTGTCCCTTGCTTTAGCGGGCTGCGCTGCCAAAACAGCGCCGGATACCAAAAAAGCTGCTGCACCAACTTCGATAAAGATTACTTATGTAAAATCCCCTCTTAACATCCCGTCAATCGTTGATAAAAATAACCAGACTATCGCTAATTCTTTTGCCAAAACCAACACAAAGGTGTCCTTTCCGGATATTAATTCCGGCGCCAAACAAACAGAAGCTCTGGCAGCCGGCAGTCTTGACATCTGCAGCGCTTTAGGCGGCACTTCCGCAATTCTTGCCGCTTCCAACGGTGTTGATGTCAAAATCATCGGCACTTACAGCAGGGCTCCGAAAGCTTTTAACATCATGGCCAAAGATCCAGCAATCAAAACCACCGCTGATTTAAAAGGCAAAAAAATTGCCGGGCCGAAAGGTACTATTCTTCATCAAATTTTAATCGCCGCCTTGGATAAAGAAGGCTATAAACCTGGCGATGTTGAATTCCTTTCTATGGGTATCCCAGAATCAGTCAATGCCATGATGACAGGCAGCGTTGATGTTGCCCTTGTCGCCGGAGCCGATGTACTGCGTGCCCAAAAAGCAGGCGCCCACATAATAGCTAACGGCGAAAATCTCGTTGATGCGACCATCGTCATAGCCGTCAGCGGCAAATTCCTTGAGCAGTATCCGGAGGCAGTTAAACAATACCTGGCTGCGCACAAAGAGAACATTGCCTTCATGAATGCTAACAAAGCAAAAGCCTACGAATTCACTGCCAAAGAAACAGGGCTCAACGCCAGCGATGTTGAGCTTATGGCTCCTTGGTATGATTTTGACCCAACCATTACCGACAAAGATATCATCGAACTGGAAAAGACTCAGGATTTCCTTTTGAAAACAGGTATGCAAACGAATAAGATCGATATCAAGAAAATGATCGTTCGTTTATAATCTATTTAGTAAAAATATTTACACAAAGCACGCGCAGAAAAAAAACGCGTGCTTTTTTATTATTTTTTCTTGACAGTCAAGCTCACTTTGCGATATCATACGTTTCAACAACTTAATATCGACTTCTTATCCAGAGAGGCGGAGGGACTGGCCCAATGATGCCCGGCAACCACGGTTAAACCGTATGGTGCTAATTCCAGCAGACCAAAGTGTCTGAGAGATGAGAATGTGGTGCTTTCATAATTCAGCAGCCGTTCATCTCGAACGGCTGTTTTCTTTTGTACCAGCCGATTACATACAGAAAAGGAGACGCTGCTTTTGCAGCATGCCAACTATGAAAATAAGTGAATTGTTCTCACAAGAGAAACCCGTCGTATCCTTCGAAGTATTCCCACCAAAGCCAGATTCACCTTTTGAAACTGTTTTAGAAGCCGTTGAAGCCCTACATGTTTTGAGACCTGATTTTATCAGCGTAACTTACGGTGCTGGCGGTTCCACGCATAGCAAAACGCTAGAACTGGCGCAGCATATTAAAAACGAATTAGGCATTGAAGCATTGGCACACTTGACCTGTATCAGCAGCAGCGACGAAGAAATTGAAAAAATCCTGGATGAAATTGCAGACAGAAATTTAGAAAATATTCTGGCCTTGCGGGGAGATCCACCGAAAGACTGCCATAAGCAAATTAACAAAATACACGCTTGTAATCTCATTGAGCGCATTGCCGCCCGCAAAAAATTCTTCATTGCCGCTGCAGCTTACCCGGAAGGTCATCCTGAAGCCTCGAGCCAAGAGGAAGATTTGCTGCACCTGAAAGAAAAAGTTGATGCTGGAGCAGGGCTTTTGATTACTCAGATCGCTTTTGACAATGACTATTTGAAACGTTTCCATGAAAAAGCTTTGCAACATGGTATTAACGTTCCGATAACAGCCGGCATCATGCCGGTCTTCAGCGCCAGTCAAATCAAACACATCAGCGGTCTTTGCGGCGCAACTTTGCCGCCAGCTTTGCAAAACATGATGGAAAAATATTCGCATAATCAGGACGCACTGCAGTCAGCAGGCATTGAATACGCCTGTCGCCAGATAGACGATCTCGTTTCTTATGGTTTCGCCGGCATCCATATCTACACAATGAATCGCCCTCTGCTCGCCCGAGCCATACTCACCGGCACGAATTTACGTTAAAAACAAGGAGGAGCTTAAAATGAAATTTGAAACACTAGCAGTCCATGCCGGACAACAGCCAGATCCTGCAACAGGCGCCCGCGCTCTGCCTATTTATCAGACCACAGCCTATAGCTTCAAAGATTCTGACCATGCTGCCAGATTATTTGCTTTAGAAGAAAGCGGCAACATCTATACACGCCTTACCAACCCCACTACTGAAGCCTTCGAAAATCGCATAGCAGCCCTCGAAGGCGGCAGCGGTGCCGTAGCCTTTGCTTCTGGTCATGCTGCTATCGTCGGCACCTTTCTCAACTTCCTGCAAACCGGTGATGAAATAGTCAGCTCTTCCACCCTCTCCGGCGGCACCTTCAATATGCTGCAATATACCCTGCCTCACCTTGGGATTACTACTCATTTCGTAGATGCCCAGGATCCCGAGAATTTCCGCAAAGCGATAACACCAAGGACCAAAGCCCTATATGCGGAAACAATCGGCAACCCCAAAATTGACGTACTCGATATTGAAGCTGTAGCGAAGATTGCACACGAAAATGGTCTGCCGCTGATTTTAGACAACACCTTCCTTTCGCCATACCTGTGCCGACCTATTGAATTCGGCGCGGATATTGTTGTTCACTCAGCCACTAAATTCATCGGCGGTCACGGCACCTCAATGGGCGGCATTGTAGTTGACAGCGGTAAATTTGATTGGAACAGTGAAAAGTTTCCCCTGCTCAGCCGGCCTGATCCTTCCTATCATGGCCTTAACTACGCCGAAGCCCTTGGCCCCA
>JAAYVM010000041.1 GCA_012517145.1 Acholeplasmataceae bacterium
AATCCTCTGCGCATTACCTTCTTGCCTGTACGCACAGTAAATTCATCAGCAACAACCTGTTCAAGCACATTGCCCCAATATACAAACTCGTTATCACTTAGACTCTCAGCCTCAACCTGGCCTGTTTTCTCCAGCCATAGTTGAAATGGGCTTTTCCATTTGTTAAGGCCGACAATAATACCTGCATCGCTTCCACCAATCCCACTATTTCGAGCTTTTAACCAAGCTTCTTTATCTTGCATTTGTTCAACAGTCATTAATAATTTTGCCAATGTTCATTCCTTCTTTCTTGTGATATAATAATCACAGGTTAGTTTTGCCTGAGCCTGCCGGAGTTGCCTCTCCGCAGGCTCTTTTTCTTTTGCCTTTTTAAGCCTATTAAGTATTCCTTGCTTTGGTTTACAGCCAAACTTGCAAACGACTTTACCTTTATCGGTAATTTTATATTTGCTTATGCAGCGACCGCATAATTCGCAATATATCCATGATTTCATTTCTAATCCGCCTTTTTGTTCCACTCTTCGGCTATTTCTTCTAACGTTTTAGTAACATTACTTAAATCGCAATATTTGGCTAGCTCTTTTCCACAACCATCACATAAGATATACGCATAAGCTTGTTTTTCAGCAGTTTCACATGCGGAAGCCGTTATTTTATTACTTTTGCATTGCGGACAGTTATTTATGTCAAGAGTCCATCCGTTCGTATATACATGCTTTGACATTTTTTACTCCTTCACGAAATAATAGATTGTCAACCGGTCACCAGGTTGCAGGAAGCGGTTATCAGCGAATTTGTCATAGTTTGCTTCGCGAATTGATTCCATAAATACCGGCATATATATGCGGCTATAAGTGTTTAAATCAGCATGCATTTCCGCAATTTCCCATAAGGTATCACCGGCTTGGACCTCATAAGTTACGAACCTTCGATGATCCGCGGAAGGATTTGAATGTGCTGCACATCCCAACAAAACCAGAGCGACTACTATCAGAATTATTCCTGACTTTACGTTCAACTTTCTCACTCCTTTGACATTCACATTTTTCACCTGGATCGAGATTAGCACCGCAATGAGAACAGATGTTGTAATAGTGTTTCATTCTAGTGCCTCCTTAAATTGTTCTGAGTGCTTGAAGAAAACTGTTGCTATTTTTTTGAGAGCTAACCACTCGTTGGATTGTCTTTGGTTGGAATTGAATTGGTTCAGTTTGCCTAAGATTGGCATTCATTCTTTCAGCAATAATCTCATCAACCATATCAGCATCAATCAAGTAGCCTGCTCCACGTTTTTCATGTGGGATAACGCCTTGCCGAATTAACCGGCACAAAGTTACCAACGGATATCCAGTTTCGGCAGCATAATCCTTAGCTGAGAGAATTCGCATTTTTTACACCTCCTCTCTCTGATTCTTTGAGCATGTATTCCAGCATAGCTCGTTACCAATTATCACCTCTGCTATAATAAGGATGAAAGGAGATGATAATGTTGAGAATTAATTACGATTTATTGCGTGAGATTTTACTTGATGTTGCTGACCATGATATGTCTTACGATTTAGCCTGCAACAACCTTGTTTATGATGACCTGCCAAGAACATTAATAAACTATCATGTTCACATACTGGTTAATGAAGGGTACCTCAAGGCAATCAATTCATGCAGTAAGGATGGATATGATTACCTTTGTATAGAGCTAACTATGAAAGGGCAAGCTTTCCTTGAAAAAATTGAAAACAATAATGTTTGGAATCAAATCAAAACTTACCTATCCAATAACGCTGTCAGCATATCCTTTACCGCTATTGAATTAGCCTTTAAGAGTATTAGCTAAACTTAATTCATCCATAATCGCTTCATCAAAATCCCTGTAGAGCTTGTTAATAAGATTGATATTTCCTCCTGGAATGTCACGTAATTTTTTATCAAGCTCTTTTTTTGTTTCTACATAAACAGCTAACCTTTGCAGACTGAACTCTGGGTATGCCTTGTTTTTAAACCCTTCACACCTTCCTTCATAATTAACTGGTGTAAAAATGAATTTTTTCTGTGCTGAATTATCAATCAAGAATCACACCTCCATCCTCACTCTGATTCTTTGAATAGGTATTCAAGCGTGCAGGTAACATTGTTTTTTTATTCCATGCTATAATTTTCTTGAGTACTCATAAGATAAGGTGGGATTAAATTTGTTATTGTACCATTTAGGTATTCCATATGACGCTAAATTCAAGGTCTCAGAAATTGAGGAAGCCATTGAAGAATTAGAAGCAAAAGGCGAATTGACTATTCAAAGTATTGCAGAGGTTATTGTTAGCCGCGAAGAACGTATGTTGACCAAGATTAACTCCGTAATACTTCAAAACAATCAAAGCATCATGAGTGAAATTGACATGATGAAGAAAAAGTTAAAATAATGTAATAAATAAAACTTATGAGTACTCAATCAATCCGTACGTCAATATTAAATAGGCCCTCAATGTTTGAACACTTGATGCCAATGGCATCTTTTTCTTGCACAATTTCTGATAAAGTGATGTTTGTGTGAAAACACCCTTCCTTATTCCTGTGACTACATAGTTGATGACCATTTTTCAGCACCTCGATATCCCCTGTCCAGTCACCATCAGTTACTATGCATAATTGCTTTGTTTTTTCTTTTAACACCACACTCATGCACCCCCTTTCTCGCCGTCGTCTTCTTTAAACAGGTATTCTATTGTTAGGTTTGGATCTAAAGCATCTTTAATAAGAAAACATTCATCTAATGTAAACGGGTATGATCCTGCAAGTTTAGAAAGTAATGTGTTATATGCTATTCCTGTTTGACCGGATAGCATTTTTTTCTTCCATCCCTTTTTAGCAAGCTCTACATCTATGTTCTTGTACATTTTCTCACCTCCCATAACACGAAATTTCGTACTACATGTAAAGATTAACACGAAATTTAGTGTTTGTAAATACTATATTTTAAAATAAATTATAAAATTTCGTGTTTTGATATTGAAATTTCGTAGTTTTAATGTTAATCTTTATTTAACAGTTAATAAAACTGGAAGGCGGAAAAAATATGACCAGAGAAGAATTTTTAAAAATGCTAATAAAACAAAAAGGATACACGATTAAAAGCTTTGCAGCTAAAATCGGTATCCCTTATACTTCTTTATTATCTATGCTAAACGGCTCAATTGGCGGTGCAGCGGTTGAAAGTGTAATTAAAATATGTGAAGAACTAGACATATCCGTTGAATCACTTAAAAATGAAGAAATAGATTCTCCACAAGGCTACTATCTCAACCCGGAAGCCGCCAAAATGGCCCAGGAGTTATACGATAATCCTGGCATGAGAATTTTATTTGACGCTGCCAAAAATGTTTCCGCCGAGGATTTAAAGCTGGCTGCTGAAATAGTGGCAAGAATGAAAAAGAAAGAAGAACACAATGATGAGTAGGAGGTAACTG
This sequence comes from Acholeplasmataceae bacterium, assembly GCA_012517145.1. Classification (GTDB taxonomy): domain Bacteria; phylum Bacillota; class Negativicutes; order Acidaminococcales; family Acidaminococcaceae; genus RZYP01. The sequence continues at coordinate 3,462 of JAAYVM010000041.1, forward strand.
CATATGATCTCTAGGGTGGTTCTCGCTGACCTTCCCTGTACAGTTGGTGGGTATTGTGTAACCAACGCGGATGGCGAAAAAATATGCGTTCTTAACTCGAGGCACTCGAGAGAACGCAATTTGGAAACTTTTATGCATGAATTAAGGCATCGTACTGATTTTGGAAAAAACCTAGATGTTAATGAGCTGGAGAGAATCCGGCATGAATAAATTTATATACTGAAAGGAGTTAATTTTCAGGTGTCTAAGTACCAATATGCGAATAGCAATTCAATTAAGGTAGTAATGATTATACGCAACTATTTGGGTGACTTTATTACAATGGCTGTGCCATTATGCAATCATCTTCAGTCGATTTATGGCAAGTGTAATTTTTATTTTTTCTATCCTGACAAGGATATTAAAAATGATGAGATTATTAAGTGTTTTTTCCCTGATGCTCATATGTTCCCTACACCATCAGGAAACAGATATTTCCAACGATTTAAAATGGCAATTAAATATAGATGGATTAAACCCGATATTGGAATATCAACGGTATTAAATTATCCTAAAACAAATAGTCTTTTCCTTTTCACAATAGGTGCTAAAGAACGCTACGCAAGAGCTGCAAATCAAGCTACTTCAAAGTTGCTCAACCACCCATTCATTTGTCATGACACCAGCGAACTAGATAATCAACCAATTGGTCTGTGTAGCCTACAAGTCTTTGATTCAAACTTAAAGGAAATACCAGAAAAATTGTATCCCCTATTAGATATAAACAAAATAAAACGATACAGTCCAAAATATTCAGGATTAAAAATTTTGGTTGAAGTTTCAAACAGCAAACATTTTTGCCAACTTTTAAATACTAAATGTGCTGAAATTTTGAACGAATTATATAAAAGCCACAAATTCTCTGTTTTAATATCAGCAAAGTCTAATGACTTTGATAAAGCTACTGAGCTTAAAGCCAAACTTTCAATGGATGCGGAAATACATATTTCCCCTACATTAGACAATTTCATTTCCTTTGTTAATGCCGCTGATATAGTGCTCACTGGCGATGGAGGCTTGGGCCATATTTCAGGTGCTTTAAATAAAAAAATTGTTGCATTATATAGTAGAACTCCCATAAAACATTGGGGCATCTTAGCACGTGACGTAACTCATCTATACGATTCTGATAATGTAAACAACATTAAAAACGATATTATTGCAACTGCAATCTCTAATTATTTAACAAGTGAATATCTGCCTTTTACTGGTGAAAATGTATAGAAAACCAACCAATAAATTGTAAATATGGAGTTTATCATGCTGATGATTTTGGGAAAGAGTTGGATGTTAATGAGCTGGAAAAGATTAGGCATGAATAAAAGGGGTGTTGTTTCTGATGGATATTTTTGAAATTGCTAAAAATTATATTGCAAAAAGGAAAGATGCTGCTGATTTTTCATATATTAATACTCCAGAAAGCAAGGATGGGTACTTTTTTTCATATAAAAGCAGAAGAATTTTTTATATTACTCCTGAAAAAAACAAATACAAAAAAAGATTTATATGTATTTATGAAAAGGACGCCAAAATTTTAAATATGCGGGCTTATGTAAAAGGTTCCGGCACAGAATGGGACTATCAGTACAAAAAATACAACCACAAAATTGGGGCAAAACTAAATGAGAAATATGAAAGAAATTTGAACAATTTAATTGAAGAGCTTCTTATAATATATAAGTAAAACAATCCTTCTAAACCCAATAAAAACATTTTATAAGTTATATACTGTGAAACTTCCGGTAAATATTTTTAAGGGGTGTTATTCATGAAGAAATCAATTACATTATTAATGCTTTTATTTTTACTTCTAACTTTGTCTGCCTGTGGCAGTAATACATCCTCAAAGTCGCCCGCCAGCACGCCGCCAATGGAAGTTAAAACTGAAGAAATTATTGATGATTACATACGTGACCAAGCATCCGCTGAACAAAAATATAAGGATAAGAATATAAAACTTACCGGTAAAGTTATCCGAAAAGGACAATTCGAAAATACTTCTCACTTTTTTATTAATACCGGAATAAAGCATGCTAGCGGGAAAACTTATATAATGATGGTTGATTATCCAACAGATAAAGTTAATGATGTTAATTCGGTAAAGGTTGATGACTTTCTTGTTGTTGAAGGAAAAGTTGTAGGGATTGTTCCTCAAAAAGATCCTACTATAATCTCAATTCAAATGAAGGTAAATTCGAAATAGTATAATTGCTGCTTTGAGTTAAACCCTGTTCGTTTATATTTTGGTGGATGCCATAAAATAAAAAAATTCATATTAGCCAGTGAAGAGTTTCCGATATAATCCGATAACTACAATGCCCAAAACATAGAAAGAAGCGATGAAAATAAAAAAAATAGTAGTTTTATTTGTTTTAGCTCTAATGACTGTTTCCAGCGTCTGTTTCGCAGACACTTATGTTAATGGCTACCACCGGAGCGATGGAACTTATGTTCAAGGATATCATCGTTCTGATGCAAACGGCACTACATCCGATAATTATAGTCATCAAGGCAACGTAAACCCTTATACTGGTGAAAAAGGCCACAACAAAAACTAACAATAACTTTGGGCATTGTTGTTATATTAAAAATCGTACAAGATTGTTTTATAGGGGTGTTTATTATGATGAAAAAAGTTCTAATTGCTTTATTATTAGCTACGTTTATTCAATTACCAATGTCATATGCATCTGTTGAACAAAAAGAATTAAAAGAGATAAATCTTTCTATTTCATACCCTCTTATATATCTGAACAATGCCGAAAGTCAAGACCGTATTAACTCTGATATTGCAAGCTTTGTATATAATATGAAAAATGAGTATGACTCTGGCGGATATTATTCTGCTTACATGAAAAATGAAATTACTTATGAAGATAATGATGTCATTTCAATTGTGCTTCATAATTATACGGTCCGATCTCCAGGTGCTGCTCATGGTTTTTCATGGGATACTGGGCTCGTTTACAGCAAGCTTACAGGAGAAAGAATCCCCCTATCCAATTACGTCAATATTAATTCTCCAGAACAATTACAACGCAATTTATTAGACGGTGTTTTATCTGCACATAGTGCTGATATGAAGCGCAATTATTTTTTTAGAGATGACTCATGGGCTGTTAAAAAAGTTAGCAATAATTATATTCTAGGTGGTAATGGTATAATTTATTTGCTTTATGCTCCCTACAACATTGGCCCATATTCTGCAGGAACTATAAGAGTAAAATTTACTCCGCAAGCAATAGACTACTTTAAGCGTACATATAATTCATAGCTTAAATTTAGCCAATACTTTATTACCTGTTCGTTTATATTTTGGTAATGCCATAAAATAAATGGTTAAGGGGTTTTTATGATGGAAAAATTTTTATTAGATGATTTTTTAGAAGACATTGATGTCGAACCACAGCCTCAGGAAAAAGCTTCCAAGCGAAATGCAAAGCCATTAACGGAAGTATCTGCAATAAAAAAAATAAAAATAAAAAAATTTAGGCAATTTAATAATGTGGAAATCCCAATTGCTCAACAAGTTACTGCTATTGCTGGGCATAATGCTACCGGCAAATCAACTTTACTAGCACTAATTGGTAATAGCTGCGAACTAAAATCCTCAGGTATAGCAAAACCATTAATAAAAGAGCAATACAGAGCGGAATTAGGTCAAATAATAAAGTGTTCATTAGAAAATGATACCAACGTAAATCCTGCCATGGTTATTGATTTTACTCTGCCAAATAATAACACCATTGAGGTTCCTTTTAGATTTGGATGGTGGGAAAATAAAACACGTCCACGTCTCGTACCAAAATACAACAATTCTGAGTCAAAGATGAAGTACCCTGTTCTTTATCTTGGATTGAGTAGATTACAACCTCTAGGAGAATGTGAAGGCAATGTTACTTCGTCAAAAGTTTCTGCTTTTCTAGCCTCAAACCAAGCATATAAGGATTGGCTTATAGAAAAATATGAACATATTCTGTCATTAAATAATATTAATGACATTGAAACTCACAAGCATCCTGACGCAAAACAAAAAATATTTGTGGGAGTAAAAAACGATGAATACGATGAATTATGCAATTCAGCAGGTCAAGATAATTTAGGCCAAATACTACTAGCATTTTTATCTTTTAAAAATTTAAAAAAATTTTATATAGAAAATTCAATGCAATGGAATGGTGGTTTCCTTTTAATTGACGAACTAGATGCAACTCTTCATCCTTCTGCACAAGTACGATTGCTGAATACGCTTGTTAATGAAATCACTGAAAATGATTTGAAAATCCAATTATTATTTACAACACATAGTCTTTCTTTATTAGAATGGTTTTATAATCAAAAAAGGTTAACAGGAAATTCCAATAAAGTTTTATATTTAACCACAAGAAATAGTATTTTAGAAATCCTCGAAAACCCTGATTTTGAAACAGTTCGTGCTGACATGCTAGTATTGGACCCCTCTGCTCAAGCGCAAACTATAATAAATTTATATGCAGAAGACAATGAAGGCCGCTGGCTTTTAAAACACCTTGCATCAGAAGAAGACTTGCGAAAGCTCAAGTTAATAAATATAAAAATATCATGTGACACATTAATTAAACTGAATGAAGAGGCACCAGAAGATTTTGCTAATGCAATAATATTAATAGATGGTGATTGCAAGTCCAAATATAATGGCAAAAAGGTTCCATTTAATATTTTAATCCTTCCAGGGGTTAAGTCACCCGAAGAACTAATTTACGAGTATATGCTTTCTTTGCCTCCTACACATACAATTTGGAGTAATCCAAATAATGTTGCTTTTTCTTATAGATCATTTAAGGACTTTGGCCCCAATTCTTCAAAATACAAGGATCTGAAAGAAAAAAGAGAAAAATATAAAAAATGGTTTATTGATAATCAAACTATTTTTGAAGAACAACGAATAATGGATTTTTGGAAGGATGACAATAAAAGCGAGTATAACCACTTTGTTGAAAATCTTCGGAAAATCACAAGCGTACTGCAAAAGAAAAAAAATATCAAATGACCTCTGGCCAAAAAACCGAAAATGTATTAGACTTTTAGCAAAGGAGGCGTTACCTATGCCAAGAACATTTTCTCCACTTAGATACCCTGGTGGAAAAACACAGTTATATGAATTCATTAACCATACTATTAATCTGAATAATCTTAATAACGTCTCCTATTGCGAAGCTTTTTGCGGTGGTTCCGGCGCAGCCATTTCGCTCCTCTTGTCACAAAATATTGAATCAATAATACTTAACGACTATGACAAAGCTATTTATTCTTTTTGGTATGCAATACTTCATGACACTGAAGACTTTATTGCGAAAATCAACGATATTCCAATAAGTATGGATAGTTGGCATGAGCAAAAAAATATTTATCTAACTATTTCTCATGCGCCTAACCAAGAATATAGTTTTGATTTGGCCTTTGCAACCTTTTTTCTTAATAGAACAAACAGAGCGGGCATAATTACAGGTGGCCCTATCGGCGGTTATGCACAAGAGTCTCAGTATGACTTAGGATGTCGCTTCAATAAGCAAGATTTAATTAATAAAATTAAAAACATTGCTAGTCAAAGAGATAGAATAAGACTTTACAACTTAGATGCGGTTGACCTTATTAATACTATTTTAATTAACGAAAATCAAAACGAACTCTTTGTTTATTTTGATCCACCTTACTATAAGCAAGGGAAAAAGTTATACAAAAACTTTTTTGACGATGAAAAACATGTTCAGTTATCAGAGGCAATTCGTCTTATGGATGATTTCAAGTGGATTGCAACATATGATAACGAAGACAGGATTCGTGAAATTTATGATGACAGACATATTTTTGAATACCGGTTGCAGTATTCAGCAAGACGTACAAGGAAGGAAAAGGAGCTATTGTTTCATAGTAATGTTACAGAAGTTGAATCCTATGGCAAAGTTCTTCTAGAATAATAAAAGACCGTCCAGAGCGGTAACTCCAAACGGTCATGTAATGCCCTCACCCACGATAGCAAGGCCTATTACGAAAATATTATATCACACACGTAACGGCTCTGCTACTGCATACAAAAATTACAGTAAAGGAGCTGATTTTTTTATGGCAAGAAAAACAGTAAAAAGCAAAAGAAGAAATAATGAAGGTTCTATTTATTTTGAAGAATCTCGCAAGAAATGGGTTGCATCAATAACAGCACCTGACGGAAGCAGACCAAAGGATCGTTTTGACAAATGGGAAGATGCAGATGCCTGGCTGACTAAAATCAAAAACAGTTTCTTGGAAAACACCTATGTGCCACCTTCTGATCTAACGCTTGGGCAGTGGATTCTGCAATGGCTTACAGTATATATCAAGCCAAAAATTAAGCGTGAAAAAACCTTTTTGCGTTATAAACAGACAGCAGCACATATTACGCCAGTTGCAATGGTCAGATTGCAAGATGTAACAGCGCCGGTTGTACAAAAGTTTTTAAATGACTTGCCGGAAGGCATGAGCTCCAGCAGCAAGAATAAAATATATAAGATGATATCAGCGGCCTTCAAAAAAGCATCCGCACTTCGCATGATAAGATATAACCCTATTGATGCCGTTGAAGCTCCGCAGGTTACTTATAAAGACATAGAAATTTTCACCTGGTTTGAAATGCGTAAAATTATTGGCAAGTTATCGCTTCAAAAGACACCTAAAGCCCTTTTACGGCATTACCCTCTCGTACTATTTGCCGCCACGACAGGCTGCCGTCTTGGCGAAGTTTTGGGCTTACGCTGGTGCGATTTAAATTTAAATACCGGCACAGCCTATATAACTAATAGCCTGCAGGACGTTAACGGAATTTTAACTGACTGCCCACCAAAAACTACAGCTGGGAAACGAACGCTTGCCTTGTTAGATGAAGTTGTTAAGGAATTAAAAAAAATGCAAGCATCAAGAAAATTGCTTGCATTTGACGGTTCAGATTATGTATTTCTATCTAGTAAAGGCACCCCATTTTTTCCAAGCAATTTCAATCGCATTTGGCACCGTATTTTGAAGTACTGTGAAGTAGATTACAAGAATTTCCATGTGCTCAGACATACGCATGCTACTGAAATGCTAGCAGCCGGAGTTCCTCTTTTGGAAGTTTCCAGACGTCTTGGTCATAGTAAGGCTAGTCATACGTTGAATTTATATGGGCATGCGATACCTGGGTACAATAATGAAATGGCTGAAAAACTTAAACTTGTATATGCTATCTAACCTGCTTATGCAGGTTATTTTTTTGCGTTGCTCCCACGTTGCTCCCAAATAACCAATTTTGACACACGGTTATTTTACTCCCATAAAATAAAAAAGCCGTGGAACAAGTCCACGACTACGCTTTTGTTGGTGACCCTGGGGCGACTCGAACGCTCGACACACGGCTTAGAAGGCCGTTGCTCTATCCAGCTGAGCTACAGGGCCGTATGCAACTGGCAACATGAAAAAAATGGAGCGGGTGATGGGAATCGGACCCACGCAACTAGCTTGGAAGGCTAGGGCTCTACCATTGAGCTACACCCGCAATATGATTTGGTCGGAGCGGCAGGATTTGAACCTGCGACCCCCTCGTCCCAAGCGAGGTGCTCTACCAAACTGAGCCACGCCCCGAATCACAAAATAGATTATACCTAAATAAGCTTTTCTAGTCAAGCCTTTTTTCATTTAATGCCGCTTTTTGTTCAGCAAAGCTTATTAACGGGCCACTTAGGTTTACGTTTTTGCAAAACACGGCAAATCTCTTCAGCCAAATCTCTGCTCACACGATAACGTGCTTCCTTTGTCTGGGCTGCGCTATGAGGAGTTGCAAAAACATTTGTTAAATGCAGAAGCTCATTATCCCGTTTTGGTGGTTCTGAAGCAAAAACATCAATAGCCGCACCGGCAATTTGCTTTTCTTTGAGAGCGGCAATAAGTTCTTTTTCTCTTATGATGCTGCCACGTGCTGTGTTAATTAAAAAAGCACTTGCTTTCATCATTGCAAACTCTTCACTACCAATACTGTTTTTTGTTAAAGCAGTTGCAGGCAAATTTATACTAACAAAATCAGCCAACCGAAAAACTTCAGCACGCGAAACAACCCTTATATATTTAGGAACCTTATCCTGAGTCAAAGAGGGCGAATATGCTATTACATTCATGCCAAATCCGCATGCAGCCTTTCGGGCAGCTGACCGGGCAATTTTACCGCAACCAAGCAAGCCTAGAGTTTTACCTTCCAGCTCAAAGGCTTCCTGCCTCTGATCCTTAACATAAAAATTCCCATTTTCGCAGAATTCCTTCTGTATCATAGGTATATCACGTGCGCAATAAAGCATACACAGCACAATATGTTCGGCAACCGAATTAGTTCCCGCTACCGGTGCATTAACAACCTGAATACCAAGCTTAGTAGCATAATCAACATCTATATTATCCACGCCTACCCCAAGCTTGCCTATAACACGCAGCTTCTTAGCTGCATCAATGATTTTTGGTGTTATTTTTGCTACACGAACTATCAAAGCCTGACAATCATAAATTCCCTTTATAATTTCATCCTCGTCACCTTCAGGTCGATATACAAGCTCATATCCTTGCTCGCTCAGATAGTTTCTCCCTGAAAGATCTATATATTCTGTGATAAAAACTTTGTATTTCATTCACTTCCCCTACCTTTCACGCATATAAAAAAGCCGAATGGCCATAGATGCGACCATACGACTTTGTACAAAATAATTATAGCATAATTTCGTAGATAACTAGCAGGAATTAAAAAAAAGCACTTCATAATGAAGTGCTTGATTTAGTGGTGGGCGGTGACGGGATCGAACCGCCGACATCCTGCTTGTAAGGCAGGCGCTCTCCCAGCTGAGCTAACCGCCCGGAATGGTGACCGGTGGGGGAATCGAACCCCCGATACCGCCGTGAAAGGGCGATGTCTTAACCGCTTGACCAACCGGCCATTGGCTCCCCGAGTAGGACTCGAACCTACAACAACTCGGTTAACAGCCGAGTGCTCTACCGATTGAGCTATCGAGGAATTTTCGTGACTGGTAACGTCACAAGTGATATTATACGGGGATACCGTAATAATGTCAACACTTTTTTAAAAATTTCTCAGCCGCCATTTTTAACTTTCACGACGACCTTTTTAACTTGAGTTTGTTCACTGCCAACATTGCATCCGGGGCGGTGTATTTCCCAAGGGAAAAAGATGGCTATATCGCCAGCCTTCATATTAACGTAGTTTTCATCATAAGCCTTTTCGTAGAATAGCAGATCTTGTTTCTCTGCATAGTCTTCCACTATTTTATTTTTGTCAGTCAAAGGGCAGAAACCAATACACTCCGTACCCGAAACCAAGAACTGGACATCAATGTACTTAATGTGCGACTCTGGCTTTTTCTCCTCCTTGGGTTCTGTTTCGTATGTATTGACACGGGCAAATATTTCCCGTCCCTCTACCTCGTATTCACCATTCGGCAGGCTCTCAAAGTTTGTATCTCTGAGATAAGCCAAAGCCTTTCCAATACGCAAGGACATGTAAGGCAGCAAGTCATTGATTTTAGACAAATCAGTAAAAATCATTCGATTTACCTCCTTTCCAGAGTTATAAATTTTTATCTTCGACGCATATCGCCAATATCCTTTATTTAATTATTATCTTTGACAAAAAGTTCACTATTAAGTTAAAATTGAAAAGATTAATATTTGAAAGAGGTAAGAAATGAGTTATTTAAATGTTACCAATGTATCTCATTCCTTCGGTGGTCGTCAGATCCTGGAGGATGTATCTTTTAAACTGCTCCGCGGTGAGCATGTCGGCCTCGTTGGGGCAAACGGCGAAGGCAAATCAACCTTTCTGAACATTGTCACCGGACATCTTATGCCCGACGAAGGAAAGGTAGAGTGGCCAGGGCGCGTGACTGTAGGCTATCTCGATCAGCAAAGCACTTTGCAAGCCGGTACGACCATCCGTGAAGTTCTGAGAACTGCCTTTGACCAAATGTATGCCGAAGAGCAGCAGATGTTGGAGCTTTACGATAAAATGGCTGAGGCTTCTCCTGAGGAACTCGACAAAATGATGATAACCGTTGGTGAAATCCAGTCAGAGCTAGAACACAGCGGTTTTTATTCACTTGATGCCAAAATAGAAGAAGTTGCCAATGGTCTTGGATTAGGTGACATCGGTCTCGATCGTGATGTTGCAGATTTGTCAGGCGGTCAGCGCAGCAAAGTTTTGCTGACAAAACTTCTTCTGCAGGATCCTTCAATTCTGTTGCTTGACGAGCCAACCAACTATCTCGACGAAGAGCACATCGAATGGCTAACTAAGTTTCTGCAGAACTATGAGAACAGCTTTATCCTGATCTCCCATGACGTTGCTTTTATGAATAAGGTAGTTAACGTGATTTATCATCTGGAAAATTGCAACTTAACACGTTATACCGGTGATTATGACAAGTTCCTTGAACTGTCTGCCATTTATAAGGCACAGCAAAACAGCGCCTATGAACGCCAGCAGCAGGAAGTTGCTCAGCTAGAAGATTTTATAGCACGTAACAAAGCAAGAATTTCCACAACCGGCCGCGCCAAGAGCCGCCAGAAAAAGCTGGATAAAATGGAAATTATTGAAAAACCAAGGGAAAAGATTAAACCGAACTTCAAGTTCAAAGAAGCGCGTACTCCTAGTCGCTTCATCGTAGAAGCAAAGGACCTTGTTCTTGGTTATGATACTCCACTCACCAGGCCTGTTTCTTTTTCCCTGGAACGTGGGCAGAAGATTGCCATTAAAGGTGTTAACGGTCTGGGAAAAACAACGCTGTTAAAAACAATTCTCGGCCAAATTAAGCCATTGGCTGGCAAGGTTGAGCTTGGCGAATTCCTGGCGCCTGGTTATTTTGAACAGGAAGAACGCACTAAGAACGAAAATACTGCGTTGGAAGAAGTCTGGTCTGAATATCCAGGCATGACTAACTATGAAATTCGTGCGGCCCTGGCAGCTTGCGGGTTAACCAACGAACACATAACAAGTAAAGTTTTCGTACTCTCTGGCGGTGAAGCTGCCAAAGTACGTCTTTGCAAATTAATGTTAAAAGAAGTAAATTGGCTGGTTTTGGATGAACCGACGAACCATCTTGACGTCGATGCCAAAGAAGAATTAAAAAAAGCCCTTAAAGAATTTAAGGGCAGTGTTCTCTTGGTTTCCCATGAACCGGAATTCTACGAAGACTGGGTAACCTCAGTGATGAATATCGAAGACTGGACAACTAAAGTTATATGAGCAAAAACACCAAGCAAATGCTTGGTGTTTTTTTATAATAAATTTCTGATTTTCGGAAAAGCACGAAGTGCATTATCATAAAAAACAGCTTGGTGCCATTCTGCGGGGATCACTGTCTTTATCAGTTCAATATAATTTTTGATATTAACCAGCGGCCAATCACTGCCATAGATTACTTTGTCGTACCTGTCAAAATAATCCAGCCACATCCGCAAATAATCATAATATGCCTTATGCTTCAAATAAAATGTTTTTGCATCAAAAAAGCCAGCAGCTAAACCAGACAATTCCAGGAAAACATTGTCATTTTTTGCCGCAACTTCCACTGCATCAACAAGCCAGGGATTGCCGCAGTGAGCTATGACAAAGCGAACGTCAGGATAGCGTACTGCAATTTCATCAACAGTAAGAGGATGCGCATATTTTAAGATAGCAGTTGATTTTGAAGTATCACCAGTATGAATAACAACCGGTAAATCATATTTTCTTGCTAATTCATATAATGGATAGTGAACGCAGTCATATACATAGACATGCTGATAGCCAGGATACAGCTTAATACCTAAGCATTGAGGAGTATTAACGTAGCGTTCAAACTCAAGTACAGTTTTTTCAGCATTTTGAACATTAAGTTCTTCACTCTTGACTCCACAGCAATATCCTATAACCCGAGGCTGATTATATTCTTTATAATTAAACTTTCCGGCAAGATCTGGCACTCGCGGTGTACTTCCGCCGCAGAGCGGCGCTTCATATTCAGCGTTGCCCATGGCAACGCTGAATACAACATTATTTTCTGTGCAAGTCTGCAGGTAATGTTCAGAAGTATTTTCATGTCCAGCGAACTTTGCCGCCTCTTTAAAACCATCAACATCATAAAAATGCATGTGAGCATCAATTATTTTCAATATCAACACCCCGTTTCTAATCAATTCTGGTATGTACCCAGCTGAATTTCTCCTTTAACTCATTACGGCATTGTTCCAGATTGGAAATAGTACACTGCATAACGCCTTGATCATAGGTCAGCCTACGACCATAACTGCTTAAAGAAACAAGACCACCGTCAATGTCAAACATTGCCTGATTCATCGAAATATACCATTTATCCTCTTGAGCAAGGCGCTTGCTGTCAATTTCAAGCACCAATATATAATCAGCCCCTGCTGTTCTGGCTTCCTCAACCATTTGACCAAGGTCATACCTTGAAGAATCATAAAGATCGGCATCATTCTCTAAGACGATGTAACTGGGTAAAACTGCCCGGTATTCGTCAAGAATAAACCTTTTTATGTTCGGCGTAAAGGGGCGAGATTGTATATTCCTGGGTGCGCCTACCACAATTGCAACCAATGGCTCTTTATCCGTAATTTTCTTGCTAGGTTGGTCTTTTAGTATCCCTTGTTCAATTGCTTTGTCATAAGCTTCATAGTAGTTTTTGACAGCCAGGTCAAAATAATAGGACACCGGATGCTGAAAGTCGGCGAAACGACTCGATAGATTAAACACTTTTTCTCTGCCAAACTGTTTAAAACCACCTATGAAGGTCTGCAATCCACCGGGAATCGGATCATGGGAAGTTTTGATGCGCAGCAGGTTTATCTTATCACCGTAAGCTTCTGCAAAGGCAGCATTGCCTATTGCCGGAGCGCCAAAAGTAATTACCGGCAGCTTTTCTTTTGGGATTCCCATACTTACTAATCTTTCAGCAAACAACGCCGCGGCAGCACCGCCTAAACTATGGCCGGTCAAGAGTAGCATCGCATCAGGATCATCCCTGATAATCGCAGAAACATCTTTATAGGTTCCTTCGCCAGCAACCTCTGGCTTCAAACTAAAAGCAGCATTCACGTATTCATTAAATCCCCTATGCACCGCAGGCACAGACGGATCTTTAACTTCTTGTTTCGCTATTTCAGCAAACTCTGCTGGGCTTGTGCCACCATATGCAACTTTTGAAGTAGCAAAATTAACTTCCCAGTCTTTTAGCGAAGCACTGCCTCGGAATGCCAAAACAAACAACTTTTTCCCTTGCGTGATTGTTTTATTATAAGCAAAAGTGAAATTAGCTTCACGATTGCCATCATTAACGGTATATGGCTGAATAACAAAACCATATTCTCCCAGATAAGAGTACTCGGAAGCAATACCATCAGGCACATAAGTACCCGCACAGGTAGCGGCTGCCAAGGCAATAAGATGAGCCTCATTATATTCCTGCAGCACTTTTTGTTTATTTATATTATCTTCTTCTCTTTCATTCGCCATTGCGATTATGGGGAATACCAATAAAAGCAGCATCGTTAAGACAATCATAAAGCTTCTTTTCATATCAATTCCCCCTTGATACACCATTATACATTAATGAAAAACAAAAAAAAAGAAGGAGCATTTTCTTAGAAAATGCTCCTTCGATTTGTTCAGTAGTTATATTATTAAAATTAATTAATTACTATAATTACAGACGAACAACGTTTGCAGCTTGTTCACCGCGGTTGCCTTGGACAACATCGAATTCAACAGCTTGACCTTCTTCAAGGGTTTTGAAACCTTCGGATTGAATTGCGGAGAAGTGTACGAAAACATCGCCACCATCTTCACGTTCGATGAAACCATAACCTTTTTCTGCGTTTAACCATTTTACTTTGCCAGTCATATTTCTTGGCCTCCTAAAAATAAAAAATATTTCCGAAAAAAGTGCTACATGAAAACCCCGCTGCAACGTGCGTTAAAGTGTTCTCTGCAAGTCGGCCTTCTTTCTACCTGCTCATTATAGCATGGGGCCTTGACTTTGACAAGGAAAATAAAACATTATTTACACTTTTGGAAAAATTCAACATTGCCTTATATCTAGCCTTATTCGAGATTATTTTAGATTCTTTATCAGTAGTTCTTTATCTGTCTTTTTCAACTTTTTAAGCTCATTTTCCCGCTTAAGAGCCGCTGATTTATCGGGCATTTCTTCAAAATAGACCATTTCAATCGGCAGCCTGCCCCTGGTATATTTTGCACCTTTACCACTTTGATGTGCCGCAAGTCTTTGCTTGAGATCGTTTGTCCAGCCAGTGTAAAGCGAACCATCGCCACAACGCAAGACATATACGTAGGAAGACAACTTATTTTACTACCTCAACGGTTTCCATCGTTATATCCTCAAGAGGACGATCACGGAAATCGGTTTTGGTTACACCGATTTTGCGCACAACATCCATTCCTTCAACGACACGGCCAAAAATAGCATGATGCCCATTAAGCCATGGGGTTGGTGCCAAGGTAATGAAGAATTGGCTGCCGCCCGTGTTTGGTCCTGCATTAGCCATGGAGAAATAGCCTTCGTCATCATGAGTCAGGCCTTCACCAAATTCATCAGCAATCTTGTAACCAGGGCCGCCCATGCCGGTTCCGGTAGGGTCTCCGCCTTGAATCATGAAGCCATCAATGACACGGTGGAAGATAATGCCATCATAAAATTTCTTTTCCACTAATGAAATAAAATTCTCGGTAGTTTTAGGTGCCTTGTCCTCGAACATTTCGGCCACAAATTCACCCATGTTTGTTTTAAATCTTATTTTTCTGTTTTCACTCATTGCAGTCTCTCCTAATCATATCTTTTTAAAAAGCGCATTTTGTACTGCTGCAGACAATAGCGAAATTCCAACTCCAATAGCTGCAGACCAAGCAGGAAGCATATTCAGAGCCTGTGAATCGCCGTGGAACCACGCTATAGCAAAACTAATGACAAGGAAAGAACCTTGTGCTGCCTGCAAACGCCGCGGCGAAATCCTGTTCCCATCGTAATCACCTTTGAATTGCGTATATGCCGCCATAGAGATTGCCGGCAGAAGAAAAATAAAAACCACTGCCATGATATAAAGATATGTAACATTTATGGTTACAGGCTCTTTTATAACATTTGACAATGCAACTAAAGCAAAAGCAAAACCGCCCATATAAAGACTGCGGAAATAGCCGCGCGGCAGCCTGCTTTCCAAGACGTAGGCAACACCAGTCAAAGCAGGATAAAGCCAATAACCATCCTTGCCTAACCAATAAGCAAGCAGCAAAATCAATATATTATCCCCTATTTTGTGTTTTGACCCAGATGTCCTGTTTAAAAGACGTAAAATAAAAAGTAACCATAATAGAACCATTGCATTACCGACACCCAATAACAAGGATAAAATCAATGCGACAACGCCGCCGATAATGCCGCCAAGTCTGCGGTCAGGATCAAGTTCCTGAGCTATTAACCAAGCAAACAGAACGTTTGCCGCAACGCTAAGACCGAAATAAGCGCTTGTCTCCGAGTCAGCCCCTAACATGCTCTTGTAGACGGTTGCTACAACTGAAGTTAAAATAACCAGGATAATCGCAACTCTATTCAGCAGGTCGTAGAAATCGATACTCCTGCCAAGACCGAAATATCCATCTCCATCACTGTTTACTTTCAGGAACTTGTTGCTTTTTTTTGACATTTGGTTGGATCACCCTTTGCTCTAAAATTCCTTTTGCTTTGAAATCTTTACAGTTTATTTTATGCCAAATACTAAACTATTTTGTGCCCATCATATTTTTCGCCGCCGGCATTCGGAAGCAAATTGTAGCGTTCTGTCCACAAAGATTTGTACTTTAATGCTTGTGCGTTAATATCGTCCAAATGATCGCCAGTCATTGTTTTCAAAATTTTGGCTGGAACTCCTGCTACCAATGAATTTGGAGGAATGACCGTTCCCTTAGTAACAACGGCACCAGCTGCTACAATACTGCCGGTCCCAATAACAACACCATCCAACACAGTGGCATTCATACCAATCAGGCTATGGTCTTCTATTGTACAGGCATGAAGTACTGCCCCATGACCTATAGTAACATAATCACCGAGGATGCATCCATAGTCATCTGAAACATGCAGCACGCTGTTGTCCTGGACATTGCTGTATCTACCAATTTCTATACGGTTAATATCCCCTCTGACAGTGCAATTAAACCAAACGCTGCTGAATTCCTTCATCTTTACAGAACCTATAAGCGCAGCATCTTCTGCAGCCCAGGCTTTCTTATCAATTTCTGGCAAGATACCTTCAAAAGATTTAATCACGTTTACACACCTTCTTTTAATTTTTCGTTTCCTGCACAATTATTATTAAATAATTCCTCAATTATGTCAATGAATAACAATCTCTTTTCACTCTGTGCTTACCATATTCCTTTATCACCCTGCGCCCTGACCTTGGTAAAATAAATGTGCAATCCTGTAATAATCAGAACCAGGCCGGTGAATACCAAAATATATTTTGTAGCCAGAAAAGTTCCCATGAAGCCACCGACAAGTGGTCCAACAACGCCTCCGGATTGCTGCGCGGCTGTTACCAACCCAAATGCCTTACCTCTTACAAGCGGATCGGTTGTCTTCACTATACCAGCATTAATATTTGGCGCTGCCCCCGCCAGGAAAAGCCCAAAAATGAACTGTACTAAACCAAACTGCCAGATATCGCTGACGAAAGCTTGGCACAGGTTCGTCAAACCTGCACAAACCATGACGAAAAACAGTGTTTTGGCAAAACCTACTTTTTGCCCCGTCTTTCCCCAGAAAGGTGCCGCTATAATACCAGCAATCCCCGCCAGTGAAAATACTACGCCGGAAGCCTTAACAGCTCCTTCCATGCCCCCCATCAATTCCTTGACATAGATGGTTAAAAGCGGCTGAATGATCAAAAGACAGGACTGCACCAAAAAAAATAGTCCCATGATATATAAAAGTTTTTTATTGTTTACCGCCAGGCGCAAATCGTCCAGCACACTTCTTTTTGCTCTTGCTCTAGCTGCGCTGTCCACGATGTCCTGCACGTAGTAAATCACGCCGCCTGTTGCCAATGCTAAAGCTCCTGATGCAACATAAAAGGAAAAACGCATTCCAAACCAGTCGCTGACATAGCCGCCAATTAAAGGTCCTATGACACCGCCGCTGGCTACAGCGGCCTGCATCCAACCCATACCCCAGCCAAGTTTTTCCGTTGGCAGCGTAGACGAGCAAAGCGCCATCGAAGCAGGTACAAAACCGCTGATGAACCCTGTCAGCGCTCTTACTGCCAGGAGTTGGTAAGGTGTTTGTGCCAGCGAAGAAAGCCAATAACAGATGGCTAATCCAAAACCAGCCCTTATCGCCATCTTCTTTTGTCCAACTCTGTCAGCCATAGCTCCCCAATAGGGGGCCATAATTGCTGATCCTAAAAAAGTTACCGAAAAAATTGTACCTGCCCATATATTGACAGAAGAAGAAGATACGCCTAGCTCTTGCAGCAAATAAAGCGGGAGAAAAGGAACAACCATGGTGTAACTTGCGCAAGTCAGGAATACCCCTGTCCATAAAACAAGCAAATTTCTTTTCCAATTAATGTCTACTGGAACATTTACTCTTTTGTCCGAACTTTTTAGGGTCATTTTTTCATCTCCGTCAAACTAATCCCTACAATTATAACACTTCTTTATCAATCATTACAAAATTAACACCAAAAGAATTTATTAAGTTCTCTCTATTACTTAGAAAATTGTCGGTAAAAAATTATGGAAGATGACACAAAAAGAGCTGCCCCCAAAACAACCAGTCCTAAAATACTGGGCCAGACATAATGCAAGGAATTCCCCTTGAGCAGTACATCAAAGGTAAAATCGACAAAATAGTGCATAGGTATCAGCATTCCTGTCCAGCGCATCCACGGCTGCATTGCTTCCGTAGGCGTAAAGGTTCCTGACAAAAAGATCATCGGCATGAGCAGAAACATCATCATCATAATGGCCTGCGGTAAATTTTTCGCTAACAAAGCAATCTGTATCCCCAGGCTTGACATGACAAAAATATAAAGCACCAGAACCAGATAGAATAAAAACATATTACCTGCAAGCGGCAGACCATAAAAGCCTTTCATGATTCCGACCAGGCCAACTACCGAGAGCGGCACAATAAGAAAAATATTAGGAATTATTTTGGAGAGGAAAATTTCAAAAGAACGTGCAGGTGTTACCATCAATTGCTCTATGGTGCCATATTCTTTTTCTCGCACCACAGCAGCTGCAGTCAACAAAAGAGAAACCATTGTAATCTTGCTGATAAAATCAACAAGCCCAGAAAACCATGCATTTGTTCTGTTCGGATTATACTCAATCCTGGAATCAGTGTTTATATAAGGAATGCTCTGTCTGGTAATTGTGCCAAAACCTCTCTGTTCAATCAAATCTAAAGTATAATTACCAGAAATCTGTGCTACATACATCACCGCAACGGTTGCGGATAGAGAGATGGTACCATCGCTGATGACCTGAAATGTAGCTGGACTGTCAGAGCTTATTTTTCTCTCAAAATCTGGCGGTATAATAATTGCCATACTCGCCTTGCCGCTGTCCAGGTATTCTACAACTTCCCGATTGGAATAGACAACATCCAACAAGCGAAAATACGGTTCCTGAAAACGGCTTAAGAGCTCACGGCTGCTTGGCGACTGTGACTGGTCATAAACCACATACGGATGATGACTGATTTCCATCGACATACCGTTGGAAGCAACAAAAGGTGAAACGGTAAAAGACCAGATTAGAATAAACAAAAGCATCTTATCCCGCCACATCTGGATAAATTCTTTTTTGAGTAAAGCCATTAATCTATTCCACACTTAGCTGACCTTCTTTCGGAAGCAATTGATTGCCAAAAAGTACAAAATAATAGCATAGATTAACAAAGCGAGCAAGTCTGGCCATATGATGGCAAACGATGCCCCCTTTAAGTAAATGCCACGCACTATGTACATAAAATAGGTTGAAGGCAAGAAAATGCTGATGAATTGTCCCAAAGCCGACTGACTTGTAACCGGCGACAGAAACCCCGAATAAAAAAATGACGGCAGCATAGTGGTTAAAATCGTGATGAACATAGCCGCTAATTGGGATGAAGCAATAAT
>JAAYVM010000042.1 GCA_012517145.1 Acholeplasmataceae bacterium
AACCTCCTTTTACTGAATATATGTCAGTGAAGGGAGGTTTTTTCATGCAAAAAACTACATTGGAAGAACTAGCCAAGATGGCTAAAGCAGCAAAAGGAAGTATTAACAAGCTTTACGCCCACTGGACCGCAGGGCATTATGACAGCACTTTCGGCGATTACCACCTCAATATTACAGGCGCAGGCGATATTTATCTGAGTACGGACGACCTGACGGAGGTCCTTGCCCACACATGGCATCGCAACACAGGCGCTATTGGGATTGCTTTATGCTGCTGCGTCGATGCGACCATCAACTGCGACGGGACTTTCTCATTAGGAAGCGAGCCACCGACTGATTTGCAGATTGAGAAGGCAGCACAGGTAATAGCTGTATTGGCTGATGTATTAGATTTGCCGGTTGACGCTGAACATATCATGACTCATGCGGAAGTTGGTGACCTGGATGGCTACGGCCCGGCTAAAATAGGCACGGAAGATTTTGAGAAATGGGACCTCTGGCGGCTGCCGGATTATGATGGCAAGTGGCGTGGTGGCGGCGACGTCCTCCGCGGCAAGGCCAACTGGTATCTGAACGGACCGAGTCACAGAGAAGCTTAAAGCATTCCCTCTATCAGACCGCTGAAGCGGCAATATAGGGCGTTCTTCTTTCGCTTCGCTACAGTGCGAACTGCTGCGCCACACGCAGTAAACTGCTAGGTGGCTCATGCATCGTTTGAGGAAGCCTTGAAAAACCAGATAATGCAATGTTTTTAAGGCTCCTCCGGATGGGGGAGCTGTCACGAAGTGACTGAGGGAGAGAATATTTCAATTATTTTTTCATGCCCGGGTTGCGAAAAGCGATTTCGCTGAATATATGTAGGTGAAAGGAGGTGAGAGAGATGGCAAACAAAAAAGTAGAAAAAGTAAGCATGCAGGTGCAGCTTGACAACGGTGTGAGCTCCACCGGTGCCGCACTCAGCAAAACTTACACCTTCAGTAACGTCAAAACAGACGCCGCTCCGGACGCCATTTTGACAGCCGGCAACGCGCTTGGCGGTTTGGCAAGTCATGAATTACAAGGAGTTTATTGCACCGAAAAGAGTCTTTTGAGTGCAGCACAAGCTTAAGAAAGGAGAATGACAAATTATGAGCAAAGTATTGGAATTAGTATTCAAAGATGCCAAGGGCAAAACCAAAACCTTTAACATCAACGATCCGCGTGACAATGTCACCAAAGCGGAGGCAGAAACAGCAATGAAGAGTATCATCACTGCCAATGTCTTCAATACGACCAACGGCGATCTCACAGACATTTCTGAGACTCGTGTGCGTACCACAGTCGTCGAGCCGCTGGCTTAATAACTTGTGGATACGGAAACACTTGCCGCGCAAATCGGTAATTACGGCTTTCCCATTATTTTGTCGGGCTATCTTCTCGTACGCATGGAGAGCAAGCTCGACAAACTGACGACCGGCATTAACGAATTGCGTGAGGCAATCTTACAATTGAATAGTGAACAAGGCAGAAAAACTGCCGCATAAGTAAAGAAAGAGGCCCTGTTACACAGTTTTGTGTAACAGGGCCTCTTTTGGCGTGTAAAGATAAAAAGGAGATTCCTCGTGCTACTGTCCTCGGAATGACAGAAGAGAAGGTATCATCCTGAACATCCGTCTGTGTCATCCCGAACGAATGTGAGGGATCTCGGTTTTTGTAAAATAGCGGCCAAAAAGGACCGTCCCCGATGACCGCCCGGTGACCGAGGGCAGGGACAAAAAACGGCCAGAGGGGACTGTCCCCTTTGACCGTTTTTTCGGTAAAAAAAATACGTTTTCGGTAAAAACGGCTTGTCCGCTATTTTAGGCGGCAATACTTGGTGCTAAAATGGACTAGACAAGTCGCAATCCAATTTATTGCAATTATGTAACAATTAGTCTACAAAATAAATACGTTAGTCCCAATTTCTTTAAAGATTATTTATTAATAATCTTAATTGATTGATTGCATTTTTTATCATCTTGGAAACAGCCTGGTGGCTGATACCTTTATAGTCAGCAATTTCAGTTACGCTGTAGCCGTACAAGCGATATTCAAGAACGCGGCGGTAATGAGCAGGCAGTTTCTTCATCGCCTCCCGTTCTTCGAGCAGCGGCAGCAGGTCTTCAATATTATCGTTGCTGCTGAAATATTCAAGTTTTTCTTCTTCCATTGCCGGTTCACGCTTTACGTTGCGGCATTCCTTGCGCAAGGCATTCTTCAGCGCATACACGACTCTTTCCTTGATATAGCCTGCAAAATGTGTGTAAGTGTCTCCCTCGTAGATGTGAACGCTGTAGACGATTTCGCAATAGGCAATGCTTTCGGCATCCTGACGGATGGCATAATAAATACTTTTATTGATCTGGCTTAGTACTAAAGGGTGAAAAGCTTCGCATATTGTATTCATAGACCTTTTACCGCCATTTTGGGCGGCTGGTACCAGAACTGCGAAGTCTGGGTTTAGAGCTGAGTGTTGACCAATTTTCTCAAAATGCTTGTTTTTCATAAGACAAGTCCTTTCGAGAAACCGGTTTCTCACTATAGATTTTTTTTCGGTACCGAATAATAGTCTACTGCAAAGTTGCTTTGTTCGCAACCTTACAGCAGTCTGGCACCGGTAAGAAAGGTTGGAAAAGATAAGAAAATGGGGGTGGGAAATGAGCCATAAAAAGTACAACATGGAAATGCGGTTCACAAAAATTTCAAAAATGCTGGTAAAATTTAGCAATTAGTCGTATAATTAATTCTGTAATTTGAGAAAACTTTGTACACTACAAAAAGATACATGCTGCTCGTGCTTTTACAGCGAAGAGTATGCGTTGAAAAGGAAGAAAATAACTACATGCGAAAATACTTACTCCCCGGATTTTTACTTATTTCAGACATCTTGATTATCGTAGCAGCTGCAATTTTGAGCGTCTATATACGTTTTGAAGGAAATGTTGTTGACCATTATTTAAGAATCATTGTTGCACATCTGCAGTTTCTGATCGTGGATTATCTGTTATTTTTCCTTTTCTTTGAACTCTACAGACGAGTCTGGCGCTATGCAGGCATCAGAGAGCTGCTGGCAATAGCTGGGGCATCTTTGTGCGGTACTGCACTTTTTTACATTGGACACAATTTTTTTGATGGGGATTATATACCACGTACAGTCTTTGTCCTAATCTTTTTCCTTGTTTTAGCCGGTACTGGCATCAGCCGTTTGGCTCTGCGCTTTTTAATCACCATGGCTGAAGCAGATAAAAAGAATGGAGACGCTATTCCTGTACTCATTATCGGCGCTGGCGATGCCGGCAACCTGATGGCGAGAGATATCAAGCAATATCATGCGAATGACAGGCGTATAGTCGGCTTTATTGATGATGATCCCTCGAAACTCCACAACCTTGCTTTTGGTATCAAAGTGTTGGGAGGCAGGGACGCCATTGCAGACGCAGTCGCTAAATACGGCGTCAAAGAAATTATCATCGCGATACCTTCGCTGCCGCCGAGAGAGATTGCTGCCATCGTAGATATCTGCAGTCAGACTAAATGTAAAACCAAGATTGTTCCCGGCGTTTATTCCTTGCTGGAACAAAGTGTTAATATGAAGACTTTGCGCCCTGTCGGCGTCGAAGATTTGTTGGAACGCGATCCGGTAGTTCTCGATGTAGAGAAGATTGCGGGCTATCTGAAAGGCAAATGTGTCATGGTGACCGGAGCCGGCGGCTCCATTGGGTCCGAGCTTTGCCGTCAGGTAATGCAGATGAAACCTTCGACTTTGATTTTGCTGGGCAAAGGTGAAAACAGCATTTATGAGATTCACCGCGAATTGGGCGGCATTTACGGCACCAAACGCATCGTGCCTGTCATTGCCAGCGTACGCGACACAGAGCGTATGTCCGGTATTTATGACCGTTACAAACCGCAGGTAGTCTTTCATGCGGCTGCCCACAAGCATGTACCTCTGATGGAAGCACAGCCGGAAGAAGCTGTGCGCAATAATGTTTACGGCAGCTGGAGAACAGCCCGTCTGGCCGGCGAAAAAGGCGTGGAAACCTTCATCATGGTTTCTACCGACAAAGCAGTCAACCCGACCAGCGTCATGGGAGCGACGAAACGTGTCGCC
>JAAYVM010000043.1 GCA_012517145.1 Acholeplasmataceae bacterium
AAGTTGCTTCAGGCCGTTTCGGCGTAACAAGCAACTACCTGGTAAATGCCGATGAAATACAAATCAAGATGTCACAAGGCGCAAAACCTGGTGAAGGTGGCCAACTGCCAGGCAGTAAAGTGTATCCGTGGATTGCTGAATGCCGCGGAACAACAGCAGGCATACAGTTGATTTCCCCGCCGCCGCATCATGACATTTATTCTATCGAAGATTTGGCTGAGCTTATTCACGACCTTAAAAACGCTAATCCACATGCACGTATAAGTGTCAAACTGGTATCTGAAGTTGGTGTTGGAACAATTGCTGCAGGCGTTGTAAAAGCATGTGCCGATGTTGTGCTCATCAGCGGTTATGACGGTGGTACTGGCGCGTCGCCACGTACAAGTATCAATCATGCCGGCCTGCCTTGGGAACTTGGCCTGGTAGAAACACATCAAACACTTATTTTGAACAATCTCCGTAATAGAGTTACCTTGGAAACTGACGGAAAACTCATGACCGGACGTGACGTTATTATGGCAGCATTGTTTGGTGCGGAAGAATATGGCTTTGCAACAGCTCCTCTTATTGCTCTCGGCTGCGTGATGATGCGCGTATGCAATCTCAATACTTGTCCTGTAGGTGTTGCAACACAAGATCCTAAGCTGCGGAAAAACTTCCTTGGAAAACCAGAATTTGTTGTTAACTATATGCGTTTTGTTGCCCGCGAAGTTCGCGAATATATGGCAGCACTTGGTTTTAAAACAATCAACGAAATGATTGGCAGAACAGAAGTTCTTATTACGAAACCCGAGAGAAACTGGAAGAGCAAGAACATCGACTTGTCTGCCCTTCTCCATAAGCCTGAAATTGAACCAGGCGCAGAACAATACTGCACTCAAAAACAAAACCATCAGTTGGAAAAATCTTTGGACTGCCGCGAACTCCTTGCAATTTGTAAAACAGCCGTCGAGGAAAAGAAATCCATCGAGATTACTTTGCCAATTAAAAATACCGACAGGGTTGTTGGCACAATTCTTGGCAGCGAAATAACTCGCCGCTACGGATTATCCGGTCTCCCTAAAGATACTATCAAGATTGGTTTCAAAGGTTCGGCCGGCCAAAGCTTCGGAGCATTTTTGCCAAAAGGCGTCACCCTTACGCTGGAAGGCGATGCTAACGACCATGTAGGCAAAGGGCTCTCTGGCGGCAAACTTATTATCAAACCACCAGACGATATTGCTTTTAACCCACACGAAAACATTATTGTTGGTAACGTTGCTTTTTACGGTGCAACAAACGGCGAAGCTTATATCCGTGGCATAGCAGGTGAACGTTTCTGCATTAGAAATAGTGGTGTTCACGCGGTTGTCGAAGGCGTCGGCGATCATGGCTGTGAATATATGACCGGAGGTACCGTCGTCATTCTTGGTGAAACAGGCCGTAACTTTGCAGCAGGTATGTCTGGCGGTGTAGCTTACGTTCTGGATAAAAATGGTGATTTCGCTGCCTATTGTAATAAGGAAATTGTTCTTTTGGAGCATATTACGGCAATCAACGATAATTTGGAAGTCCAAAAAATGATTCTCAACCATGCAAAGCTTACTGGCAGTGTCATTGCTAGTGAAATCATTAAAAACTGGGATGAATACGTAAGCAAATTTGTAAAAGTTATTCCTAAAGATTACAAACGTGTAATTGAGAAAAGAGCCGAATATATTCAAGAAGGCTGCACTGAAGAAGAAGCTGCTATCCGTGTTTTCGAGGAGGGACAAGCATAATGGGAAAACCAACAGGATTTATGGATTATAACAGAAAAGAACTTGCTATGCGTCCTGCCAAAGAACGCCTTCATGATTGGGATGAAGTCAAAACAAGCAGTCTTCCACACAAAAAGGACCTGCAAACTCAGGCTGCACGCTGCATGGACTGTTCCATCCCTTTTTGTCATAGCGGCATTATGCTGAATGGATCTCTGTCAGGCTGCCCTCTGCACAATTTAATGCCTGAGTTCAATGATTTTGTTTATCATGGTTTAGACCACTTTGCGTATGCCCGTTTGAACAAGACAAACAACTTTCCTGAATTCACATCGCATGTATGCCCTGCTCCATGTGAAGGCGCTTGCAGCGCCGGACTTGTCAATGATCCGGTATCAATCAAAAACCTTGAGCAATATGTTATAGAACAGGCTTTTGCGAGTAAACTTGTAAAACCTAATAAGCCCTCTCACCGTACAGGCAAAAAGGTAGCTATAATCGGATCTGGCCCTGCCGGCCTGGCTTGTGCAGACGAGCTTAACAAAGCAGGACACTACGTTACTGTGTATGAAAGGGCTGATCGCCCAGGCGGTCTGCTTATGTACGGAATTCCCAACATGAAATTGGACAAAAAACTGGTCGAACGACGCGTTGAACTGCTGAAAAAAGGCGGTGTAGAGTTTTCGCTTAACAGCGAAGTCGGTCACAGTGTATCTTCGGATATGCTACGAAAACAATATGACGCTATCGTCCTTTGTACAGGAAGCACCATCCCCCGCGATTTGCCACTACCCGGCCGAGATCTTGACGGAATACATTTTGCCAAAGATTACCTCCATTCAACAACAAAGAGCCTGTTGGATTCAAAAATGAAAGATGGAAAAGCAATCTCTGCCAAAGGCAAAGATGTAGTAGTAATAGGAGGCGGCGATACCGGTACTGACTGCGTAGCAACTGCTCTTCGCCAAGGCTGCAAAAGCATAAGACAAATCGAAATAATGCCCTGTCTTCCACATTCAAGAACTCCTAACAATCCTTGGCCCGAATTTCCAAAAGTATTTAAAACTGACTACGGGCAGGAAGAAGCCATAGAAGTTTTCGGTAAAGATCCGCGCCAGTATTGTATCTCTACGAAAGAATTCATAGGCAAAGACGGTACCGTTGACAAACTGCGAATCTGCCAGATTGAATGGAAAAATGTTAATTGTATGATGACACCTGTAGAAATACCAGGAACTGAAGAAATCATACCTGCCCAGTTGGTACTGCTCGCCCTTGGTTTCATCGGTACCGAACAAACAATTTTTGATGAGTTTAAAGTACAAAGGTCACAACAAAACAACATTGTTGCTGATGATCAGGAATATGCAACATCAATAGAAGGTATTTTTGCCGCTGGTGATGCCAGACGCGGCCAAAGCCTTGTAGTCTGGGCAATTGCTGAAGGCCGAAAGGCAGCTGCAGCAGTTAACAAATATCTTTCTGAAAAATAACGTGATAAAAAAACAACCTCGGATTAAAAATCCGAGGTTGTTTTGTCAATTAGCTTTTTCTATTTGAAAATTTTTAGTCTGTCTTCAATCTTGCCAAACTCTTTTTCACCTGCAGTTGCCAAGACATTCCCAAATGGCATCTGTGCAATCCGCTGCCAACTCACCGGTATGTTCCAATTCTTATGAACTTCCTCGTCAATTAAAGGATTATAGTGCTGCAAAGATGCCCCAAGACCTTCAGCCTCCAGAGCTGACCATATCACGAACTGATGCATGGCATTCGTATGGTGTGACCAATAAGGGAACCGATCGGCATAGGAAGGGAAACTATTACAGAGATGATCGACTATTTTCTTTTCTTCAAAGAATAACACCGTACCATATCCGGAAGCAAAACAACCATTTATTTTATTGGCAGTTTGTTCAAATTGTTCAGGCGAAACCTTTTTCTTCAAAACGTCAAGCGTTAGTTGCCAAAGTTTTTTATGTTCTTCATTAAAAAGAAGTACTAATCTTGTACTCTGTGAATTAAATGGTGATGGTGTATGCAGCAAAGCATCAGTCACAATTTCTTCAATTTTTTCTTCAGAAACTATTTTTTCAGCACCAATATTATAAATGCTTCTTCTTCCCTTTACTGCACTCCAAAATGATTTTTCCATATAAAGACCTCCAAACTTTCATTCAATACTAAAACGCTAAGCATTACATATACATTTTAGCGCAAAAGGCTTATAATTAAAAGTGAAAAATAATAATTATCTTTAAGTAAGTTTTTAAATAATTTCAAAAATGCTCCGAGATGACTTTTTCATTTATAAAAATGCACGTTTACATAAAAATAAATATTGTTTTGACAAATTATCAAAGTAGCCTTATATTAAAGTGAGGCACATAGACAACAGCGCACAAATCGTTGCCCAATGCGATTGTAAGCCTGTTGTTTGTACCCATTTACTTTTTGAATAATTCTTCTTTCCAAAAACATAGCAATGATAATAGAAAGATTAAAATAACGCTTTTTTGTAACATCGACAGGTGGGGTGATTCTTCATGAAACAAATGCGCGTAGGTGTGGACGTTGGCTCTACGACAATAAAACTCGTTATAATAGATGAAGCTGAGAATATTTTGTTTCACCAATATCAAAGGCACTTTTCTGATATCCCCAAAGCCTTTTCTGGCATATTGGAGTCTGCACGCTCAGTTTTGTCAAAATCACCATTTACGATTATCATTACTGGTTCTGCCGGCATAGGACTGGCCGATAGTTTACATTTGCCTTTCGTACAGGAGGTTATCGCTTGTACAGCAGGCATCAGAAAATGCCTTCCTTCTACCAACACTTCCATTGAACTTGGTGGTGAAGATGCCAAAATCACTTATTTCTACGATAACATGGAACAACGTATGAATGGTGTCTGCGCCGGTGG
Organism: Acholeplasmataceae bacterium; assembly: GCA_012517145.1. Classification (GTDB taxonomy): domain Bacteria; phylum Bacillota; class Negativicutes; order Acidaminococcales; family Acidaminococcaceae; genus RZYP01. Next base: position 4,666 of record JAAYVM010000043.1, read on the forward strand.
CACTGGCTCATTCATAGATCATATGGCAACCTTACTGAATACCGATGCTTCAGGATTAAACGAACTGGCCAAGAAAGCCAGAACTATTCATCCCATCGCTTCGCGTTGTGGTGTTTTCGCCAAAACTGATGTACAGGCACTTATGAACGATGGTGTTGTAAAAGAAGATATAGCTGCTTCCATATTACAAGCCGTAGTTAACCAGACCATAGGCAGTCTTGCCCAGGGCCGCCCCATCAAGGCACCTCTTGCATTTTTGGGTGGCCCTTTGTTTTTCCTTTCAGAGCTGCGAAGCTTATTTCTTAAAACGCTGAACATCTCTGAAGATCAAGCAATTGCGCCCCAATCTTCTCCTTATTTTATTGCTCTCGGCGCAATTTTGGCTCATCCTGGTTTAGAGATTAATTACGATGATCTTACTACAAATCTGAATACATTTAACGTTTCGAACGTTAGTATTAATAATTTGCCGCCGCTTTTCGCTAATACTGAAGAGTATGAAATTTTCCGTTCACGTCATGCGGCTCACAAAATCAAAAGAGCTGATTTAGCAACTCATATAGGTCCCGCCTATCTGGGCATTGACGCTGGCTCAACCACAACAAAACTGACACTGATTAATAGTGCCGGTGATTTGTTATACTCAGATTATGGCAGCAATCAAGGCCGTCCTTTAGTATCTGCCGTTACTGCTCTGCAAAAGATGTATTCATGCTTTAACAAGAATACCTATATTGCCTATGCCGGCGTTACAGGTTATGGCGAGAAAATGGTACAAGCCGCTTTACAAGCTGATATGAGCGAAGTTGAAACAGTTGCCCATTTCCGTGCAGCCGAAACTTTCCAGCCTGGAGTGACCTTCGTCATTGACATCGGTGGTCAGGATATGAAGAGTTTTACTGTTAAAGATGGTGTCATAGATTCCATTAAGTTGAACGAGGCTTGTTCTTCAGGCTGCGGATCCTTCATCAGCAACTTCTCACAATCACTTGGCATGACCGTTGAAGAATTTGCTAAAACGGCTCTTTCATCGGCTCATCCGGTTGATTTGGGGACCCGCTGTACTGTTTTTATGAATTCCAAAGTTAAACAAGCTCAAAAGGAAGGTGCTACAGTCGGCGATATTTCTGCCGGCATTGCAATTTCCGTCATTAAGAATGCATTATTTAAAGTTATCCGCATCAAAAATACTGAAGAGCTTGGCACAAAGATCGTTGTACAAGGCGGTACTTTCTACAACGATGCTGTTTTACGCGCACTGGAAAACCTCCTGCAATGCGAAGTGGTAAGACCGGATATAGCTGGCCTCATGGGCGCCTATGGTATTGCACTATTGGCCAAAGAGGCTGCACCTGCCGGAGTACGTTCTTCCATTTTGCCTTCTACAGAATTAGATAACTTTTCCATTAATCGCACAAACTATCGCTGTGCTATTTGTGGGAATCATTGCCTCATTACATCATTGAAATTTTCAAACGGCACCAAGTATCAGACAGGTAATCGCTGTGAACGCGGACTTGGCAAAGCGTTACCAAAAAATCCTGTGCCGAATCTTTATGCCTACAAATTGGAGCGTGTCTTCGCTTATCAACCTTTGGCAGAAGCGGAAGCTCCAAAAGGTTCCATCGGTATACCAAGAGTACTAAACATGTATGAAGATTACCCCTTCTGGTTCACTTTTTTTACAAAATTAGGCTACAGAGTTCTTCTTTCCAATAAATCTTCCCGAACTCTCTATGAACAAGGACTGGAAACTATCCCTTCCGATTCTCTTTGCTATCCGGCAAAAATGGCACATGGTCACATTATTGACCTGATTAACCAAGGTGTCACCAAGATATTCTATCCGTGCATACCCTACAATATCAAGGAAGATATGACAGCAGACAATAGTTATAATTGTCCTGTAGTTACTTCCTACTCTGAGAACATACGTGCCAACATGAAAATCCTTTCGGAAAAGAATATCGAATATATCGAGCCTTTCCTACCGCTCGATAATCCTGAGCGTTTAGAAAAACGCCTTGTCGATGTGCTTAAAAACGAAAATATTGCGCATGCTGAAATTGCTTTGGCAGCCAAATGCGCCTATCTGGAATTGAAAAATTACAAAGATGATATTCACCGTCAAGGTGAGCAAGTTCTAGAGTATATTAAGAGAACAAAAACTCCAGGCATAGTATTGACCGGGCGTCCATACCACATTGACCCTGAAATTAACCATGGTCTGCCAGAATTGATACAGTCCTTCGGCCTTGCTATTCTTTCGGAAGATTCCATTTGCCATCTGGCAAAAACGCCAAGGCCGATTCGCGTCATGGATCAGTGGATGTATCACTCCCGCCTCTATGCTGCTGCTTCTCTGGTCGCTAACAGACCTGATCTTGAACTAATTCAGCTTAACTCTTTTGGCTGCGGTCTGGATGCGATAACTATGGATCAGGTGAAGGAATTGCTCGAAGCCAACCACAAGATCTATACAGCCATAAAGCTTGATGAAATCAATAACCTTGGCGCAGCACGCATACGTATACGCTCGCTCTTGGCTGCTTTGAAAGTACGCAATGCCAATAATACCGCAATTATTGAAGAAAATCTCCATAATCACTGGCCGACTTTTAAAAAATCCATGAAAAAGACGCATACTATCCTGGCACCTCAAATGTCTCCTGTTCATTTTCAATTTTTACAGGCAGCGATCGAAGGTTCTGGTTATCAGCTTGTAATTCCTCCGATGCCTGACAAAAGAGCAGTTGATCTCGGCTTGAAATTTGTCAATAATGACATCTGCTACCCTTCTATTATGACAATCGGTCAACTACTGCAGGCGTTGACATCAGGGCAGTATGATCCCGAGTATACTTCTGTACTGCTTTTTGAATCAGGTGGCGGGTGTCGTGCTACCAATTACGTTGCTCTGATGCGCAAAGCGCTGAAAGATATCGGGCTGCCTCAGGTAACGGTATTCTCTTTATGCGGCAAAGACTCCGGCGAATTCCGTATCTCCATTGGAACCATGGACAGACTTCTGATGGCTATAACTTATGGTGATTTACTGATGCGCGTCATGCAGCACGTACGCCCGTATGAACTCAGACCTAATTCCGCCAACGAACTTTACGAAAAATGGTCTGCAAAATGCCGTTATGACTTGATTAAATGTAATCGTTGGCAATTTAAGAAAAATATTCTTGGCATAGTGCGTGATTTCGACAATATGCCTCTGAAACCGCAGAACGCTAAGCCAAAGGTTGGTCTTGTTGGGGAGATACTGGTTAAATATCATGCCATTGCCAATGGGCACATTGTGCAAACCCTCGAAGAAGAAGGTGCTGAAGTCATAGTACCCGACTTAATTAACTTCTTCCTCTATACAGCCTATGATGATTGCGTCAAGTACAAACTGCTTGCTGGCAGCTTAGCTAATAAGATTAAATCCAAAATTTTTATTCATATTGTTGAACAATATCGCAAAACTCTCGAAAAGGCTCTGCATAGCAGCAAAAACTTCAACCCACCAGAATCTCTCAAAGAATTGATTGCCTTGGCCAAAGATCATGTTTCGCTCGGCAACATAACAGGAGAAGGCTGGCTCCTGACAGCGGAAATGATTTCACTGATCAAACATGGCATTAATAACATCATCTGCCTGCAGCCTTTCGGCTGTCTGCCTAACCATATAGTCGGCAAGGGAATGATTCGCGAACTGCTTCATTCCTACCCGCAAGCCAATATCGTCCCTATTGACTGCGATGCCGGAGCAAGCGAAGTAAATCAATTGAACCGCATTAAACTAATGCTTGCCGTAGCCTTCGAAAAAATTAAAGAGCACAAATAAAAAAAGCTGGCTTTGCAGATTTGCAAAGCCAGCTTTTTTACTAACCTTAAACCGCAACCGGCAGCACATAAAAAAGTACCGCAAAAAACTGGAAAGCACTTCCTGCCATAACGAACAGATGCCAAACAGCATGATTATAAGGCATCCTTTTCAACAAGTAGAAAATTGCGCCCACACTGTAAAATAAGCCGCCAATTCCCAACCAAACCATACCCATGGTATCTAGACGTTCCAGCATCGGTTTGATACAAATTACAATCAACCAGCCCATTAACACGTAACACAATGTAGATAACTTACGAAATCTATGTACATAAAAAATAGTAAGCACAATACCTACAAGCGCCAAGCTCCAGATAATACCAAGTATCGTCCATCCCAACCAGCCATGCAGAATTATCAGAGCAAATGGTGTATAGGTACCGGCGATCAGCAGATATATGGCCGAGTGATCAAAAATCTTGAATAAATTTTTGATACGCTCGTTACGAAAACTATGGTACAACGTCGACATAAGATACATTAAGAACAAAGTGGCACCGTAGATGCTGAAACTCACTACATGCCATGCACTACCGTGTTGATAGGCCAATAGCACAAGAAAAACCAGTCCAATAGCCGCAGCTAAAGCTCCTATTCCATGCGTAATCGCATTTAATTTTTCCTCCATATTTCAGCACCTCCTGTTAGCTGAGTGATATGTGTCGTAACACAATTCCAGTATAACACTTTTTGCTAAAAATATCATTTTAGGGAAAATTCTCATTTAATTACGATTATCGTTTGCAATTATCTTTACATATTTTTATATGAAAATTCAAAACAAACTTACTTGCGGAGCAATATTTCCTATGCTGAATTTATATTTTTTAGCCATTTCATCAAAGGATGCGATACCAGAATCCTCGCACTCCCGCAAGAGAACCATAGCACAGGCCCTGGCATCTTCCAAGGCATTATGGTGAGCAAATTGAAAACTGATACGTTTTGCTAATACATCAAGGCGATAACTCATTAAATCCGGCCAAACCGCTTTACCAATAAGCCAACTGCATACATACCTGATTGCCGGATAGGCCAGATTATAATCGTCGAGCGAGGCTTTCAATACCTTGATATCAAAAGCAGCATAATGAGCAGCAACCATCTGTCCATCCAGCCTTTTTGCCATCTCCGTCCACACCTCAGAAAATTCTGCAGCATCCTCCACCATTGCTGGGGTAATACCATTAACCTGTATGTTACTGCTGTCAAAAATCATTTTTTTAGGTTTGATAAGACTATAATATTCATCAACTACTATATTATTCTTTATCGTAACGATACCTACCGAGCAAGCACTGGCAGGATCAATATTTGCAGTTTCAAAATCAAGAGCAACAAAATCCAAAATCAACACCTCCAAATAAAAAGCTGTAATTGATAATATTTATTATACTACAACAATTGTCCTTTTTGCTCTTTCTTTAGATAATTAGAAATAATATAATCTACCCTGCATACAATACATTAGCTGCATCAATTTTGGCCATATTTTTTTGTACTCCAATTATTCCTCTGTATATCACTGACACAGTTTTGCTTTCAACACTCTCAATCTTAACAGGATCATGCACAATAAAAAAAGGCCCTTATGGGCCTTTTTTGAATTATTCAATCTGATGTTTTTAAAAAATCTACAGCGAACTGAGCATAAATGCCGGCGCCATCAGGAAGTACGTCTTCGTCTACATCAAAATCAGGATGATGGTGGACGCAGCAAATTCCTTTGTCTGTATTTCTGGCACCGAGGAATCCATATACTCCAGGCGTCTTCTCCATATATACAGAGAAATCTTCCGCGCTCATCATTTTATCCATATGTACAAGGGCTTTATCACCCATTTGTTTTGCAACAGCTTCCCTGGCAATTTTATTAAGATTTGCGTGTTCATTGATTACCGGACCCGGGAAAAAGCAATACTCTGTTTCTGCTTTGCAACCGTAAGCCTGGGCAACTGAAGATGCCATATCGCTGATCAACTTCGGCAGAGTTTTTCTGAAATCGCGGTTAAAGGTTCTGGTCGTTCCTACCAATTCGGTTTGGCCAGCCAAAATATTGAACTGTGTACCACCGTTCATCATGCCCACAGAAAGCACAAACGTATTCTGCGGGTTATTGATGCGACTTACTAGTGTCTGGAGTGCCATGACAATAGCAGCAGCGGCTACGATAGAATCTTTGCCTTCCTGCGGCGCACTGCCATGAGCAGAACTGCCGGTAATTTTTATGGTAAAACGGTCACTGGAAGCCATCCGCTCCCCGTATTCAAAGTTGGCAAAACCTGAATCAAGCAACGACCAGATATGCATTCCGAAAATTGCGTCTACACCATCCAAAGAACCATTTTCGACATAATGTTTTGATTCTACGCCAATTTCCTCTCCCATCTGGAACAAAAGCTTTATCGTGCCAACAAGCTCTTCTTTATTAGCAGATAATATTTTCGCTGCCCCCAACAACATTGCTATATGACAGTCATGCCCACAAGCATGCATAACGCCGGGATTCACGGAAGCATAGTTTTTATTGGGGTTCTCATTAATTGGCAGGGCATCAATATCGGCACGCAGCATAACTGTTTTGCCTGGCTTACTGCCGGTTATCGTACCTATGACACCTGTCAAATTTTCAAACGTAGTAACTTCTATGCCCATATCAGCTAGCTCTTTTGCGATTTGTCTTGTAGTGTTGACCTCATTTGTCGACAACTCCGGATGCATATGAAAAAAACGACGCTGCTTAATAATATACTCTTTTTCTAATTTTGCAAGTTCCTTGATATTCACAGTTTTTGCCCCCCTTTTCCGGGTTGCATAGCTGTTTTCTGCAGATAATCATGGGCGAATTGTGCATAAAGCGCAGCACCTTTTGGCAATATTTCCTCGTCAACACAAAAACTATCTGAGTGAAGAGGATAAACAGAACCGCAGGCTTCGTTATAATAACCAATGAAACACATAACGCCAGGAACCTTTTGCATGAGAATCGACATATCTTCAGAACCCATGACTTTAGGCATGGGCCTAAGAATATTTTTGCCATACAAAGCTTTCGCTGCCTCTCTGGCAATTTCGTTAATTTCAATATTATTGTTCACAACTGGCGGCTCGATAGGTGTGTTAACGAAATCTGCTTTGCAACCTAAAGCCTCGGCCGTATGACAAACTATCCGTCCAAGTTCTTTTTGTACTTTTTCTCTCATCTCACTGCCGTAAGTTCTGATAGTTCCTTCCATTTCAACGCGATCGGCAATAATATTGAATTGTTTGCCTGCTTTTACTGTTCCCACAGTTACAACCATCGGATTCAGCGGATCATTTTCCCTGCTGACAAAAGTTTGTAGATTCATAATGATTGAACTAGCTGCTACAATGGCATCTTTGCCAAGATGAGGCGTGGAACCATGAACAGAAGAACCTTCTACAGTAATCTTGAAATTATCACAAGAAGCCATACGATAACCATCTTCGATATTGATTGCTCCGGCTTCCATACTTGCCCAGACGTGAATTCCCAGCAAAGCATCTACGTCATCTAGATAGCCTTTTTCAATATAATAATTAGCGCCATGACAAGATTCTTCAGCCGACTGAAACAAAAGCTTCACCGTGCCGCAAAGTTCTTTTCGGTTAGCTGCAAGCATACGCGCAGCCCCCAACAGCATAGAACTATGGCAATCATGCCCGCAGGCATGCATTACGCCTTTATTATGCGATGCAAATTCCACACCGCTTTTTTCTTCTATAGGCAAAGCATCGATATCAGCACGCAGCATTACCGTTTTCCCTGGCTTATCACCATGAATTGTGCCTATTACGCCGTAATAATCTGAGAACAGGCGAACTTCTATGCGCATTTTCTCCAATTCGCCGGCAATATAGGCTGTTGTTTCTTTCTCGTTGAAAGAAAGTTCTGCATGACTATGGATCCATCGTCTTTTTTCAATAATATAGCTGCTTATTTCTTCAGCTTGCTCCTTGAAATTCATATTTTTCTCCCTTTCGACTCAACAGACATTAGCGGCAGCAATTATTTATCATTTATTAATGAAGGAAAATTCTGCCACCAGGTCCCAATGGTAAATCGAAGACAATCCAAGCAATAAGAAGAATAATCCAGGTTATCGTGAAGGCAAGTGAATACGGCATCATATTGGCAATAATTGTTCCCATGCCCGTGTCTTTTTCGTATCTTCTGGCAAAACCGAGGATTAGCGGGAAATAATAGAATAGAGGCGAAAGCGGATTAGTGATAGAATCGCCAATACGATATGCAGTCTGCGTAATTGCTGGGTCATAACCTAAAATCATCATCATTGGTACGAATACCGGTGCCAAAATTGCCCATTTGGCAGAAGCTGAACCAATAAAAATATTTACTATGCAGGAAACAATAACCAAACCTATTACTAACGGGATACCAGTAAAATTCATTTCTTTCAGTGCACCTGCTCCCTTGATGGCAATGATTGCACCGAGATTGCTCCAGCTAAAATAATTAGTGAACTGTGCACAGAAAAAGCACAATAAAATATATGGCGCCATATCTTTGAACGCAGCGACAACATCGGCAAACATATCTTTATCATTCTTATATCTGCCTGAGAAAAAGCCATAGACGGCACCAGGTACAAAAAGAATCAGGGATACCGTTATAATAATGCCGCTCATGAACGGCGAGGTTGCTGCCATCAGAGAACCTGTTTTAGCATCGCCAAGAACAGGATCGTCACCCAAACACATTGCAATAATCACAGCAATAGTAATGAAAAAAGACATGATACCAATTTTCAAAGCCTTGTTCTGCTGAGGCGTAAGTTCTGCTGCTTTTTTGTCATAATCATATTTACTTAAATCAACATCTTCAAATCTTGGTGCCATAAATTTTTCTGTTACAACTGTACCTACCACAGAAAGAACTATGCATGATGCTACCAAAAAGTAGTAATTGATCGCAGGTGAAGCTAAATAATTCGGATCAATCATCCGAGCAGCTGCTTCCGTATAACCATAAGCAAGTGCGTCTGAAAGCCCCAATGCAATATTAGCACAAAAGCCAGCCGCTACGCCTGCGTAAGCAGCAAACATACCGAGCAAGGGATGTCTCCCCATTCCCAAAAAAATAATAGCAGCTAACGGCGGCATTACTACGAATGCGGCGTCACCTGCAATGTTTCCATTGATACCTATGAACATAATGGCAAAAGTAACCATTGCCGAAGAAGCGCTTCCAAGCATTTTTTGCATAAATGCACCCAAAAACCCGCTTTTCTCTGCAGCGCCGGCACCAATTACGGCTACCAATACCATGCCAAGAGGTGCAAAGCCGGAAAAATTGCTAACGGCCTTACTCCACATGAGTCTGATGCCTTCTTTAGAAAAAAGATTTACTACTGCCAGCGTTTTTCCTGTTCCAGGATGAACAGCAGTTACCCCCATTAAGCTAAAAACGCCGGACAAAACGACAATCAATGCTGCCAGAACGACAAACAAAGTTGCCGGATCCGGAAGCTTGTTGCCTGCCTTCTCAATCCAGGTAAGGATTCTGTCCAGCAAGCCACGTTTTTCTTCTCTCCCCATTTTCCCCACTCCCTTTTTAATATATTACGCTCATAATTATACTGCACAAGAATCTGTCTTTCAAGGGAAAACATTACTCCATAATTTTATAATTTCAGAGTACATAATAATTCTATTTGCCGCCTACACATCATGTTATTCAAAACACAGAAGCCTGTCGCATAAAGTGCAACAGGCTTCTGTGTTTAATAACTATATTCATTTTTTAACTCTCCAAAAATAATACTTGTTCTGAAGCCATACTTACGGTTATATTCGTTCCTGTTTGCAGGCGAGCAATTTCTTTTTTGCTGACAACCCATCTGAAGCATTTCTTTGCCTTTGGTGAAAGCTTCAATGACACGATCCAATTAAAGACATCTTCGATGACATTGATGATTTGTGCGTTGAACACATTCTCATATTCCGCACCTTTCTGCATCAGATGCGCACGCACTCCGACAAACCGGATGGTGTCTTCGTCAATTCCTTGTGGAATTTTAAAACCTACTCCCCAATCTTCTGCTATCACTATACCATTGCCTCTGCAAAAAACTGGCGAGATATTCTTGCAGCCTGTCAGAATGGTTCCCGTTACTGACTTCGGATTTTCAAACAGATCATGTTTTGTGCTGTTACTGACAATTTCACCTTTATCCAGAATAACAATCTGATCACACAAGCGAAAAACTTCGCCTCTATCGTGCGACACATAAAGAATCGGTCTGTCAAAATCACCAAAAATATCCAAAAGTTCTTGTTCGAGCTCCCATTTCAAAAAGCTGTCCAAGGCTGAAAGAGGTTCATCGAACATTATTATTTCAGTATCAAGTGCAAGCATCCTGGCCAGTGCTGTACGTTGCTGCTGCCCACCGCTAAGCTGCGAGGGGTATTTGTTCTCCAGCCCGTTTAACCTGAGTTTGTTAATAAATTCATTAACAACATTATTTTTTTCAGTTTTTCCTTCTAAGGCAAATCCAATATTCTGCGCTACCGTCATATTGGGAAAAAGGGCATAGTTTTGAAAAAGGTAACCTACCCTGCGTTTTTGTGGCGGTAAATTAATTTTCTTATTACTGTCATAAAGAACTCTGTCATTCAGTACTATACGACCTGCATCCGGCGTTTCTATTCCAGCAATACACTTCAGTGTCATACTTTTACCGCAGCCGGAAGCTCCAAGAATTGCTGTTTTTTCATCTGTAATAGAAAATTTGGCCCTTAACTCAAACTCCCCAAGCTTTTTTGTTATATCAACATCAAGCATCCATCTCTCACCCCGCTTTCTTAGTTAAATAAGCAGAGTTTTTCCCTTGTTTGGCAATCCAGCAGTTAAGCAAAAGTATAACCGCAAACGAAATGGCAACTACAACACTCACCCATTTATAGGCAAGCTCATAATCTCCTGCCTGTACCGCTGTATATATTGCCGTCGAAATAGTTTGTGTCTTTCCTGGAATATTGCCTGCTACCATTATTGTTGCACCAAATTCTCCTAATGCTCTTGTGAAAGCAAGAACTACACCTGCCATAATGCCATAAAAGCTATTCGGCAGCATTACACGCCAGAAAATTTTCCATTCAGATATGCCTAAGATTCTCGCAGCGTAAATTATATTATTATCTAACTGTTCGAATGCTCCTCTTGCAGTACGATACATCAACGGAAAGGACACAACCACAGCGGAAACAACGGTTGCTTCCCAAGAGAAAATGAAATTATAATCAAACAATGCAAAAAATTTGCCGGCATAACTGTTCTTTCCTAACAAAAGCAAAAGAAAAAAGCCAACTACGGTAGGCGGCAATACCATAGGCAGGGTAAATATGCCGTCCCAGAATCCCTGATATTTTTTTGACCTGATAACAAATACCGCAGCATAGATTCCAAGAAAAAAAGTGATTATAGTCGCAAGCACCGCTGTTTTGACAGATATCCAGATTGGTACAAAAAGTGTGCTATCCATAGGCTTACTTCACGGCAAAGCCGTATTTCTCAAATACTTTTTTCGCATCTGCACCTGCCAGATATGTGGCAAAAGCTTTTGCAGCATCTAACTGTTTCGTACTTTTAATAATAGCCATAGGATAAATTACCGGTTTGTGACTCCCTTCCGGAGCTGTACAAATTACTTTGTTTACTTTAGATACAGCGGCATCAGTCGCATATACGACACCAGCATCTACTTCGCCAGCATCAACCCAGCTTAGCACTTGACGCACATTCGAACCGTAAACGGCTTTTTCTGTTACTTTGTCAATAATACCTAATTTTTTAAAGATCTCTTCGGAATATTGGCCGACTGGCACGCCTTTTGGTTCACCAAGTCCTATTTTTTTTACTTCATCTTTTAATACATCTTCAAACTTGGCTAAGTCTATTTTGCTGTTTTTCGGTACGATCAGTACAACTTTATTTTCCAATAAATTTTTGCGTGTTCCATCTGCCAATAAACCTTTTTTCTCCAAAGCATCCATTTGTTTTTGTGCTGCTGATACAAAAACATCTGCCGGAGCACCTTGTTCAATTGCTTGCTGCAACGCACCGCTGCTGCCAAAATTCAGCACCAGTTTTATATTAGGATTCTTCTTTTGGTAATTATCGGCAATTTCTTTCATGGCATCCGTCATACTTGCCGCTGCCGATATATGAATCTCTGCAGGCGCTGCAGCCTTCGTTTCTTCTTTTTTCTCGCCACCGCAGCCTGACATAATAACTCCCATTGCCAGCAAACTGATCAAGATTAAGTTAAGATTAAATTTCATCAACCATTCCTCCATTCATCAGATACATAATTTTTGAATATATCTTGAACAGCAACTGCCTCCCTAATAGATACGCCGCAGCTGATCAAACCATCCAATAACCTGACTGTCTGCAAAAAGTCACTATTACCTGCGCGTTCACCAATTCCTAAGATTGTCGTGTCAACCAAAGCAGCACCAGCCTGTACAGCAGCCAATGTGTTCGCTGTTGCCAATCCCAGATCATTATGTCCATGAAATTCAATTGAATAAGGACAGAAACATTTAAGACGCCTGATTTTTTCAAATGTTTGCGCTGGCGTCAGAATTCCTACCGTATCGGCATAGCGTATATGTGTTGGCTCATACTCATTCAAAAGCACCATGAACTCAGCCAAAAAGGCTTCGTCAGCTCTCGACGCATCTTCAAACCCTATGCTGATAGGATACCCGTAACATTTTGCTAAGTAAGCACATTCTTGTAATGTTCTTTTGACTTCGTTACGATTTTTTTTCAGTTTGTACTGTATCTGATTATCTGAGACAGGAACACTAATATGAATAATATCAGGCAAACATTCAAATGATTCCTTGATATCGTTTATCACCAAACGGTTCCAAACCGCTATTTGTGCTTTAGAACAACGTTGCTTTATCTTCAGGATGGTTTTTTGCTCTGCTGGTCCCATTGCTGGAACGCCTGCTTCAATTATTTGGACGCCACAGTTATCTAAAATTGCAGCTATATCCAAACGTTCTTCTTCGGTAAAGGCGATGCCAGGACTTTGAGCTCCATCACGCAAGGTGGTATCAACTATATGAACTTCGTTTCGCATATTCTTCCCCCAGAGCCGTCAAAAATTCCTCGTCGGTGAGGTGTCGTTTCAGGCGTCGCCCTTCTGTCTGCACATATGTCAAAAGACCGTCAATCATTCCTTCGCTGCAGTAAATTTTATATTCCTTCAATTTTTCTCGTATCGAAACATGACCGCTGTGGCTTCCCACTACAATCTTGCGTTTCATACCAACCGCTTCAGGGGTAAATGGCTCATATAACTCGGGATTCTTCAAGATACCATCAACATGAATACCTGATTCCACAGCAAAAATTTCTCCGCCTATGACTGCTTTATGAGTCGGTATTTTTTTGCCAGTCAATTCTTGCCACAATGTTGATATTTTAGGCATTATTGTAAAATCCGTTGTCTTTGGAGGTAATCTGCCTTTCACATATAAAGCCATAAGAACTTCTTCTGTTGCGGCTGTATTATGCAAACCGCCAAAAGCTGTCCTGACCTCACCGTCAGCTTCAAGTTCCCTTAAAGCTATTGCTCCTGCAATACCTAAGTCATCAAAAGGAAACAGCACTCTGCCTAAAACCTCCTTCGTCTCACCGAAAACAGGTATCGCAGTAGTATCTTGTGGCGGCAGAACAATTATTGCTTTGCTGTTAGGGTACAAAGAATCAGCTTTTTTCAATAACTCTTCAGTTTCAAGCGGATATTCAACAATAACAGGCAGTTGGCAAAGCGCTTTATAGAGGCCTACATATAATTCCACTTTGAAATTATCAGGTAAAAAGCACAGAGTACAGTCATATATCTGCATAGAGCCACCGCCTTTATTTTCCTGCTGCCTTTTTTACTGCATCCTCGATACGGTCATAAGTTGTAATTGAACGAATGCCAATAGACGCAAGTCTTTGACTTGGCGAAGAGCCGATGCGCAAAGCCAGAACTACACCACAATCTTTGATTGTTCTGATTATATTTTCTATCTTGTCATCTTTTTCGTCGTCGCATTCACTTTGACCGGTACAGTAAGCAAGTGCTTGCCGTTTTTCGATAAATTTAACCTTGACGCCATCAGTTTCATAAATATAGAATTCTTTAGCATGTCCAAAGTGTTGATCAACAAGAATGCCGCTGCTTGTTGCCACAGCTACTCTTTGCAAAGCATTAACTTCATTCTTCTCTTCAGTTTTGTGGCAGCCACGGAACTCAAGTGATACATCATTACCTAGTGTGCCTATAGCGTCGGCTCGGCATTGTTTGCAATGCAGCATTTGTTTGAGATGTTCACCGCATTTTGTACGCATCTCCATTACTTCTTTATTGCTAACGAGGGGCATATCTTCGAATACGCTTCCCTGTACAGGGATCATCTGCATTATATTGGTAATTTCGCATCCCAAGTCACGTACAGTTTTCACAACATCTTCAATATGATTTTCGTTAATACCTTTCAGCATAACGATATTAACCTTGCAAATTACGCCTCTGTCTGTCAGGAATTTTAAACCGCTGAGCTGATTGCCCAGAAGAATGCCAGCAGCAGCTTCACCAGTGTAAGTTTGTCCCATAAAATTAATGTGATGATATATCTTGGCACCAATCACTGGATCGACCGCATTAATAGTAACAGTCACATGGGATACACCAAGATCAACTAATTCCTGGGCATAAGTTGGCAACATTAAACCATTAGTTGAGAGACAAAATGTTACATCAGGATCTTGCTCACGAATTAGTCTTAAGGTTTCTCTTGTTTCTTCGAAATTAGCCAATGCATCGCCAGGGCCTGCTATACCGACAACAGTCAAGTTTGGTACTCTTTCTTTGACATAAAGATATTTTGCCAAAGCTTCCTGTGATCCAAGGACTTCTGTCGTAACACCCGGTCTGCTTTCATTCGGGCAGTCATATTTACGCAAACAATAATTGCACTGGATATTGCATTTTGGTGCAACCGGCAAATGAATGCGGCCGAACTGCCCTGCACCGCAATTGTAACAAGGATGAGTTTTAGTCTTGTCGCTATTAAGAGCGTGTGCCGCTTCTTTCGTAAGTGAGTAATTATTTGCCATCGTACCCTCCTGCATTGC
>JAAYVM010000044.1 GCA_012517145.1 Acholeplasmataceae bacterium
GAAGTTAAGAAATCTACGGCCTACAATTTTTACATATACCGGAATGAATGGAGGTGAAAAACTATGAAAGTTTTAAAGTTCGGTGCAGTTTGGTGTAATGGATGCTTGGTGATGCGCCCACGTTGGGGTGAGATTGAAAAAGAAAATCATTGGATGAAGACTGAGTACTTTGATTTCGACAAAGATAAGGATGCAGTAAATAAGTATGGTATTGATAGTGGAGTCTTACCAGTGTTTGTTTTTCTGGATAAAGATGATAAAGAAATCCTGCGATTAAGCGGAGAGGTTGAAAAGAAAGATTTAATCAGGGAAATTAACACCAATAAAGACAAATAATTATGCGCCGTATTATTTTTACCCTACTCATTACCATATTTCTTAGTCTCTATGCCTTAGTTCAAGTTCAGGCTGCTTCTTCTGTAAGGGCATATCTATTCTACGGCAATGGTTGTCCGCATTGTGCCAAAGAACGTGATTTCCTCAAAAAACTGGATGAGAAGTATCCACAGCTAGAAGTTAAGGAATACGAGATTTATTACAATCAGGAGAATAATGCTTTACTGCAAAAAGTAGCCATGGAGTTAAAAACCGATGTTGGAGGTGTTCCGTTTTTGGTTATTGGTGATAAATACTATATTGGTTTTGCTGAGGGTATTACTTCCCAAAAGGTTGAATCAAGAATTGCGGAATGCTCCAATACAGAGTGTGCAGACTCCGTTGCTTTAATCATCGGAGAACAAATTAATCCAGAAGTTCGGGCAGATGCTTCTCCGAAACCGAAGAAGACCGAAGAACCTAAGGCTCCTGTTGATACGAAAACCATATCAGTTCCAATCTTCGGGACTATTGATACCAGCAAATTGTCGCTACCTGTTTTAACTTTTGTGTTAGCGTTTTTAGATGGGTTTAATCCCTGTGCCATGTGGACGTTATTATTCCTGATCAGTTTATTGCTGGGCATGAAGGATCGTAAAAGAATGTGGGCATTAGGTATTGCATTTATTGTCTCGAGTGCGGGAGTGTATTTCTTGTTTTTGTCAGCCTGGTTGAATCTATTTCTATTCTTGGGGTTTATCGTGTGGGTACGACTGCTTATCGGAGTGGTTTCGCTTGGAGCTGGCATTCACTATCTAAGGGATTATTGGGTCAACAAGAAAGGTGGTTGTGGAGTCATGGGAGATGAGAAACGCCAGAAAATATTCCAAAAGCTGCAACAGATTACACAAAAACGTCAGTTCATATTAGCTCTGGGTGGAATTATTTTGTTAGCAGTTGCAGTGAATATGGTGGAACTCATTTGTTCTGCGGGATTGCCAGCAATTTACACCCAAATTTTAAGTCTCTCAAACTTACCAAGCTGGCAGTATTATCTGTATCTTGGTTTTTATATTCTAATCTTCATGCTTGATGACTTAGTTATCTTTTTTACAGCCATGATCACCCTACAAGCAGTAGGGGTTCAGAGCAAGTACTCCAGATATTCTCATTTGATAGGTGGATTCTTAATGCTCATCATCGGTTTATTGCTAATATTTAAACCGGAATGGTTGATGTTTGGATGATGTTAGATGCTTTGTGAATAAATACGGGGAAAACAATGTTTACTTGTCGAATCTTCTTGACTTTCAGCCTGGTTAGGATAATAATTCCCTCAAGTTCTACAGAGCTGCCCCTCCGATAGGGGCTTTTTTGTAACCAGACCTGCCTAATATTTATAAATTATTAATTTATATGGAGGTAGGTTATGAATAAAAAGATTATTATCTTCTCTTCAGTCGCCATCACGGCACTCACATTTGCTTCGCCAGTCTTTGCCGCTTCGGGAGATGTCACCAAAATCGAAACATTCATCAAAAGTGTCATTCAAGTACTTGTAACACTCGCTGGCCTCATTTCTGCTGGGTTCTTTGTCTGGGGAGGCGTTGGCTACATTACTAGCTCAGGCAACCCAGAAACTCTTGATCGCTCCAAGAAAACAATTTTGTATTCAGCCATTGGTCTTGCAGTTGTGCTTGGTGCTTTCGTGCTGACAAATATTGTTTCAGATCTGGCAACTGGAGCATTTGGCGCGGCTCAGTAAGTCGACCAATATTGGAATATGAACAAATATGAAATTATTAGTATTGGTCGTAACCATACTCATAGCACTCTTTTCTCCAACGCTTGCGTATGCTTCAACTAGCGCGCCTACGGAGGTGACAGCGTTTACCAA
>JAAYVM010000045.1 GCA_012517145.1 Acholeplasmataceae bacterium
ATATCTTTCAAGAGGTGATGCTTTCCCCTCTTTTGCTTCTATATCTTTAAGCAGTTTAGTAGCTTTATCAGTAACAAAGATTTTACTTCCGTTAATTGATAGATACCCAGTTAACACAAGTTTTTCAACTCCTGCATTAATGCTCATGTGCCATAAAGTAACACATAAGAATTGATAGACAGCAGCCCACTATTCCGCAGCAACAGCGAGTTGCTTGTTAAAACCCCATTTTGAAGTTATAATGAGTAAAAACAACCTTTAGGAGGGACGGGCATGGAAATACAAGGTATTCTTAAAAATTTACGCGAGAAAAACAACCTTACGCAAGAACAACTGGCTGAACGTGTGCAAGTTACCCGACAGGCGGTTAGTCGCTGGGAAACAGGCGAAACGCAGCCAAATACAGATACCTTAAAACTGTTATCACGAGTTTTTGATGTGTCAATCAATACGCTTCTGGGTTCTCCACGGCAACTTGTTTGTCAGTGTTGCGGAATGCCATTGAATGAAGATGGTCTGATTAGCCGAGAACCAGACGGAAGCTATAACGAGGACTATTGTAAATGGTGCTATGCTAATGGGAAATTTGCATATCAATCCAAGGAATCTTTATTGGATTATCTGGTTGCGAATATGCCAAATCCCGATAACGCAGATGAAGAAACCAGACGTAATCAGTTTGATTTGTACCTTTCGCAATTAAAGCACTGGAAATAACTATATTGTCATAGCAAAGCCAGCCGAGCCAGTCAACGGTCAAGATGAACGGCGCGTACCGCGCCGCCGTTGACAGCCCCGCCCGCCTTTGCTGGTAGGCAATCAAGGGGCGACAGCAAGGAGTGCTGCCGCCCCGCACTATTATCAGAGAGGGGGAATTTCCATGACCGAAGATGAAGCCTACAAAGTGCATATCCAGTACACCTTTAACGCCTTTTGCAAGGTTGTCATTCGTCACGCCGCCATAGATATAATTTTGAAGCTGCGCCGGAGGTGGGAACGGGAAGTTTCCCTTGACTATCTGATGAATGAGAAGTTTGTCCAGCTTGCCGAGCCGGAGCAGCTTGAAGAATATCTTTTTACCGCCTGCGGCCAGACCGCCGTTCTGTACCATGCGGAACTCGCCGCCGCCCTTGCCCTTTTGCCAGAGCAGACACAGGAAGAAATTTTCCGTTACTATTTCCTGCGCCAGCCGCAGCGGGTGATCGGCGTACATATCGGACGGACACGCAGCACAGCAGGGCGGCATATCCAGCTTGCCTTGAAGCGGCTCCGGCGGCTCATGGAGGGAAAACGCTATGAGTAAACTTCTCCCCTATGAAACAATCGTCAAGGCGCATGAGGGCGACCCGGACGCAATCGACACCGTTCTTTCCCACTACGTCGGATATATCCGATACTGTTCCAAAGTACACGGGAAAGTCAGCGCCGAGGTTGAGGAACATATAAAACAGAAGCTAATCGCCGCGCTGTTCAAATTTCGCTTTGACCGATAAGCAAAGAACGAACACCGACTGTCATTAGCGATTTTCACCAGCAAGTTTACAATTCATCTATTCCCATAAGTAAGCGGTCATAGTATAATAAAGCCATCGACAAATAGTAATTATATTTTTTGAAAGAATTCTATAGAGTAAAAATATTTTGTCTTCTATGTTTTAGAAAATGTGCAACAGTCGTTCCGTGAGACTGGTATGTGCCCAAAAAAAATGGTCTATGCAAGAAAATAGATACAACAATAGTGAGCAAATGATTCAGGTAAAGATCAGATATATAATATTTTAAAGTAATTGTACATTTTTTAAGAAATTACAATGGTCATTCATCGTGTTTGAAAGAATAGGTTATTGGCGCACTTTACTTATATATCGTTTTACAGGGGCTGTTTTTTATGCAACGTTAGGGCTTACTCGTATATAGTTATGAAAATAAATAGAGAATGAGGTGCGATTAGATGAAAAATCTTGGATATTCACAAAATTTTTTGGTTAATAAAAAGTTGGTAGAACGTTTAATAAGCAAGTCAAATATTGATGTAACAGATTATGTTATTGAAATTGGTCCTGGAAAAGGGATAATAACAGATGTACTTTCTCAGCATGCTGGAGAGGTTGTTGCAGTTGAATATGATCAAGAATTATATAATAATTTAGTAAGATATCACAGTCATGATAATGTTACATATATATTTGGTGATTTTTTAAAATATAAGTTGCCTTTAAATCGCAGATATAAAATATTCTCCAATATTCCTTTTCAGATAACAGCGGATATTATTAGGAAATTAACAGACGATGTAAATCCACCATCAGATATAAATATCATAATTCAAAGAGAGGCAGCTAAAAAGAATTGCGGTATTCCATTACAAAAATATGAAGGTTTTCGTGCTGCTATAATAAAGGCACAATATAAGGTAGAAATTACACATAGTTTTAAAAGGAGCGATTTTTTTCCTTCGCCTAATGTTGATACAGTTATGCTTCATATGCAGTTATGGGATGATAGATTGAGTGGTGATGATCTTCAAAATTATAAAGATTTAGTGGCTTTTTTTTACACTAATATTAAAGGAGAGACTGCTAAAGAGAGACTTTCTATTTTATTTTCTAATGAGCAAATCAAAAGATTGGGAAAAGCCAATAGAATTAGTCTTTCAAATTCATATACGTTAATCACGGCCGAGCAGTGGATGAATATTTATTATTACTCCAAAATTGGATTGACAGATGAAAAGAAAAAAAAGTTTCAAGATGCATATAAAAAACTTCAAAAAATGAATAAAAAATTGAAAAAGCAAAACAGAACATCTTTACGAAAGTCTAGTAGCAATAAGAAATGTAGAACAAGGATTGATACTTCTAATGGTACAAAAAATAGATAGTATTGATAATTTCTATAAAAATGTGCATGGTAGTGCGAAAATCTGAGAAGAGAATTTAATGCTGGATTTTGTTGATAGTAGATTTCAATGAGTTAACCATAAAAGTATATTAGAAAGTAAAAACAACAGGGGTAGTAGAATATATTTGTTAGATACAAGAAGGAGAGATTGAATTTAAGGTCATCTAATACTCGCGGAATAGTGATAATAATGGTAAGCTGTATTGAAAAAAAACAAAATAACTAACATTATGGGATTATTTCGGTATGAATTGATGTTTTATCATCTTACATAGAATCAGAAATTTGAAAAATTAAAAGAGGACTAAGTTTATGAGAACCCTGTTCTTAACTTCAAGTGGCTTAAACGAAAAGACTATGGTATTATTTTGGAAATGTATCGGAAAAGAACCGATTAACACAAAAGCGATTTTGGTTCCATCCGCCGCAGTTGGAAATGATGGTGCGCGAGAAGGAATCATTGTATGTATGGAGCGCCTTATGAATATGGGAATACCTATGAATAATATTCTTATATATAATCTTGCGTTTTTACTTTCCGATGGATATAAAAGAACATATTCAAGTTATATTAGTGACATACCTGTACCGTTTCGCTTAATGAGTGTTCAAGAACTCACTCAATATGACATGATTGCTTTTTGTGGAGGAAATGCCCATACGCTTCTTAGCGAAATAAACAGAACAGGATTTTCGAAGCCCCTAAAGCAAGCAATAGAGAATGGATTGGTGTATCTGGGAATTAGCGCAGGTAGTATGATTGCTGCCGGAAATTTTTCCGATGGATTAGGATATTTAGCAAATCCGTTGATACCACACGCTGAAAAAGAGAGCCCTTTTGGAGATATATCGAAGAACGATTTGATTGAATTGGCTGACGGTCAAACTGTATTGATTAAAGGGAATCGACAGGAAATTATTTAATAAATTGAATACTGTTGTTTTTTTATCTTCGGGGCACCCTGACCCGAACTTTCAAAACTGAATATCAGCCGCCCACCAGCGGCCAGCGAAAGCAGTAAGTCTGAAAAAGATTTGCTGCTTTTTTTGTGTCCATTTGGCAAAATCGAAAATCACCCGTAGTAGGTAGGTGAAGCCAGAAAAAACTGCCTGCTCCGTTTGGCAAATTTCTAAGAGCGGTGGTGTGGGGAGTGAAAGGAAAAATTCTCTGCCCCGCCGGTTGCCAAAATCCTGTTGCCCGGATTACTAAGGCAAAAGAAATTTTGAAAAATCCCCGTCCAGCGGGTAGCTGGCGGCCTTTGAAATGTATCTTTAGCGGAAAGGGAAAAAGCCGCAGCCAGCGGGCAGCAAAGCCCCGTTCCTGCGACATATTGGCGAAAGGAAAAAAGGCCGCCCACAGCGGGCCGCAAGCCC
>JAAYVM010000046.1 GCA_012517145.1 Acholeplasmataceae bacterium
TGGGCGTAATTCATCCATACATCAGAGGCGCGGTAGACGCCGTCAAAGATGATAAAGATCTTTTTGTTTTCATAGGAGACGGGAAAGAAAAGCCCTTTGCTGTACCAGCCGATCTCCATGGGCAAGAATCCCTGGGTGGTGTTATGTTCCCGGTCAAAAGCACCGGTGATGGAGGCATCATGGGGCAGGTTCACCGTCTGCCAGGGCAGCTGGTTGACCTGATGGGTCTCCTCCTCATGAGGGAAATCCCGATTGATGTATTTCCAGTCGAAATCGATGTTGATTCTTCGGCGATCGGAGGCAGGCAAAAGAGCGGGCGGTTCAGCGGCCTGCAGGGCGCCGACGGCGAGCAGCAGCCAAAACGCGAATTTATTCATCAATGGACTCCGTTTATCATGCAAGGATTTACTTATGCCGTCAGTCCAGCCGATCGCAGCGCCACTTTGGACCTGCGCTGAAGCCGCTCTCCGTGAATGCTGCGAATAAAAGTGAGACTTTGCATAACGCGGAGTGTCACACACCGAACCGCTTAAGATGCACTTCGAAACTCACCAAAGCTTAGTAAAAAGCAACAGCTGCAACAGCCAAAGGCGGCGAAGGTCGGGTGAACACTGGTGATACTTTAAAATGTTATTGAATCATAGTATCGTTACCATATCTTTGGCGGAGAGAATAGAGGGGAAAATTCCTATATTGATTTCAATCTATTTCAAGTGAATGAACCTCTTTCTCTATCTTTTCCGATATTTCATCCATCGCAACATCCAAATCATAATCGACCTGCAATCCTAACCAAAATTGCGGTGACATTATTAAAATACTTCGCCAACCTTAAAGCCGTATCAGGAGTAATGCGTCTTTTGCCGAGAACAATTTCATTAATTCTCCGGGCTGGAACTCTAATGTCTAAAGCAATTCGGTTTTGGCTAATTCCCATAGGTTTAAGGAATTCCTCCAAAAGAATTTCGCCAGGATGCAGAGGTTCCATTTTTTATAGCCATCGTATTAATACCTTATTTAATGATAATCTACTATTTCTACTTCAAATGCATCCGTTTCTTTCCAAATGAAGCAAATACGCCATTTATTATTGATGCGAATACTATGTTGACCTTTGCGATCACCTCTTAAAGCCTCTAAATGATTTGCGCGCGGTACAGTTAAACTTGTGTTTCTTCAATTTCTAATTTATCATTAAAGACTTCATCGAACACTTTCTGAGCATAAGCCTGGATATACTGAAGATTAGTTGTCATTCCATCAAGAACATATTCTTGTGGTGTCATGCCCACTTTTTGATCTAATTTTATGTTTTTGTAATCCATTTCCCAGTACCTAATAAAATATTTTATGCATTTTTTTTTCATTAATACTTTTTCATAATACCAAGCAGTAAAATCCCAGTCCGGCTTCTCTATATTTTTAAATTTAATTATTTTTTGCTCATCTTCTATGGCTTCTTTTAGAAGACCAAAATACTTGTATTGATTATCAGCTTCATTAATAAAGGCAAGAAGATCATCAACCGAGTTCAACATATTAAACAGTGCGCCCGCTAAGTCGGGCCTCATGCCTGACTCGAAATTGAATTTTGTTATTTTTCCCTCGGCATGCTTGCTTGAATCCAGAATAGTTGCCAGTTTATGAACAACCAATGAAGATATATCTTTGTTATTCATGATTTGTTCACTTCCTTATTATTATTAATTGCATGCGCTCAACGACAAGCGTAACCAGTGCAGCGGCGGATGGGAATGGAGAGGGGGCTGCATCTGGTTAACGCTTGGGTTGGCAAGTTGTAAAAACCACCAAGTGCACGAAGATTTTACAAAACGAATCTTCTGATCCCTTGCTTCAAAAGCTCGACATGGAAGTTTATTAACAAGCCGACTGACACATTGGCCAA
>JAAYVM010000047.1 GCA_012517145.1 Acholeplasmataceae bacterium
AATAATCGGTAGTGCGGAAAAATATATTTACCGAGTCAATCACACATGGTATGTGATGGCTTGACAGGAGGTGTGAGCAGTGAAAAAATTCACTACTTATAGCGAGATCGAAAACCTCTGTGAAGCCATGATAAAGGACTTTGAAATTGTCAAGAAATGTGCAGTCGAAAAACACCCAAAAACCAACGGCATATTTTTAGATTTTCTGAACCTGAGGCAAACCAGCACCGCCGAAGGCGGCTTGCCCTTTACAGGTTGCCGTAAAAAATGCTATAATGCAGTTTTTCGAGGGCAAATACTCGGCATATTTTTGAGTTTCCCTCGCCCTCGGCGATTTGTGCCGGCATTTTTTACGGCGTTCTGTCAAGGGTGCGGCAATATCACGCTGCCAATTTGCAGACAAGCTTTCGATAAGCCACAGGCGGCAATCCGCCCGGATTAAAGCTTGTGATTCGCCGGGTATTGTAATATCCGAATATATATCTGAAAACAATGGTTTTGACTTCTTCTCGCGTCATTCTGTATGTAGGTATCCTGTACAGCTTTTCCTTTTTTAGCGTAGCAAAAAAGCTTTCCATTCTTGCATTATCATAACAGCGGCCAGTACCGCTAAGACTTTGAACAATGCCTTGTTTTTTTAACTCCTTGCGAAATGCATCACTTGTATACTGGCTTCCACGGTCGCTGTGCAGTATGCAATTATTAAGTTTCCCAAGCTGTTTGACCGTATCAACGCATAGTTCTTTTTTCATGTTCTCACGCATTTCAAGGGCAATTATTTCTCCATTAAAGCAATCCATTATAGGGGAAATATATAGTTTCCCATCGGCGCACTGTACCTCGGTTATATCCGTCAGCAGCTTTGTTTGCGGTCTGTCCGAAGAAAAATCTCTCTTGATAAGATTTTCTTTTTCCTGTATTTCCGTCGTTGCCTTAGTGATTCCGTGAGGACGTCGGCATTTATGCAGCAATCCGCTTTCACTCATTGCACGATATATCGTCCGACGGCTTACATAGATGCCTTTTAAATGCAGTGCTGTCTGGATACGCTCTATTCCGTAATTATCATTATCAGGATGTTCAGATATTATTTCTTTTATTTTGACCGTTAGAAGCTCGCGAGCGGTTTGCTTTGATTGATTTTTCAGCCATCGGTAATAGCCCGATTCGCTGATTTTCAAAACTTTGCACATCTCTTTTACGGTATACTTTTCTTTAAACTCCCGTACGAAAAGATGCCGTTCTGCTGTTTTTACTTCTTCCGGTCTTTTGCGAAAAAACCAAGTGCATCCTTTAAAATATCATTTGCACGCTGCAGTTCGGCAATCTCGCGTTCAAGCTCTCTGTTACGTATTCGCAGTTCATCATCGGTGAGAACCGGCTTTAATGCCGCCTCTGCAGTTTTGCGTTTTTTCCTCCAGTCGGAAATGGTGTAATACTGGATCCCAAGCTGTGACGCTGCCTTTTTTACTCCGATTTCATCCGATAACTTCAACGCTTCTTCTTTAAATTCTTTACTGTACTTTTTCATTCTCAAACACCTTTCTTCTGATTTCTTATTTTATCAGAGTTTTGGGTGTTTGTCGACTCTACTTATATGATAATAGTCCACCGGTTGTGCAAACAACGCTACACCCACGTCTCCAGACAGCGCTGATGACCCTGTGGATACCCCGAATGGAGGAGGTGTGCGCGAGACCATTACTATTCTAACCAGCATCAATGTGGACACCGAAGGAACTGATATTAATGATAACGACTATATCAACTATATTCGCGATGCAGTTGACCTGGACATTCAGTTTATCAACGATGCGACCAACAACTATGACCAAAAAATGAATACAATGATGGCATCCAATGAACAGCCGGACGCAATAATGCTGATGGGTGACGAACAGCGCAGTTATCTAGCCCGTTGGGCCTCTGAAGGGATGCTGCTCCCACTTGATGATTTTTTGCCAGA
>JAAYVM010000048.1 GCA_012517145.1 Acholeplasmataceae bacterium
GATGTAATTAAAGAAATTGTTGCTTTCCAAGAGAAAATTCAGGCTGAAATCGGTAAACCAAAAATGGAAGTCCCTGTTTATGTTCCGCCGGCTGAAATTGTCGAAGATATTAAGGCTTACGGCGCAGAAAAACTGAAGGCTGCTTTAATGGATGCCGACAAGCTTCGCCGTGAAGAAATGGTATCTCAAGTTAAAAAAGAAATCGCTGAAGTTTTCAATGAAAAGTATCCTGAAAATGGCAAAGATGTTGCGTATGTAACTCAAAAGCTGATTAAGACGGTTGTTCGCAGAACAATTTCAGTTGATAAAATTCGTCCAGATGGACGTCAGTTAGATGAGGTGCGTCCTGTAACCTGTGAAGTTGGCTTGTTACCACGCCCACATGGTTCGTCTTTGTTTACCCGTGGACAAACGCAAATACTCAATGTCTTAGCTTTAGCACCATTGCGCGAAGTGCAGATTATTGATGGACTTGGTGTGGAGGAAACAAAACGGTACATCCATCATTACAACTTCCCGCCTTACAGCGTAGGCGAAACAAAACCGCTTCGTTCTCCAGGTCGCCGTGAAATTGGTCATGGTGCTTTGGCAGAAAGAGCATTACTGCCTGTAATTCCTTCTGAAGAAGAATTCCCATATGCAATTCGCCTGGTTTCCGAGGTATTGGAATCAAACGGCTCCTCATCAATGGGCAGCGTTTGTGGAAGTACATTATCTTTGATGGATGCCGGTGTACCGATTAAGGCGCCTGTTTCTGGTGTCGCAATGGGTCTTGTTAAAGATGGTGAATATTTCACTATTCTGACCGATATTCAAGGTTTGGAAGATGCTCTTGGCGATATGGACTTCAAGGTTGCTGGTACTGAAAAAGGTATTACAGCAATTCAAATGGATATCAAAATTGACGGCATCAACAAAGAAATTTTCCAACAGGCTTTGGCACAAGCTAAGAAAGGCCGTGCGTTCATTCTCGGTAAAATGCTCGAAGCTATATCTGAACCAAGAAAAGAACTCTCTCCATATGCACCAAAGATTACTACAATTAACATCAACCCTGATAAGATACGCGATATAATCGGCCCTGGCGGCAAAATGATCAAAAAGATCGTTGACGAGACTGGTGCCAAGATTGATGTCGATGATAGCGGCAAAGTTTTTGTGGCAGCTGTAAACAGCGAATCTGCTCAGAAAGCAATTGATATGATTGAAGGTATTGTTGCTGTTGCTGAGGTAGGTAAGGTTTATACAGGTAAAGTTACCAGACTGATGAATTTTGGGGCTTTTGTTGAAATTCTTCCTGGTAAAGAAGGACTTGTACATATTTCACAACTTTCTACTGAAAGAGTTGAAAAAGTAGAAGATGTAGTTTCTGTTGGAGACGAAATCGCAGTTAAAGTCGTTGAGATTGACCAGAAAGGCCGTATCAACCTTTCTCGTAAAGCAGTGTTACAAGGATAAAATATTCTAAAAGCCTGTGCATATGCACAGGCTTTTCTTGTTTTCTCCTTATTTGCAATGCTATAATAAAATAATTAAATTATTAAATTATACATATCATAAGGAGTAAGATCATGCGAATTCGTGGTTTTGAAAAAGTGACTGAATATGCTGAGGTTGATTTCCTGTTGCCAGTGCGTAAAACTAATTACTCAGCCGGTTATGATTTTTATCTGCCTGAAGATGTTGTTTTGAAGGCCGGCAAAGTAAATATTGTCCCTACAGGCATTAAGGCTTATATGCAGGATACTGAATATCTTGGTATGCACCTGCGTTCCAGTATCGCAATGAAAATGTGTTTGACGATGATTAATAATCAGGGTATTATTGACTCTGATTATTACAATAATGAAGATAACGAAGGCCATATCAAGCTTCTTATTTATAATCTCAATGATCATGATATTAGCTTAAACAAAGGTGAACGTGTGGCCCAAGGTATATTTTATCCATTTCTTTTGGCAGATGGCGACTTAGAAAGCCAGAAGGAAACACGCAGCGGCGGCTTTGGGAGTACAAAATAACAATTGTGTTTGACAAAAGAACTTATAGTAGTATATAATTACGCTAATTGAAAAGGATGATAGAGGAGCGGAAAGCATTATTAGTTCGTGGAGAAGGGATTTGTTGATACGAATGAAAGGGTTACCGCCGAAGTTTGACAGTGGCCGCACTGTCATGCTGGGCCGCCGGTTAATAGCTGTCGGACTGTCGCCGAAATTTTGGTGGAGTGCTATCTCATAATGCTTCAAATACCGGGTAATCTTAGGTATTTAAAAGCCGTTGGGATAACCAGCGGCTTTTATTTTTATAATAAGGAGATGTTTAGTGTGACTCGTATTCTTGTTAATGGCGCATTGGGCCGTATGGGTAGTGAAGTAGTTAGAACTGTTTTAAAGCAAAGTGATATGAAATTGGTTGCTGCCGTTGACATAATGGCTAAAGATAAAACTGTTGAAGGTACCGATTTAATATTTGATACTGATCTTGACAGTGCATTAAGAAATACAAAACCAGATATAGTTGTCGATTTCACTCGACCTGATGTCGTGATGAAAAATTTAAGAACTATTTTAAATGCTGGTGTATGTGCTGTAGTTGGAACTACAGGTTTTTCACAATCGGATATGGCTGAGCTTGATGATTTGGCAAAGAAGAATAATTCAGGAATTTTAATTGCTCCTAATTTTGCTTTGGGTGCTATTTTGATGATGAAAGTTGCTTGTGAAGCAGCAAAATATTTTCCGCAGATTGAAATTATTGAATTGCATCATGATCAAAAACTTGATGCACCATCGGGTACAGCTATTTTAACAGCAAAAAAATTAGCTGAAGTTCGCGGAGGCTTTGTTGCTCAAGGTAATCCAGCCGAAGAAGAAAAACTTGAAGGCGCCCGTGGTGCCGAATATGAAGGCATGCATATCCATAGTGTACGTTTACCTGGTTTTGTTGCTTCACAAGAGATTATTTTTGGAAGCGCAGGCGAAACTTTAAAAATACGCAATGATTCTATCAATCGAGAATGTTATATGCCGGGTGTTATGCTTGGCTGCCGTAAGATTGCAGAAAGAAAAGGACTTGTTTACGGATTGGATCAGTTACTTTAAATTATCACTAATTATATGAAAAGGGGAAGGCGAAATGAAAAAGTATAATGTTGCTATTTTAGGTGCTACGGGAGCGGTTGGACAAGAATTTTTAAAACTTATTGAAGAAAGAAATTTCCCTTTTGCTGAGCTGAGATTGCTTGCATCGAGCCGTAGTGCTGGAACTGAAATTCCATTTATGGGGAAAAAATACATTGTGGAAGAGGCAACAAGTGAATCCTTTAAAGATATTGATATAGCTTTGTTTGCCGGTGGTTCAATCAGTACGGAATTTGCACCATATGCGGTTAAGGCTGGAGCTGTTGTCATCGATAATTCAAGTGCTTTTCGAATGGATCCTGAAGTTCCTCTTGTTGTACCTGAAGTTAACCCACAAGCTATTTTGAAGCATAAAGGCATAATAGCTAACCCTAATTGTTCAACTATAATTATGGTAATGGCGTTAAAACCAATTTATGATCTTGCGAAAATTAAAAGAATTATTGTTTCAACTTATCAGGCTGTTTCTGGTGCCGGTAAGGAAGGCATTGATGAATTAACAAACCAGGTTAAGGCGTATTCTGAAGGTAAAGAGATGGAGGCAAAAATACTTCCTAGTGCCAGCCTTGAAAAGCACTATCCGATTGCTTTCAATTTAATT
Source organism: Acholeplasmataceae bacterium (assembly GCA_012517145.1). Classification (GTDB taxonomy): domain Bacteria; phylum Bacillota; class Negativicutes; order Acidaminococcales; family Acidaminococcaceae; genus RZYP01. The sequence continues at coordinate 3,745 of JAAYVM010000048.1, forward strand.
CCGCAAATTGACATCTTTTTAGATAATCTTTACACTAAAGAAGAGATGAAGATGGTTAATGAAACCAGAAAGATTCTTGAAGACTATGACATAAAAATTACGGCTACTACTGTTCGTGTGCCTGTATATCGCAGCCACTCTGAATCGGTTAATGTCGAATTGGAGAGCGACTTGGATTTGGCAGCAATTAAAGATGCTATTGCTAAATTCCCTGGCGTGCAGCTTCAAGATGATCCGCAGAACCAAATCTATCCGATGCCAATTTATACCTCAGATAAGAATGATGTTTATGTTGGCCGACTCAGAAGAGATGAATCAGCGGAAAATTCCTTCAATATGTGGGTGGTAGGCGACCAGATAAGAAAAGGTGCAGCCTTGAACACCTTACAGATTGCAGAAACTATGATTAAAAATGGATGGATTTGAAAATAAGGGAAAATGAAAATGAAAATATTAGTACAAAAATTTGGTGGTACATCTGTAGCAACTGCGGAAGCAAGAATAGCAGCAAGAAATAAAGTCATGGAAGCAATTAAAGCTGGTTTTACGCCTGCTGTAGTTGTTTCAGCTATGGGCAGAAAAGGCGATCCTTATGCTACTGATAGTCTTATTGAAATAATAAAAAGAGAAAACCATGCTGTAGATTTACGTGATCTCGACACCATAATGTGTTGCGGGGAACTTATTTCAGCGGCTGTTATGGCTGCATCTTTGCAAAGCGTTGGCATTAATGCAGCAGCCTTAACTGGTGGGCAAGCAGGTATCAAAACTGACGCTAATTTCGGAGATGCGAAAATCAGAAACATAAACCCTGAAAATTTGATGTTGTATATGAATGCAGGTATCGTACCGGTAGTCTGCGGCTTTCAGGGAGTTACTGAAGACGGTAGATTTACCACTCTTGGCAGAGGTGGCAGTGATACAACAGCTGCTGCACTCGGCGTAGCATTAGAAGCCGACTGTGTGGAAATTTACACCGATGTTGAAGGTATAATGACAGCAGATCCCCGAGTAGTATCCGATGCCAGCATCCTGGACTGCGTTTCCTATGGTGATGTTTGTCAAATGGCGCACCAAGGTGCAAAGGTAATACATGCCAGAGCAGTAGAAATTGCTATGGAGAAAGAAATTCCCATCGTTGTTAAATCTACTTTTTCTGATGCGCCCGGCACGTTGATTTGCAATGAAGATGTTGTAGAGAAAAATTCTACTGAACCTGGTCGGATTATCAGCAGTGTGGCTTATCTCAAAGATTTGGCGCAGTTTAAAGTCAGACTTGACGGTAATGATGTAAATAGCGGACATAAATTGTTTGATGATTTGGCACATAACAACATAAGCGTTGGTTGTTTAAATTTACAGCCTGAACAATCGATGTTTTCTGTTTTTATGTTCGATGCAGAAAAAACATGTAAATTACTGAATGATTTGGGCTATTTTTTTGAAGTTCATTCTGAATGTTCCAAAGTATCAGCAGTTGGTTCAGGAATGCGCGGTGTCCCTGGAATAATGGCAACGTTTGTTGCTGCCTTGGCTGAAAAAGGTATTACGATTCTACAAACTGTGGACTCTGATACTACCATTTCAGCAATAATTAGTCAGGAACGTTTAAATGATGCTGTGACTGCTCTACATGATGCATTTAAGCTTTAATTTATGAAATGACAGGGGGATTTTTTAATGAAAATACCATATTTTGGCAGATTACTAACGGCTATGGTAACGCCAATGAATCAAGATGGCAGTGTTAATTATGAAGCTATGGCAGATTTTGCTGATTGGTTGATCAATAACGGCTCTGATGGCTTAGTTGTTTGTGGAACAACAGGTGAATCACCAACCATATCTACAGAAGAAAAACTTGAGTTATTTCGTACAGTTGTAAAAAGAGTGAATAAGAGGGTTCCGGTTATTGCAGGTACTGGATCAAACAACACTGCAGGCACAATTGAATTGACTAAAGCTGCAGAAGCAACTGGAGTTGATGGTTTCTTAGTTGTTGGACCTTATTATAATAAACCACCGCAAGAAGGCTTTTATCAGCATTTTAAAGCAATTGCCGATGCTACGGAATTGCCGGTAATCATATATAATGTGCCTGGTCGGACAAGTTCCAACATATTACCTCAAACGGTACTCCGTTTAGCTCAGGATTGCAAAAATATTGTTGCTATAAAGGAAGCTGCCGGTTGTGTCGCTCAAGTCGCAGAATTGTATTCAGTCTTGCCAGAAGATTTTTCTATTTATAGTGGCGACGATATGCTGATTTTGCCTTTTATGTCCGTTGGCGCTACCGGACTTATCAGCGTCGTGAGCAATACTGGGGGACAATTATTGCAGGATTTAATGCAGGCTTACGAAGCTGGAAAAGTTAAAGAAGCTATGGATTTAAATACCAAAATGTTGCCCGTGGCAAAGGCTATGTTTATAACAACAAATCCAATACCGGTTAAAGAGGCCGTTTCAATGTTAACTCCGATTAATGCTGGACCCGTCAGACTTCCGCTGGTACCTATGTCTACGGCAGAAAAAGAAAAAGTATGTGATGTATTTAAAAAATACGGTTTGATGAAATAATTTCAAAAACCTGCTGTCAGTTATAATGGTAGCAGGTTTTTTCTTTTCTCTTGTCGAAAATCTCAATGATATATTTATATAAAGGAGCATTTGATATGATGGCTGAGGAAATAAACGAACTTAATAATTTCTACAACAAACATTTAGCTGTTGATTCAGTACAGAGTATAGAAGAAACTGATGTTGTTGCAATTTTGCTTACAAAAGAAGATTATGCCAATGAAGAAATTCCTTACTTTGATTTGATTAAAAAACTTGCGGATAAGGATAAAAAAATCAGCGATTTTGGCAACAGCACCAGTATTGTTTTAAATTCTGCCAGTGGCTTTAGGACGATTATAATTGCGGGTTTGGGTGGAGTAGAAAAATTAACACCGGATATTCTGCGTAAAGCTGCAGGAGAAACTGCCAGAGCTATAGTAAAAGCAAAAGGCGAAAAAACTCTGGTCTATTCTTCTCCGGTCATTTCAAATGATGATCATTTCTATTTAAGTGCTTTGATTGAAGGGCTAATACTTGGCAGTTATGAATTTAATGAATATAAAAGCGAAGCTGCAAATGATTTTGATGGGATTATTCAAGTATATTCAAAGGATTTACAAGCTAGTGATATAATTGCTGAAGCGAATATTTTGTGTGAAAGTATTATTTGGACCAGAAATTTGGTAAATCGTCCTGGAAATATTGTACAACCTCAATATATTGCTGAAGAAGCGCATCGAATCGCAGATAAGTTTAACCTCGCATGTGAAATTCTGGGTACAGAGGCTATGAAAGAGAAAAAAATGGGTGCGTTACTAGCTGTGGGAAAAGGATCTGCCGCAGAACCGAAACTTATTACTTTGAAATATCAAGGCTCTAATGATTCAAAATGGATTGCTTTAGTTGGTAAGGGTATTACATTTGACAGCGGTGGCATTTCGATTAAGCCTGAAGCCGGTATGGGAGAAATGAAGGACGATATGGCTGGCGCAGCTGCAGTATTGGGCGCTATAAGAGCTATTGCAAAGATGAAATTGTCTTGTAACGTAATGGCAATAGCCGCCTGTGCTGAAAACATGCCATCTGGTACAGCTACCAGACCAGGTGATATAATTAAGGCAGCCAATGGTAAGACAATCGAAGTGGTATCTACTGATGCTGAAGGTAGGATGGTGCTTGCAGATGCAGTTTGGTATGCTTGCCGCCAGGGTGCTTCAAAAGTAATTGATATTGCGACTTTGACTGGTGCAGTTATTATAGCCTTGGGGAACGAAACTGCCGCTATTGTAAGTAATAATGACAATCTATGCCAGGAAATAATATCAGCTGGTAAAGTTTCAGGAGAAAAATATTGGCGTCTGCCTTCGCTTCCGGAGTGTAAAGAAGCAATAAAAAGTGACATCGCAGATTTGCTGAACAGCGCAGGAAGAGCAGGAGGCGTAATTACAGGTGGACTATTTATTGGCGAATTTGTTGATGAAAGCATTCCTTGGGCCCATATTGATATAGGTGGTACTTCAACAACTCAGAAAACAAACGGACACTTGGTGAAGGGAGCCACAGGCATAGGCGTAGGGACTCTTGTGCAGCTTGTGAAAGGAATATGATATGCTTGTAGACTTACATATTCATAGTACTTTTTCAGACGGTTTTTTTACGCCGCAGGAAATAATTGATGCTGCCAATAAAAAGAATATAGGAGTAATATCAATTACTGATCATGATTCGGTGAATGGGTTTATTGCTGCCAGGCAGTATATCAAAACTATTTTAAACGGTCCAAGTATTTTTTCAGGCATTGAATTGGGAACACAAATTGAGGAAAAAGCCATCCATGTTCTTGGCTATCATTTTGATGAAAACTATGAACCACTTTTACAACGTACTTATGAATTGCGACACGCTCGTGAAATCAGGCTGGCTAAAATTGTTGATAAAGTAAATTCCTTGGGTTATAATGTGTCGGTTGAGGCTACCGATGTTTCACATCGTGCTTTTGGCAGACCACATGTTGCCAAAGCATTGGTAGAAAAGGGCTATTTTAAAGATATTCAGGAAGCTTTTGATATTTTGCTTAAACGTGGCAAACCGGGTTATGTGCCTCAGCCTAAATTGACCCCTGCTGAAGCTGTTGATTTAATTCATCAGGCAGGCGGTATTGCTTTTTTGGCTCATCCAAGCGAACTACAGGATATAACATTGGTGAAAAGTTTAGTTGAATCTATTAAATTTGATGGCATAGAGGTGTGGCATCCTTCAGCTTCTTCAGCTGAAACACATGTCTGGCTTGAGTTGTCAAAAACATACAGGTTGCTTGTCAGCGGTGGTTCTGATTTTCACGGTGACAAAGGTAGATTTCCAAAAAACTTAGGAGATTTTTCAATTTTATATAGAAATGTAAAATCTATGATAGAATATAAATAGGTCTATGTCGTTTTAGGGGAGGTCATCATGGAAGTAGTTGCGTTTGTGGGACCCAGCGGCACCGGCAAAAGTCATAGGGCTTTGTCTGTTGCCCATGATAACAAAAGTGAAGCTATTATTGATGACGGTCTTCTGATTAAAGGAACAAAGATTCTTGCTGGTTCTTCTGCAAAAAGTGAACAGAATAGGATACAAGCAGTGAAACGCGCTATCTTTTCTGATCAGGAGCATGTAGACGAAGTAAAGAAAGCAATTGCCGATGCACAAATCGAAAGAATCTTGGTAATAGGGACCTCTGTAAATATGGCATTGAAGATTTGTCTCCGTCTCGGTCTGCCAAAACCTGTGAAATTTGTTAAAATCCAGGATATTGCCAGTAAGCATGAAATTAACAGGGCCAGGCAAATCAGGCTTAAAGAGGGCAAACATATAGTTCCGGTACCAACTGTTGAGCTAAAACCACATTTATCAGGCATTTTGGTAGATTTGCCACATAAGCTGTTTTCCAGAAAGAAAAAAATTAAGGTCAGCGATGAAAAATCAATTGTAAGACCTTCTTTTAGTTATTATGGAAAACTTGCAATTTCAGATTATGTTGTTATCGATATTGTTAACATTATTATTGGTAAATTACGCGGTATAGACAGGGTTACCAACATAAAGGTCAGACGTCCATCAGACCCTGTCAAGGGTATGACTATATATATTGATCTCGTTTTATTTTACGGAGCCAATATTTTCGAGGTAGTTAACATTCTGCAGCATAGAGTTAAAGAAACAGTTGAAATGATGACGGCAATGAGAGTAAAGGAAGTAAATGTTGATGTGAAGAGTTTGTCAGTAGCAACAACAGAGAAAAAATAGAAACCTATATTATTTAAGGGGGACAATTACCTTGTTAAATGAAAAACAACACGAAATGGTGCTCTTCTCGGGTTATGCCAAAGTCCCTGTGGGGATTACGGCCGCTGAAGTTTATAAGGTAATTGGCCTGGTCGTGGTCGTGGATGTTGAGACTGGCATAATTACTGAGGCCGATTGCACGCTTGCCACTAAGGTTGCACGCGATTACGTTTCTAAATTACTTATAGGTTATGATTTATCAAAAGGATCTGAAGGTATCCAGACCATTTTGGATAGAAAATATCAAGGAAATGCAAAAAAGGCTATTTCAACCGCTCTCAGAATTATTCACGATAAATACCGTAGCTTTAAAACTGAGTCAGAAATCGTTTCACTTTAAAATAAGCTTAATTACAACAAATAAAACAAGGCTCTTTACAGAGCCTTGTTTTATTTGTTTAATCGAGGTATCTCGTTTATAATAAAGAAGTACGAAATTTTATTTTAAGCTATTTGAGGAGTAATTAGATGATTGATAAGAAGTATACAATTTTAAATTATGGATGTCAGATGAATGAGTCTGATTCAGAACATTTTGCCGGGCAGTTAAGCGATTTAGGCTACAGCCTTACCAATGATTATCATAATGCGGATGTAGTGGTTGTTAATACTTGTTGTGTGCGTGAAAGTGCCGAAAAGAAAATTTTAGGGAAAATTGGTGAGCTAAAGGGTGTTAAAACTAGTCACCCGGGACAAATCATATGCGTAGCTGGTTGTATGGCACAAAAAGGCGGAGATAAATTAGTTAAGAAATATCCGCAGATTGATTTGTTAATCGGTACGGCGCAGGTAAATAATTTTAAAGCAATTCTACTTGATTTTTTAGCTGATAAAAGACAAAAGGTTTATGATGATGTAAGCATAAAGGAAACTGAGTTTGAAGGCCAATGTATCCGAAAAAGCAGCTTTGCAGCCTGGATTCCTATTATGTACGGGTGCAATAATTTTTGCACCTACTGCATTGTACCTTATGTACGCGGCAGAGAGCGGAGCCGCAGCAAAGAAAGTATTAAAAAAGAAATTGAACGTGCTGTTGCAGACGGATTTAAAGAATTTACCTTGTTGGGCCAAAATGTTAATTCCTATGGCAAAGACCAAGGAAACCGCCATTCATTTGCTGAACTGCTCAAAGAATGTAACGATATTCCCGGCGTAGAACGTATTCGTTATATGACTAGCCACCCGCGCGATATGAGCGAAGAAGTCGTCAAGGTGGTTTCTGAGTGTAAGAATATTTGTGAAAATTTTCATATTCCTGCGCAATCTGGCAGCAATCGTATTTTAAAAGCCATGAACAGAGGCTATACTCGTGATAAATATCTTGAATTGGTTGACTCTATAAAGAAATATTGCCCTGAAGCTGCAATAACAACTGACATTATTGTTGGCTTTCCCGGTGAGACTGAAGAAGATTTTCAAGATACGCTAAGTTTAATGAGGGAAGTTCAGTTTGATGCCGCATACACTTTTATTTATTCAAAAAGATCAGGTACGCCTGCTGCTGGTTATGAAGAACAGATACCCCTGGATGTAAAAAAAGAACGTCTTAATCGTTTGATGGAAGTTCAAAATGAAAACAGTCTTGCTAAAAACAAGCTGCTTATCGGCAAAAAACTGGAAGTGCTCGCAGAAGGACCAAGTCAAAGTAACAGTGAAATCTGGACTGGCAGAACGAGAACCAATAAGTTGGTATTGTGGCCTGTCATGGGGAAAGAATATACGATAGGGCAGTCTGTCAATATTGAAATTACCTCAGCACAAACCTGGTTATTGAAAGGAAAGGCGGAATCATGACCCCAGAATACACTCCGATGGTGCAGCAGTATTTGGAAGTAAAAAGACAGCATGAGAACGAGCTGTTGTTCTTCAGATTAGGTGATTTTTATGAACTTTTTTTCGAAGATGCCTTGACTGCTTCCAAAGAGTTGAATATTACCCTGACTGGCCGTGCCGGTGGTCTTGAAGATAAGATACCTATGTGCGGTGTGCCTTATCATGCGGTTGAAGGCTATATTGCCAAGCTTGTGGGTAAAGGCTATCGTATCGCAATATGTGAGCAGGTAGAAGATCCAAAGTTAGCCAAAGGAATTGTACGACGTGAAGTAATAAAAATCATTACACCAGGTACTGCCCTAAATGAACAATTGCTGGAGGCTAATCACAATCAATATCTTGTTGCACTCACACGTCTTGATTGTGAGCTTTGCATGTCTGCAGTTGACGTTTCTACAGGCGAATGTCTTTGGTTTTCAGCAACAGGTGATAGCAGCGAAGATGCGGTATGGGAACAGTTATACCGTTTGCAGCCTTCAGAGATTGTATTGTCTTTTGGCGGTGATGAGTGGGTTTGGTTAGAACAGCTTTTGCAACAAAGGCTGCCACAGTGCATGATAAGCAGATACGTTTTTGGAAACAGTGGCAATGATTATTTTTCACAACATTTTGGAAACAATGTTTCATATTCCCCGATTGTCAAAAAAACAGTGGAAATGATGCTTTCCTATCTTCACGAGACCGTTAAGTCCGATCTTACGAATATCAACCGCCTTGTGTGTGTTGATAAAGAAAAGTTCATGAACCTTGATGCAACGGCAATTCGTAACCTGGAACTGGTTAAAAATATGCGTGATGGTACAAAGCACGGAACTCTGCTTGAGGTGCTTGACCAGACGTCTACCAGCATGGGCGGCAGAAAATTAAGGCAATGGATAGAATGTCCATTATTAGATTTTACATCGATTATCGAAAGGCAAGAAGCTATCAGTGCCTTTGTTGATAACGTTTCATTACGGGAAGGCTTAAGTGAAAAGTTAAAGAGCGTTTTTGATTTGGAAAGGATATTAGCTCGTTTAGAAGTTGGTTCTGCAAATGCACGCGATTTAGTTTCTTTAAGAAATTCACTTGAAGTATTGCCAGCAGTGAAAGCGCTATTATCATCAAACGGAACAAGATTAATCAGACGTTCAAATAATGAAATTTCTTTACATGAAGATATATACAGTTTGCTTGCTTATGCTATCGTTGATGAGCCTCCTTTTACTGTTCGCGAAGGCGGCATGATTCGTGACGGCTATCATGCCGAACTGGATGAACTTCACGCGATCGCCAGAGACAATAAAATCTGGATGCGTGATTTTGAGCTAAGAATCAAAGAAGAATCCGGAATTAAGAATTTAAAAGTTGGCTACAACAAAGTTTTTGGCTATTATATTGAAGTTTCCAAGGGTAATGTTAATTTGGTACCAGAATATTTTATTCGTAAGCAAACACTTGTAAATGCAGAAAGGTACATTGTTCCGGAACTAAAAGAGTTTGAAAATAAAATTCTTAGTGCGAAAGAAAAAATTCAGGAACTTGAATATTATCTTTTCAATGATATAAGAGATAAAATCAGAGCCAGAATGGTAGAAATACAAACAACAGCACGTGCTCTTGGCAACATTGATGCCTTGCTCTCATTATCCATAGTGGCCTTTCGCAATAATTATATAAGACCAGAATTAAATAACAGGCATGAAATATCGATTAAGGATGGCCGCCATCCTGTTGTTGAAAAGTTATTACAGCGTGAGATATTTGTACCTAACGATACAATGATGGATGCTCAGACGCAAAGGGTGATTGTGCTTACAGGTCCAAACATGGCAGGTAAGTCTACTTATATGAGACAAGTGGCGCTCCTGGTACTTATGACACAGATAGGCTCGTTTATTCCTGCCAGAGCTGCCAGCATCTGTCCGGTAGATAAGATTTTCACACGCGTAGGCGCCAGCGATGATTTAGCTACTGGTCAGAGTACATTCATGGTGGAAATGAACGAGGTAGCACAAATTCTTCGTTATGCGACTTCAGACAGTCTTATAATTCTTGATGAAGTTGGCCGTGGTACAAGCACTTTTGACGGCATGAGCATTGCACGTTCAGTTGTTGAGTTTATTAACGAGAAAATTAAAGCAAAAACTTTATTTGCTACACATTATCATCAATTAATAGAACTCGAAAATGTCATGCCGGAAGTTAAAAATTACTCAGTTGCGGTCAAAGAACGCGGTAAGGAAGTAATTTTCTTAAGAAGGATTATACCCGGAGGTACTGATAGAAGTTACGGTATACATGTTGCCCAGTTAGCTGGTTTACCAAAAAAAGTTATCAGTCGCGCTGAAGAAATCCTGCTGGAATATGATGGCTTTGACAAAAATGCGCATTGTGCTGAACAGGCGGATGTGAATACAAAGTCAGAAAAGAAAAACTACCAAGAGTCCCTTTTCACGCAATCTTTATGTCAAAGTCTTATATCGATGGATGTCATGACGATGACTCCTTTAGAAGCATTAAATGCTTTATATAAACTTCAGGATGAAGCTAAACGAGAGGGCGGCCTTTTATAATGGAGCATAAAGTCTATATTTTGGATCAAAATACGGCTAACCAAATTGCTGCTGGTGAAGTTGTAGAAAAACCAGCATCTGTGGTTAAAGAATTGGTTGAAAATTCGCTTGATGCCGGTGCTGATAAAATTGACATAACGATTCAGGATGGTGGAATCGAATATATTCGCGTTGTCGATAATGGAAGCGGCATGTCAGAGGAAAATGCCCGTCTTGCAGTTTTAAGGCATGCTACAAGCAAAATACGCATGGCTGAGGACTTATTAAGCCTTAAGACTCTGGGGTTTCGCGGTGAGGCATTACCAAGTATAGCTTCTGTTTCAAAATTTAGAATGCTAACCAGGATAGAGAACGAAGACCTCGCCACATCTATTTCCATAGACGGCGGCGAAAGCCTGGAATGTATATCATCAGGTGGTGCTGTGGGTACTACTGTAATTGTTGAAAATTTGTTCTTTAATGTTCCTGCCCGCAGAAAGTTCTTACGTACAATAAATACTGAAGGTCGGTACATCAGCGATGTTATATGCAAAGTTGCTTTATCACGCCCGGATGTAAGGTTTCAATTGGTTAATAATGAGAGAATGGTTGTCAGCACGCCTGGAAATAGTGATGCAGTCGATACGATCGTTGCCTTGTACGGCAAAAATGTAGGTAAAGAATTATTGCCGGTTTTTTGTGAGGAAAATGGCATTACCATTAGTGGTTTTGTCGGTAAACCGACTTTGTTAAAGGGAACCCGCCAGTGGCAGACAATTTTTGTGAATGGGCGGATAATAAGTAATCGCATGATATCCAAAGCAATTGATCATGCCTATCAATCTCAGATTCCCAAAGCTGGCTTTCCTTTTGCCGTTTTGAATATTACTGTTGATGCTTCCAGCATTGATGTTAATGTTCATCCGCAAAAGAGTGAAATTAAATTCAGTGATGAGGGAATGATTTACCGCACAGTTTATCACGCATTGGTTAGTGCTTTAACGACGCCTCTTAGTGCTTCAGCATCTGATCAGGATAATAAAGCGATATTTTCTCAGAAAGAAGGAATGACTCATCCTATTGATTCAAGTACAGCTGGTAAAACGCGTGAGTATTTAAAGGACAGTATTTGGAAAAACAGCAACAAAAATGAGCCTGCTGGTATTGTAACCAGCAAGAGTTACTATATAAGTCAAGGGGCACAAAGTGTTTTTGAACAAGCAGCAACACCTTTACATGTTATGCAGGAGAAACTTGTTGAAAATGACAATGTATTGAAAACTTCAACTATAGAACTGCAGAATTATGATAATGGTGTGGACCAAATCTGGCCCTTAGGTCAGGTCGATCGTGTTTTCATTATTGCCCAGTCTGAGAAATGCTTATATTTAATTGATCAGCATGCCGCGCATGAACGTATTCTTTATGATAAATTGGTGAAATGCCACGAAAATGTTCCTTCACAGCAATTTTTAGTGCCTTTGTTTATTGATGCAACACCCCAGGAAATCGTCTTGATCGAAGATAATCGTCAGACATTTTTGCAATTGGGTGTTGACATTGAGCAGGCAGGAGAAGAGATGTTAAGGATAGCCAGCTTGCCTGTAGATATTAAAGATGAAGAAGCGGAGAGTTTTGTCAGAGACATTTTAAAGATGATTTCGGAAATGAAAACAATTTCCGGCAGTGACCTTAGACAAAGTGTTTTGCATTATACCGCGTGTCACGGGGCAATTAAGGCAGGCGAGCTTCTTAATATGCGGCAGATGCGAACTCTTATTCTTGACCTCTGTAATACGGAGCATCCTTTTACATGCCCGCATGGCCGCCCTTGCATGATAGAAATTACTTCAGAAGAGCTTTATAAGATGTTTAAAAGAATTTAGGAGATTATTATGCGTTTTGCAGTTACAACAGGGCTTAATGGTTCGCCGCATTTGCCTGCAGTTGCTAAAAAGTGGGCGTCAGAATTAAATGTGTCTTATCTTGCAAGGCTTTCCAAAGGAAATCTGGAAACAATATTGCTTGAAAATAACCTAGATGCCTTGATTGTTGCAACTAACAAAGGGCCACAGGTGTTTTCCTGTGAAGGCACTTTGTTTTTCCATCCAGGGATGGCCGCTTTGAGGATAAAAAGGCTTATGCTGGGAGAAAACGATAATTTCGTTGAAGCCCTTGATTTGAAACGTGGCATGAAAGTATTGGATTGTACTATGGGATTGGCAGGAGATGCAACCATAGCTGCCCATATATGTGGTGATACAGGAAGAGTAGTTGCCTTAGAGGCTTCAATGCCTATCTGGTTTGTTGTTACAAATGGTTTGCTAAATTATCGGGATAAAGATGAAAACCTGATTGAGGCTTTTCATCGTATTGAAACTGTACATACAACTGCTGCTGATTATCTTAAAACCGTGCCAGATAATTCCTTTGATGTCGTTTATTTTGATCCAATGTTTCGACACCCTGTAAGCAGTTCGGCCAATATGGTTCCGTTACGTCCTGTAGCTTATGATAAACCTCTTGAAGAAGATATTATTGAGCAAGCTCTACGTGTTGCACCTGTAGTAGTTGTCAAAGAACGCAGTGTTAAGACACTTGAAAAGCTTGGTATTTCAGAAGTGCAAGGCGGCCGCTACAGCAGAGTTAAATATGGCATTAGGAGAAGATAATAAGATGAAACCAAAAGTTGTGGTCATTCTTGGCCCTACCGCTACAGGTAAGAGTAATTGTGGAATAAAGCTGGCGCTTCGTTTAAAAACTGAAATATTATCAGGGGATTCAATGCTTGTTTATAAAAATATGAATATTGGGACAGCTAAACCAAGTGACAAGGAACTGGCATTAGTTTCTCATCACTTTGTCAATATTCTGGAACCGCACGAAAATTTTAATGTATTTGATTTTAAGTTGATGGCTGAGAAACTGATTTTAGACCTGAATGCGCAAGGCAAAATTCCACTGATTGTTGGCGGTACAGGCCTGTACATAAAAGCCCTTTTGGAAAATTATGATTTTGCTGCTATAAATGAAAAAAATGAGCTGCGTAAAGAATTGGAAAGTTTTGCAGATGAATATGGTAACGAGGCACTGCACGCAAAATTAGCCGCCCTGGATAAAGGGGAAGCTGATAGATTGCATTTTAATGACAGACGCAGAATTATAAGAGCGATTGAGACCGCTTTGCATGGGGAGAAGGTTTCACAGGAACGTGATGACGAAATCGCCTACGATGCGGTTGTCTTTGGGTTACGGATGTCCAGAGAAAAACTATATGAACGTATCAATCTGCGTGTTGATTCGATGGTCCAGGATGGCCTTTTTGCAGAAACCAAAGGATTGTTGGATTCCGGAGTGCCTGTAGATGCACAGTCTATGAAGAGTATAGGTTATAAGCAGGTTGCTCAATATTTAAATGGTGAACTTACGAAGGCCGAAGCAATTGATAAGGTTAAGCAGTATACACGTAATTTCGCTAAGCGTCAGGTGACCTGGTACAATAAGATGCCATATATTAAATGGTTTGACCTGGAATATTACGATGATTATGACCAGATAGTCGAAGAAATGTACCAAATACTTGTTAAAAAATATAAACTGCTGTAAGATAAAAGTATTAGAGACGGGGATTTTAATGAGGGGGGCTTAATTTGAATACTAATTCCACAAAAACAGCAATTAATTTGCAAGACAGCTTTTTGAATCATGTAAGAAAAGAGAATCTTGCCGTTGTAATTTATCTAGTAAACGGTTTTCAAATAAGAGGGCTTGTCAGAGGTTTCGATAATTTTACAGTAATCATTGAGAATGATGGTAAGCAACAATTAGTTTATAAACATGCTATTTCTACAATTGCACCAGTGGCAAGCATTCAGATAATGGTGGCAGAAAAAGCGGAAAAAAAGGAATAAGTATCAAGAAAGGCTCACTATTAGTGTAGCTTTTCTTTTTTAGGAGGCCTTTTTATGGTTGATGATGTTAAACTTTTTCTTGAATATATTACCGTCGAATTAGGTTTATCACCAAACACCAAACAGGCATATGTTCGGGACATTGAACTTTTTCAAAAAAATGCTGAAAAAGATCTTCGCCAAGTAAAGCGTTCAGATATAATTGCTTATATGCAATGTCTGAAAAACAGAGGATACGCTCCTACCAGTATTGCACGCAGATTAGCTGCACTTAAATCCTTCTATCGCTTTATGAACGCAGAAGGTTACATTTCTTCCGACCCTGCCCAAGTCATTGAAGCTGGAACGAAGGGAACAAGGTTGCCTCGGGTTCTCAACCTTAATGAGGTTGAGTTGCTTTTAGATGCTCCTGACACTGCAACCGATGAAGGCTATCGCGATCGTACTATGTTGGAATTGCTTTATGCAACAGGTATGCGCGTATCTGAAATGGTAAATCTTAAAGTTTCCAATTTAAATCTTAACATGAAGTATGTGATTGCTTTCGGCAAAGGGTCCAAGGAAAGGATAATTCCTTTAGGCAAAACAGCAATACGCTATTTAGATACTTATCTTAACGTTGTGCGGCCAAAGTTTTTACATGCTGAGAACAATGAAGAAAAACACCTTTTTCTAACTGTTTATGGTAACGGGATGACAAGACAGCGATTTTGGCAAATTATAAAAGATTATGGTCAAAAAGCAGGCATTCGTAAAGAACTATCACCCCATATATTGCGCCACTCCTTTGCCACGCACTTATTAGATAATGGTGCCGATCTGAGGTCGGTACAGGAACTTTTGGGGCATTCTGATATTTCTACTACACAAATTTATACGCACTTAACTAATAAACGTTTGCGACTGATATATGACAAAGCACATCCACGTGCCTAACCTAATTACCAGGAGGACGACATGGCAAAAAAAATTAGAAGAAGAAATTCACGAGGAAGCGGTTTTTTACTTTTAATTATTTTCTTGGCCTTAGCTGTTGCCGGTGGTTTTTTTTATGCATCTGGCAAAGATACAGCTAAAAAAAATTCTGATGATGCCAAACAAAAAGTGCAGTCTACTGACCTGGATTTGCGTGGCAGATCGAAGTCTGCTCATGAAGCGCTCGATAGTATTTTCGCTTCAAAGACATCTTGGCGAGTCTCGGATAATGATGTCAAGGAACGCAAGCAAGAACGTACTGATAAAAAAGGGAATATCTTATGGTCTGAACGTAAATTATCAGTAAGTGTTCCAGCAGCAGAAGATTTGGAAGCAGCAGCCACATGGATTACCGGCAAAGCAAAAGCGGAAAATCTTTTCATAATTTCCAGAAAAAATACATCTTTTGCTGGCAGTAAGGCAATAGTTCTTGAAGTTGCTATTTATGGCAAGGCAGGAACCCAGGAAGTAACATGCATTACCGATACTCTGACAGTATATAATGCAACTAAGGAGAAGAAATATAGCGGTAATCTGGCTGTTATTGTTGATGACTGCGGCTACGATCTTGCACCGGTGCAGAAACTATCGGGATTGCCAATCAAAATGAGTTTTGCAATATTGCCATTTAAAGCTAACAGCAGCGCTGCTCTGGGGGTTATTCAAGGTAATGGCAAAGAAGCAATGCTGCATCTGCCCATGGAGCCATTAGATGCCTCAGCGGCTTCAGAAACAAAAATGGTTACGGTTGCTATGACGAAGGACGAAGTACAGGCGTACACAAAAGAGGCAATAGATAGTTTGCCAGGTATAGCTGGAGTTAATAATCATCAGGGTTCAAAAGCTACTTCTAATCGGACTACTATGAAAGCAGTTCTTGAAGTACTAAAATCAGAAGGACTGTTTTTTATTGATAGCAATACTTACTCAAAATCAATAGGTGATCAGGCAGCAGAGGAACTCGGAGTACCAACCGCTAGAAACCAAAAGTTTCTGGACAACAGTTCAGATGTTGACGACATAAAGAAAAATATCTGGGCAGCTGCTGAAATGGCTGACAAAAACGGTCTTGCAGTTGTAATATGTCATGCAAGGCCAAATACGGCTAAGGCTTGGTCTGAAGTCTATAGTTCTTTAAAGGATAGCGGCATTAAGTTTGTCAATGCATCAAGTATTGTACATTGATTATATTTATATATCAGAGGTGTGAGTATGATGTTTGTAGAAGAGACCATTGAAAAATATGAAAAATACCTTAATCCGTCGGTAGCTCGTTTATTCAGGTTTATGGGCCTGGCAAGTGTTGAAGCAAAGGCTGAAGGCTGGATAATTACTGATAGTGATGGAAGAGAGTTTATTGACTGTTTGGGCGGCTACGGCATGTTTTGCCTTGGGCATCGTCACCCGAAAGTTGTTGAAGCTGTTAAAGGGGCGTTAGACACTATTCCAATGTGCGGCGAAATATTATTTAACCGTCCGATGGCCGATTTAGCTGAACGTCTGGCTGAGATTACTCCTGGTAATCTTCAGTACAGTTTCTTTGTTAACAGTGGCACTGAGGCCGTAGAAGGCGCTCTGAAAATAGCAAGACTGGCAACAGGCAGGAAGAAATACATAGCTGCTCAAAATGCGTTTCACGGTAAGACTTACGGTTCTTTGACTGCCACAGGCAGGGATTTATTCAGAAAACCGTTTGAGCCTTTATTGCAAAATTTTACGCATGTTGAATTTGGCAATATTGCGTCGCTTGAAGTTGCTATGGATACTGATACTGCTGCAGTAATTCTTGAACCTATTCAAGGTGAAGGCGGAATTATTGTACCTACTGATGGTTATCTTACTGCGGTTCGTGCTTTATGTGATAAATACGGTGTGCTGCTGATAGCTGATGAAGTTCAGACAGGCATAGGCCGTACAGGAAAGTGGTTTGGCGTCGACCACGAAGGAGTTACTCCTGATATTATGGCTTTAGCTAAGGCTCTTGGCGGCGGCATTATGCCTATTGGTTCTTTTACAGCTACACCGGAAGTATGGGCTGGATTAATTGAGTCACCTTTCTTACATACTTCAACATTTGGCGGTAACCAAATGGCGTGCGTGGCTGGTTTAGCTACTTTGAAAGTTATAGAAGAAGAGGATTTGCTGAATCGTGGTGCTGTGTCAGGCGCATATTTGAAGAAAGGCTTGGAAGAGATACAGAAGGATTATCCTTTGGTAATTAAAGAGGTACGTGGGCGTGGCATGATGATTGGCATTGAGCTGACCAAAGAAGGTGCCGGTGGCATGCTGATGTCCTTGATGATCGATAGCAACATCTTGATTGCGTATACTCTCAATAATCCTAAAGTAATTCGCATGGAACCGTCTTTGATAATGCCTATTGAAGTTATCGACCAGGTTTTGGAGGCTTTTCGTAAAGCTATACAGCAAACTAATGCTGTTATTGAGGAACTATAAGGGAGAGTGTTGTAAAGATGCCTTTTGTGGAAACTAAAACAATAATTTACGGTAACATTGATGATATCTATAATATAGTAAAAAATATGGAAGCATATCCAAGCTTCATGAATGATCTGGAAAGTGTCAAGATTTTAGAAAAAGGGACTGACTACACACTTAGTCATTGGGTTTCTAATGTTGATGGCAGACGTATTGTCTGGACAGAGAAGGATAATTTCAATGATGCCGAAAAGAGAATTACCTATAAGCAAACTGAAGGTGACTTAAAGAAAATGGAAGGCGAATGGCGGCTTACTGACTCAAATGATGGAGTAGAAGTTGTGCTTTCTGTTGATTTTGAATTTGGTATACCGATGATTGCTGGTCTGCTTAATCCGATTTTAAAGAAAAAAGTGCGTGAGAACAGTGAGAATATGCTGGCTGCAGTAAAGGCCAAAATTGAGAAATAACACTAAATAAGTAGATTTTTCACATATTCTTTACTTTTCATATCTTGAAGGTTAGAATAAGCTCTTATATAATTGTCATAATAGCTTAAAGCTACATACTTTAGGAGGAACAATGAATAGTTTAAAAACAGTATTTTTATTGACGTTGTTAACAATGATTTTGGTAGGCGTAGGTGGAGCGGTCGGCGGCAGAAACGGCATGCTCATTATGTTGGCGTTTTCTGTTATCATGAACTTTTTCAGCTATTGGTACAGTGATACGATTGTTTTAAAAGCATATAATGCCGAAGAAGTAAACATTAATACTGCACCAGAGTTGGTTAAAATAGTTGCTGGTTTAGCGAGACGCGCTCAATTGCCAATGCCGAAAGTATATATTATTGATGAGCCGGTGCCAAATGCTTTTGCAACCGGTCGAAATGCGGAACACGCCTCTGTTGCGGTCACCAGCGGCATAATGCAGCTTTTGTCAAGAGAAGAAATGGAAGGTGTTCTTGCACATGAACTTAGCCATATAAAGAACCACGATATCTTGATAAGCACTATTGTTGCTACAATTGCAGGTCTGATAGCCACAATTGGTAACATTGTACAGTGGGGAGCTATATTTGGTGGCTTTGGCCGCAGTAACGATGATGAAGAAGGTAGTGGCGGCATTGCGGGGTTTCTTGTCACTGTAATTCTTGCACCGATTGCTGCTACTTTAATACAATTCGGTATTTCCAGATCACGCGAATATATGGCTGATGAATCTGGTGGCAGAATGTGCGGAAATCCATTGGCGTTGGCTAGTGCTTTAGCCAAAATTGACGACTATGCTCATAGAAGGATAATGCCTGAAGCTACTCAGGCTACAGCGCACATGTTTATCATTAATCCTCTGTCAGCCAGTCGGAAAACGTTGATGAATCTTTTCAGTACGCATCCAACTACGGAAAGCAGAATTGAAAAACTAAAAGAACTTGCTCGTAGAATTGACCGGATTTAAAAAACTGATAACAAGGCAAAGCAAAAGCTTTGCCTTGTTTTTTCTTTAAAAGCTTCGACAACAATCTTTTGAGATGATATAATGTGAGTTGTTTGAGAGTTTCATATATAACATTTCTTATGAAGGAGAACAGGTTATGGATGAAAAAATGAAATGGCTGAAAAGATACTCAGAAACTTGTGGAGTATCTGGTTTCGAAGGAAGAATTAAAGATTTGCTTATAGAACGCTTAGATAAAAAAGCTGAGGTTTCTTATGACAAGTTAGGCAGTGTTGTTTTTACAGCAGCAGGCGCTAAAAAAGAACCGAAAATTATGTTAGCCAGCCATATGGATGAAATAGGTTTTATGGTAAAACATATAACTAAAGAAGGCTTTTTAAATTTTGTTTGTTTAGGTGGTTGGTGGGAACAGGTTATGCTGGGGCAGCGTGTTATAGTTCATGGCACAAAGGGAGATTTAGTCGGTGTAATAGGGAGTAAACCTCCTCACATACTAACCCAAGAAGAACGCAATAAGGTAGTGCAAAAAAAAGACATGTACATAGATATAGGGGCTTCTGATGAAGCTCA
>JAAYVM010000005.1 GCA_012517145.1 Acholeplasmataceae bacterium
ACATGTTGAAGCTACTAATCATCTGCATCGTTTGGTTCAAGCCATAAAGGAAAAAGGCATAAAAGCAGGCGTGGCATTAAACCCTGCAACATCATTGAGCACTATTGAGGAAATTTTACCTTATGTGGACATGGTTCTTATTATGTCAGTAAACCCCGGTTTTGGCGGCCAAAAGTTCATTCCTACCTGTCTGGGGAAAATTCAAAGACTTAGACAGCTGATAAATGATGGCGGGCACAAGACGCTTATACAGGTTGATGGTGGCGTCAATGACATCATATCTAAGCAGGTACGTGATGCAGGAGCTGACGTTATTGTAGCTGGATCCTATGTTTATGGCGCCGATGATTGCGCTGCCGCAATTGCTGCTTTGAAAAAATAATTGCAATCATTAGCTGTGAGTGGTATATTATTCGTATAACTTAATAAGTGAGCCTTTGGGGCAGGGTGCGATTCCCTACCGGCGGTATAGTCCGCGAGCCGGCGACGGCATGATTCGGTGTAACTCCGAAACCGACAGTATAGTCTGGATGTGAAAAGGCATATGGATGTGTATTAAAACCATACGACCGAGCCAAAGGGTTCAGTGTATGGTTTTTCTTTTTGTTGAAAGGCGTTGATTCGATGGATGATAAAAGATGGATGAAACGTGCTATTGATCTTGCACGCAATGGTATCGGCACGACCAGCCCCAATCCCTTAGTTGGTGCTGTTTTGGTAGATGACGAAGGCAATGTGGTTGGCGAGGGTTGGCACCATAAGGCCGGCGAGCCGCATGCAGAAGTGAATGCCTTGGCACAAGCTGGTGAAAAGGCACGCGGTACGACTGCATATGTAACTTTGGAACCTTGCTCACATTATGGCAGGACAGGTCCTTGCTGCGAAGCTTTGATAGCAGCTGGCGTTAAAAAAGTAGTGATTGCAATCGGAGATCCTAATCCAAAAGTTGCAGGTAATGGTATAAGACGTTTGCAAGAAGAAGGCATAGAGGTTAACGTCGGTGTTTTAGCTAAGGAAGCAGCGGAAGTAAATGAGGTCTTTTTACACTGGATAACAACAAACAGGCCATTTGTAGCTTTGAAGTATGCGATGACTCTGGATGGCAAGATAGCAACAGGTACTGGTGATTCTAAGTGGATCACAGGTGAAGAAGCAAGGGCACATGCACATTATCTTCGAAGCATTTATGACGCTATCTTGGTGGGAAAGGGGACAGTGCTTGCAGATAATCCGTCTTTGACCTGCAGGTTTGTCGAAGGCAAAAATCCCATACGTATTATACTGGATGCAAAGCTGGAAATTCCGATTAGTGCAAAAGTGATTTCCGATGGTGAAGCTAAAACTATTATTGTAGCCGGTAAAGATGTTTTGCCTGAACGTTTGGCAGAAAGAAAATGTTTAGATAATGTTGAAGTTCTGCAAGTGGACACGACTGATGGCAATGTTGATCTGGATGAACTTTTAATCACATTGAGTGAACGTAAAATTACCAGTATTTTGGTTGAAGGCGGCGGCGCAGTACATGGCAATTTTTTTGATGCAGGCTTCGTAGATCGCGTTTATGCCTTTATTGCACCAAGATTAATAGGCGGGAAAAAATCTTTATCACCTATTGGCGGAATAGGCTGCTTAAAAATTGCCGATGGCATACAATTGGACAGAGTGGAAACCATGGTTTTGGGAAGCGACTTTTTGATTACTGGATGTATGGCAAAGGGGTGAAGTTATGTTTACAGGACTAATAGCTGAAATGGGTACCGTTAAAGCAATGAAAAGAGGCCTTCAGTCATATCAGCTGACGATTGAGTCGGTAAAAATACCCAAAACACTTAACATTGGTGAAAGTGTCGCGGTAAATGGCGCCTGTCTGACTGTAATTGCTTTTAATAATACCAATTTCACTGTGGATGTCATGCCTGAGACCGTCAGGATGTCTACAATAGGTTATTTAAAAAGCGGTGACAAGGTAAATCTTGAGAAAACTCTCAGACTGCAGGATGGCCTGGATGGGCATATAGTAAGCGGGCACGTCGAAGGCATTGGCAAGATCATCAACATTGCAAAAGAAGATATAGCAATGCTTGTGACGATTAGCGTTCCAACTGAATTGGTAAAATATATTTTAAAAAAAGGGTCAATCGCGGTTGACGGTATAAGTCTCACGGTAACTGATGTGACTGATGATAGTTTTACTGTATCTTTGATACCGCATACTGCCAAAGAAACAACGTTAGGATTTAAAAGTATTGGTGACAGTGTGAATATTGAAACCGATATCATTGGTAAGTATGTTGAAAGATTGCTGAACGCACAAGGGCGCAAAAGCGTTTCCGGTGGCATAAGCAAAAACACATTATTTGAAAATGGATTCATATAGGAGGATTAAGATGAACGAAGAATTTAAATTTGGTACAATAGAACAAGCGATTGAAGACATCAGGAATGGAAAAATGGTTTTAGTTACGGACGACGAAGATCGTGAAAATGAAGGCGATCTGATTATGGCGGCAGAAAAAGTAACGCCGGAAGCGATAAACTTCATGGCTAAATTTGCCAGGGGTTTGATTTGTATGCCGGCTTCACCGGAAATAATGGATAAGCTTCAATTTGGTGCGATGGTTGCACAAAATACAGATAATCATGAAACTGCTTTCTCTGTTACTATCGACCACGTTGATACTACGACCGGTATTTCCGCTTTTGAAAGAGCTTTGACTATCAAAAAAGTAACTGAAGAGGGTGCTTGTGCCAAGGATTTCCGTCGCCCGGGACATGTTTTCCCTTTGCGTTCACGCGAAGGCGGCGTTTTGAGGCGTATCGGACATACGGAAACGACAACCGATCTTTGTATGCTTGCTGGTTTGAAACCTGTTGGCATCTGCTGTGAAATTATGAGTGATGATGGAACTATGGCAAGAACACCGGAATTGATTGAGTTTGCCAAAGAGCATAACCTGACATTTATAACGGTTGCGGCTTTGGTTGCTTATCGTAAAGCCAATGAAAAGATGGTGCATCGCGCTGCCGAAGCTAAATTACCAAGTAAATATGGCCAATTTAGGCTTGTAGCCTATGAAAATGATCTGGATGACCTTTGTCATGCTGCAATTATAAAAGGCGATGTAGAGGGCAAAGAGAACGTTTTGGTCAGGGTACATTCTGAGTGCCTGACCGGGGATGCTTTTGGTTCTTTACGCTGTGACTGCGGCGACCAGCTTGCCAGTGCGCTGCGTATGATAGAAGAAGAAGGACAGGGTGTTGTTCTTTATATGCGACAGGAAGGGCGCGGTATTGGTTTAGCAAATAAAATCAGAGCCTATGCTTTACAGGATAAAGGCTATGATACAGTTGAAGCTAATTTGGAATTGGGTTTTCCTGCAGATTTGCGTGACTATGGCATTGGTGCACAAATTCTTTCTGATTTAGGTTTGACAAGTATCAGGCTGATAACCAATAATCCTGCAAAAAGAGTTGGACTTTCCGGTTACGGCATTACTGTTACTGAACGAGTGCCTATAGTAATTCAGGACAACCGTTATAATCATGATTACCTTGCCTGCAAGGAAGAAAAAATGGGTCATGTTTTAAAATAAACGTACAAAATGGAGGAATTGAAATGAAGACATTAGAAGGTCAATTAAAAGCTGATAATTTGAAATTTGGTATTATTGTTGGGCGGTTCAATGAATTTATTAGTTCAAAATTGCTATCAGGATCAATTGATTGTCTGGTTCGTCACGGCGCAGACAATGACAATATAACTGTTGCCTGGGTACCAGGTGCTTTTGAAATTCCACTTGTGGCTAAAAAGATGGCTGCCACCGGTAAATATGATGCAATTATTTGTCTGGGTGCTGTTATTCGTGGCGCAACACCTCATTTTGATTACGTTTGTGCTGAGGTTTCCAAAGGTATTGCCAGTGTAAGCTTACAGTTTGAAACTCCAGTTTCATTCGGTGTTTTAACAACTGAAAATATCGAACAGGCAGTCGAAAGAGCTGGTACTAAAGCAGGAAACAAAGGCGTTGATGCAGCTATGGCAGCTATCGAAATGGCTGATTTGTTAAAGAATATATAACGGAGAAAACTGATGGAAGACTATTTAATTAAAGCAACAGCAGAAGGTGTTCGCATATATGCACTTGTGACAACAGGGTTGGTTCAGGAGGCTAATGAACGCCATCAATGTTCACACTTAAGTATTGCAGCTTTAGGCAGAGCCATGAATGGTGCCTTGCTATTTGCTGCAACAATGAAGGATAACGAACGCGTAACCTTAAGGTTTTCCGGTGATGGCCCTTTGGGAAATGTGGTGGCTGATGCTGAAGGAACACATGTTCGTGGATATGTTGAAAATCCTAACGTTTTTTTGCCGCTAAAAAATGGCAAGCTGGATGTAGGCGCAGGTATAGGCAAAGGAACTTTGACAGTAACAAGGTTTTTGACAAATGCAGAGCCTTTTAATGGTTTCTGCGATTTGACAGATGGCGAAATTGCTTCTGATCTTACCAATTATTTATATACTTCTGAACAGACTCCTGCGAGCGTTGCATTAGGAGTAATGGTAGACAAAGATGGTAAAGTAATCGCCGCAGGTGGTTGGTTTATTCAGGCAATGCCTGACTGCGACGAAGAAGTATTAATCAAATTAGAAAACAATGTTATATCTATGCCATATGTTACTGAACTTCTAAACTCAGGATTTACCCCTGAAAAAATCGTTATGAAGATAGCGGAAGGCCTTGAGCTCAGCATAAAAGAGAAGCTGCCGGTCGAATTTAAATGCCGCTGCAGCAAAGAAAAAGTAATTGATATGCTAGCAACCCTTAGCCCTAAAGAATTGAGCGAAATGGAACAAGATGAAGTAACTGAAGTGCATTGCCAGTTTTGCAATGAAATTTACAAACTTACATCAAAGGAAATTAAAGCTATCAAAAACAAAATTTAAGTTAATCCACTTGACTAAACGAACAGATGTTTGTATAATGTTTTCAGATAGGGGGTAATTGTATGGATATGGATAAAACTAAGGCTCTTGAAATTGCCATGCGTCAGATTGAGAAGGATTTTGGCAAGGGATCAATTATGAAGCTTGGCGAAGCAGGTGCCAAAATGAACATAGAAACGATTCCTACCGGTGCGCTTTCGCTTGACATAGCGCTCGGCGTCGGTGGCATCCCACGCGGCCGTGTAACTGAGATTTATGGTCCTGAGTCTTCCGGTAAGACAACAGTTGCTTTACATATGATTGCAGAGGCACAAAAATTAGGTGGATATGCAGCCTTTATTGATGCTGAGCACGCTCTTGACCCTATTTATGCCCGTAAGCTTGGTGTCGATGTTGATAACCTTTTAATTTCTCAGCCGGATAATGGCGAGCAGGCTTTGGAAATAGCCGACGCTCTTGTGCGCAGCGGCGCCATCGACATTATTGTCATAGACTCAGTTGCGGCACTTGTTCCGCGTGCTGAAATAGAAGGTGAGATGGGTGATTCCCATGTTGGCCTGCAGGCAAGGTTAATGAGCCAGGCTTTACGTAAACTGACCGGCATCATAGCCAGATCGAAAACTGCAACTATTTTTATCAACCAGATCCGTGAAAAAGTTGGTGTCATGTTTGGCAATCCGGAAACGACTACCGGTGGTCGTGCACTTAAATTTTATTCAACTATCAGGCTTGACGTCAGGCGTGTAGAGACGCTGAAAAACGGCAATGATATGATTGGCAGCCGTACCAGGGTTAAGGTTGTCAAAAATAAGATAGCGCCGCCGTTCAGACAGGCCGAATTTGATATTATGTATGGTGAGGGCATTTCTTTAGAAGGCTGCTTGGTTGATTTGGGCGTTGAATATGGTATCATCAACAAAAGTGGAGCATGGTATTCTTATGGTGACGAAAGATTAGGACAGGGCAAAGAAAATGTAAAAGAGCTCTTGAAAAACAATCCTAAGATGGCTAAAGAGCTTGATGAAAAAATACGCGCTGTTGCAGTTTCAAAACCGGCCGGAGAAGAAGGTATTGCCATAAATGCAGAGGAGAACAGCGAAACAATTAACTAATTACGCCCAAGCGTATGATTATGCGCTGGTAAGGCTCTCATATCGTGATTATAGCGAAAGAGATTTAGTGAAAACCCTGCGACAGCATGCCTGTCCACAGGAAGTAATAGAAGAAGTTATCGGCAAGTTAAAGGAATATTCCCTGCTCGATGATGCCAAGTATGCTGATAAGGTATATGCCTCATGGCTTGCTAAAAAGTACTATGGTATAAATCATTTACGCGTGGAACTTAAAAAGAAAAATATCAGCGACGAATTGGCAGCAAAAATTACCGCTTCTTTTTCTGAAGAAACGGAATTAGAGAGAGCAGTCGATGCTGCAAGAAGCTGGCAGAAGAAGAACAATAAAAAGTACGGGTTGGATAATAAAGACACTTTGCCAAAAATGGCCAGAACATTAATGGCAAGAGGATTTAACGGCAATATAATAAGAAAAGCATTGAACAGGTTGGGCGGCGACTTTGCGGAGTAGTATATCTTGACACTTTTTGCAAAAACAGATAGAATTAACATATCCAATCGTGTTAATGTTTATTTATGTTATTCACGAGGCGACATAGATTTTGATGTTGCCTCATTTGTTTTTCTAAAAATAAAATTTGGAGGTGAAGATTATTTTTGAAATAATCGGAATATCCGTCGGAGTAGGACTTGTTGGAGGTATTGCCGGTTATTTAGTACGTAAGAATATTGCCGAAGGTAAGATTGCTACTGCTGAAGAAACCGCCGCACGCATCGTTCAGGAAGCCGAAAAAACCGGCGAAGCTAAAAAGAAAGAAACACTGCTGGAAGCCAAGGAAGAAATACATCGTCTGCGTTCTGAAGTTGAACGCGAAAATAAAGAACGCCGCTCTGAATTGCAACGTTTAGAACGTAGGTTGCTCCAAAAAGAAGAAAACCTCGATAAAAAGCTTGAATCTTATGAGAAAAAAGAAGAACATCTCATTGTTCAGGAAAATAAATTGCGGGCCAGCCAAGATAAAGTAGACGAACTTTTTGATAAACAAACTAATGAATTAGAGCGTATTTCAGGTTTGACTGCAGAGGACGCAAAAAAGGAATTACTGAGCAGCGTTGAAACGGAAATTAAGCATGAAACTGCTGTGCTGATTAAAGATTTGGAACAACAAGCTAAGGAAGAAGCTGACAAAAAGGCAAGAGAAATAGTTTCGTTAGCTATTCAACGTTGTGCAGCTGATCACGTTGCCGAGACAACAGTGTCGGTTGTGGCCTTACCAAATGATGAAATGAAGGGCCGCATAATCGGTCGTGAAGGCAGAAATATCAGAACTTTGGAAACGTTAACCGGTATTGATTTAATTATTGATGATACACCGGAGGCTGTTATTATTTCAGGCTTTGATCCTGTTCGCCGCGAAGTTGCCAGAACAGCCTTAGAGAAGCTTATCAATGACGGACGCATTCACCCTGCCCGTATTGAAGAAATGGTTGAAAAAGCTCAAAAAGAAGTTGAGCAAAAAATCAAGGAAGCGGGCGAACAAGCAACATTTGAGACTGGCGTGCACGGCTTGCATCCAGAACTTATCAAGTTGCTAGGCAGACTCAAATATCGTACAAGTTACGGACAAAACGTACTGAACCATTCTATAGAAGTTGCTCATTTGGCTGGTATTATGGCCGCAGAACTGGGCGTTGATGTTGTTTTAGCTAAACGTGCAGGTTTGCTTCATGATATAGGAAAAGCCATTGACCATGAAATGGAAGGTTCCCATGTAGAAATCGGCGCAGATATTGCTAAAAAATATCGTGAATCCGAACAGATCATTAACTCTATTCAAGCCCACCACGGTGATGTAGAGCCAACGTCAGTTGAAGCAGTTTTGGTTGCTGCTGCTGATGCGGTTTCCGCTGCAAGACCTGGTGCTCGCCGCGAAACTTTGGAAAGTTACCTGAAACGGTTAACTCGATTGGAAGAGATTTCCGAATCCTTTGCTGGTGTTGAAAAATGTTTTGCTGTTCAAGCGGGCCGTGAAATTCGCATAATGGTTAAGCCAGATCAAATCGATGATGCTGAATCTGTCTTGCTTGCGCGAGATATAGCAAAAAAAATCGAGGCAGAGATGGAATATCCAGGACAGATCAAGGTAATCATTATTCGTGAAACCCGCGCTGTTGATTACGCCAAATAAGAAAAAGCTCCAACCATCTTAAGGTTGGAGCTTTTTGTGCATAAAATGTCAAAATACGCTATAATTGGATTAAAATATATTAGTTATTCGGAGGAATAAGAATGCGAATTGATGGTGCGGGTGGCTGTTTTGACAATCGAGTGTATGAAGTTGATTTTGCTGTTGCTTGGCAGATTATATTGTTAGTTGCCGCTGAGATGGCGATTAAGATTGAAGAACAGGATAATGAAGCACATCTCATTAGTGGTAGTATTGGGAAAAAAATAGTTAACATAGCGTTGCAAAAATTAGATGAAGAAACATGTCAGGTTATTGTTGATACCCGCAGAAAGGTATTGCAAATATATTCGTGGAAACCTGAAGAAAAAGAAGTTAATGCTTTTTATGAATCTTTTGAAAACAAGCTTAAAGAGTTTGCGGCTTTTATTTTGTGTCCTAGATGCAGGTCTAAGATAAGCTCGAGTGTAAAGTTCTGCCCGGAATGCGGCCTGCAGGTAAAATAAAAATAAAACCAAATACCTAGTGGTATTTGGTTTTATTTTTATAATTTGGATTAAATTGCACGGTTGACTTTCCCGGAGCGTAGGCAACGGGTACAAACGTTAACACCACGAGTTGAGCCTTCAACAACTGCTCTTACGCGTTGGATATTTGGTTTCCACGAACGTTTTGTATGTCTATTAGAGTGACTGACATTAGAACCGGCCATCTCACCTTTGCCACAAATTTCACAAATACATGCCATAGTCGCACCTCCTTTAAGTATAGGGCAAAACCTCTTTATAAATTCAACAATAGTATGTTACCATAGACTGGTACTAAAATGCAAGAAAAAAAAGAAAGACCTGAATTGGTGGTGATTTTATTGTGGTGGCATGAACCTGTAATATCATTAAAAGGAATTGGTCCTAAGAAAGCCCTTGATTTAAGAAAACTTAATGTTGAAACAATAGGTGATATATTGAATATGTATCCCCGTTTCAACAGTTATATTGATTATTCCAGATTTAAAAAGATAAAAGAACTTGCAACAAACAATGAGAAGCAGATTTTTGTCTGTGAAATTGTCAGCATTGGTGAAAAGTATTCGCATAAGGGCAAACGTTACAGTTTGGTCACTGTGCGTGATGAGACTGCATATGCGGAAATCTATTTTTTTGCTCAACAAAGATTTTTGGTTAAAAAACTAAAAGTTGGCAATAAAGCAATTGCCACTGGTAAAGTGAAGCCGGGCAGAACTGCCCGTATGGTTACGGAAGCTTCCTTGCAACCTATGGATAAAGAGGATGAGCAGGAAAGCCTTGGTATTTTGCCTGTGTATAGCTTGGCTGGTTCTCTTACGCAGAATGATTTAAGAAGAGCAGTAAAGCAGGCATTGTTATTGGCAGAAAAACATTTGCCGGAATCTCTGCCACAAAAAATTATTAGTGAGCGAAAGTTGCTTGGCAGGTTAGAAGCACTTAATAATATTCACTTTCCAAAAAACTTCAGTATTCTTAAAGCAGCAAAGGACAGGTTTATTTTTGAAGAGTTATATTTATTGCAGTGTGGTTTACTTTATTATAGAAATAAAGTAAAGTCAGGCAAAAAAGGCATAAAACATGGTAAGGATGGGGTAGGAGTTAGCAGAGTTCTTGACTGCCTGCCTTTTCAAATGACTGATGCCCAAAAACAAGCTTGGCTGGAGATATCGCTTGATATGCAGGATGAAAAACCAATGCACAGACTGTTGCAAGGTGATGTTGGTTCAGGCAAAACTGTTATTTCCGCCCTCGCTTTAGCCAAGACAGCGGAAAACGGCTATCAAGGGTGTATAATGGTACCAACAGAAATTTTAGCCCAGCAGCATTTTCAGACACTGACAGGGCTTATGGAAAAAACTTCTTTTCGTGTAGAACTTCTCACAAGCAGCGTAAAAGGAAGTAAACGCAAAGAAATATTAGCCGACCTGGCCAGTGGTAATATTGATATTATCGTGGGAACGCATGCTTTGATTCAGGATGAAGTAATTTTTAACTCACTGACTCTAGTAATTACAGATGAGCAGCATCGTTTTGGTGTAGAGCAGAGAGCAAAGTTGGCTAACAAGTCGGAGTTTTCACCTGACGTTCTAGTTATGACTGCAACACCTATACCACGTACTCTAGCCCTGACTGTTTATGGTGATCTGGATGTTTCAGTTATGCGTGGACTTCCACCGGGAAGGAAACCGATAGAGACTCTTTGTTTTACCAATGAAAAACGTCCTGAAATATATGCAGGGATGCTGAGAGAGGTCAAAAAAGGACATCAGGCTTATGTTGTCTGTCCTCTTATAGAAGAATCTGATACTTTTGATGTTAACTCTGCCAGCGAAGTATATGAGGAACTTTCCCATGGGTATTTACGAGAAATAACTTGCGGTTTACTTCATGGCAGAATGAAAGAAACTGAAAAAGGAAAAGTTATGCAAGGATTCATTAACGGCAGCATAGATGTTTTGGTGGCTACGACTGTCATAGAAGTTGGCGTTAATGTCCCCAATGCTTCACTGATGGTTATTGAAGGTGCCGATCGTTTTGGTTTAGCGCAGATGCACCAATTACGAGGACGTGTCGGGCGTGGTAATAATCAATCTTATTGCGTTCTGCTTACAGATTCAGACAAGCCTGAAACTCTGGCACGTTTAAAAATCATGCACGAGTGTTCAGATGGTTTTGTTCTGGCAGAAAAGGACCTTGAATTAAGAGGCGCCGGACAATTGTTTGGAATGAGACAGCATGGCTTGCCTGATTTACATATTGCTGATATACTGCATGATATGGATGTTCTGCTCGAGGCACGGACCTTGGCGAAAAAAACAGTTGCGGAACCCGCTATGTTCAGCGATGTTGAAATTGTTTTGAAAAATCAGTTCGATGAAAGGTTTCAGCGCATTTTTAATTTATAGATATTGAAAGAGGCAAATATGGACCATAAAGATAGACCTTGGTATGAACAGGAAGCCTATGTTAAAGTTGCTGCCTTTTTGCTTTTGGTGTTGATTTTTTTGGGTATTCATCTGCTTGTGCCTGACTTTTTCCCAAAAATTATTAACCTTTCTACAAGTGGCAATGTTGATGAGCTCATTGATTTTTTACGTTCATTTGGTATCTGGGCTCTTTTAGTTAGTTTTTTACTGGATATTCTCATAAATGCAGTGGGTTTTTTGCCATCAATTTTTATTTCCACTGGCAACGGTTTATTGTTTGGTTTGCCACTGGGAGTTCTTGTATCATGGATGGCAGAGTCTATCGGCGTTATCATAAGCTTCCTGCTTATGCGATATTTTTTTCGGGAATCTGCGGAGGTATTGATTCGCAAAAGTAAAAACCTTGAAAAATTAGATGAGGTGAGCGGAGAAAAAGGTTTGCAGGTAATGGCGATAGCCAGAACACTTCCTTATTTCCCTTCAGGTATTCTTACAGCCTTGGGTGCTGTAAGTAAAATGAGCGTGCGTGATTATATCATCGCGACTTTTATTGGTAAGTTTCCGTCTACAGCTTTGGAAGTAATTATTGGACATGATGTTGTAAATTATAAGCAGCATCTGGATCGTTTGGCTATCATCGCAACGATGGTTGCACTTATCTATGGATATGTATTATGGGAACGTTGGAAAAAGAAAAAACTCGAGAAAAAAAATAATTTATAAGTTGAGCCGCTTGCCTAAGCAAGCGGCTTTTTTCTAAAGTGTCACGTAATTAACATAAAAAGTGGAAAAATTAAATATTGCAGCATAACTAAACAAAAAGAAGGAAAAGGATGTTTCCCCATAGAATTGTTGAGCTGTTAAATAATTCGGATAAGGGGGAAGCATGTATGAAAGAGTATACTGGAGATCGGATCAGAAACGTCGCAATTGTAGGCCATGGTGGAGCGGGAACAACATCTGTTACAGAAGCTTTGCTGTATCGCTCCGGTGCAATTTCCCGGATGTGCAAAGTGGAAGATGGAGCTACCACCACGGACTATGAGCCGGAAGAAATTAAAAGAAAAGTTTCAGTAAATGCAACTTTGGCACCGGTTGAATGGCGCGATTCCAAGATTAACTTTATCGACACCCCGGGTTTTGCGGATTTTGTAGCAGAAGTAAAATGTGCTTTTCGTGCTGTTGATAGTGCTTTGATTGTAGTTTGTGCTACATCAGGTGTACAGGTAGGCACTGAGCAATGCTGGAAACTTGCCGAAGAGGCAGGTTTGCCTAGAATTTGTTTTGTAAATAAAATGGACCGTGAGAATGCTGATTTTGATAGTATCCTTGATGAATTAAGAAGTAAGTTTGGCAAGAGAGTTTTGCCGCTACAGTTACCATTAGGAAAAGAAGAGAATTTCTGCGGGCTTATTGATGTTTTCAAGATGAAGGCTTACAAGGCTAATGGCAATGATTCTATTGAAATGGATATCCCTGAAGATATGATAGAGTATGCAAATGAAGCGCGCGCAAAAATGATTGAAGCAGCTGTAGAAGCTGATGACGACGTCATGATGCGGTATCTTGATGGCGAAACGATTAACGATGAAGAAATTATGAAATGTCTTATTAAAGGCATAAGACATGCAGTTATTTTCCCGGTACTTTGCGGCAGTGCTTATAAGGATATAGGCTTAGGCCGTTTGATGAATGCAATTATTGACTATACTTATCCCGCTATTTTGAATGATTTCGTGGTAACAAATGAAAAAACTGGCGAGGAAGAAATAAGAGACGCCAATGCGCCAATGGCCGCTTTAGTTTTTAAAACCACGTCGGACCCATTTGTTGGCCGCTTGAGCTTTTTCAGAGTATTTTCTGGTAAGATTACAGGAGATTCTATTGTTTATAATGCCAGCCGTGATCATGAGGAAAGAATTGGCACTGTGTTCACGATGCGGGGCAAGACTCAGATTCCATTAAAAGCAATATCTGCCGGGGATATCGGCGTTGTAGCTAAACTGCAATACACTGCTACAGGCGATACTCTTAGTGATAAGAATGCTCCCGTGAAGTTTGCACCTATTGCTTTTCCACTGCCAATGTATACACGTGCTATTACGGCTAAGAAAAAAGGCGAAGAAGAAAAGGTTGCAACAGCTCTATCTCGGCTTATGGATGAGGATCCGACCATTATTGTCACGAAAAACACCACGACTAAGGAGACTCTTATCAGTGGCATGGGCGATCAGCATATAGAAATAATTATGGAAAGAATGGCGAGAAAATTCGGTGTGGAGGCTGTTTTAAAAGCACCAACGATAGAATATCGTGAAACAATCAGGAGTTCTGCTGAAGTGGAAGGCAAGCATAAAAAGCAAAGCGGTGGCCACGGACAGTATGGTCATGTTGTTATCAAAATGGAACCTTTAGCACCGGGAGGTGGCTTTGAATTTGTCGATAAGATTTTTGGCGGCGCGGTACCAAGACAATATATACCGGCGGTTGAAAAAGGTATGCGCGAGTCGATGGAACACGGCATCCTGGCTGGCTATCCGGTAGTCGACGTACGTATTACCCTTCTTGATGGCTCTTATCATACTGTAGACTCTTCTGAAATGGCTTTTAAAATTGCTTCTCACGAAGCATTTAAGAAAGCGGCAGAAAAGTCCGCTCCTGTACTTATGGAACCATATTATAACCTTGATGTTCTTTGCGCTGAAAGCATGATGGGTGACGTTATAGGTGACCTGAATACAAAACGCGGGCGCATACTCGGCATGCAAAGCCTGGATGATGGCATGAGTTGTGTCAAAGCACAGGTACCATATGCTGAGATTTCGGAATATGCCGTTGATTTACGTGCTTTAACCCAAGGCTTAGGCACATTTGAAATGAAATTTGATCACTATGAGGATGTGCCGCAGAAATTAGCGGAAAAAATTATATCTGAACGCGCAGCAATGAAAGAACAATAATTTTAAAGAAGGTTGTCTGCTTTTAAGTAGGCGACCTTCTTTGTCCAGTAATTGAATATATTTATTGCAGGAGGTGTTTTCTATGAAAGTTGAGGAAATCATGGTCAGGGACGTAATAAGTGTTAATCGTAATAGCTCAATTGAAGAAATTGTAGAAGTACTGACAAAGAATAAGATATCTGGTATGCCAGTTTTAAGTGACGGTGGTTATCTTGTAGGCATAGTTACTGAGGGTGACTTGCTCAGGCTGGAGACAACACCACGTTTGCCGGAATTCATCAACTTGCTGGGTGCTGTTATTTATTATCATGGGGTCGATACTTACAACGAAGACTTTAAAAAGATGTTGGCACAAAAAGCAGCAGACATTATGACGGAAGATGTAATAACGGTAAAAGAAGGTACCGACATCGGCGAAGTTGCCCATCTGATGCTGGATCATAATATAAAACAGGTTCCGGTGGTAGACGGGAGTAAAATTGTCGGAATGGTAACACGAGCGGATATTATTAAATTATTGTTAAATAAATAACAATTAACCCTTTTATTTGGGCATTGTTTATCTTATAATAAATAAGAGTTTATATATTTTTACTGCTTTGAGGAGGTTCATTGATGAAAACAATTGATCGTACAGCGATCAGCACCCTTCGCTTTCTTTCTGTTGATGCTGTCGAAAAAGCCAATTCCGGGCATCCGGGATTTCCGCTTGGTACTGCACCATTAATGTATACTTTGTGGGACAAATTTATTAAGTATAATCCTGGTGACCCGCAATGGTTTAACCGTGACCGTTTTGTCCTGTCTTCGGGACATGGATCAGTACTTCTTTATTCTATGTTGCATCTTGCCGGGTTTGACTTATCTTTAGAAGAGCTTAAGAATTTTCGTCAATGGGGCTCCAGAACGCCCGGACATCCGGAATATGGTCTTACGCCTGGCGTAGAGGCTTCCACGGGCCCGCTTGGGCATGGTTTTGCAATGTCCGTCGGCATGGCCATTGCGGAAGAAATGTTGGCTGCCAAGTATAATAAAAACGGGTTTAAAGTAGTTGACCATTATACCTACGGCATATGCTCTGATGGCGACCTGATGGAAGGTGTTGCTTCCGAAGCCGCGTCACTGGCAGGCACATTGGCATTAGGTAAATTAATATTGCTTTATGATGACAATAAGATTACTATCGAAGGAAGCACAGACATTGCTTTCCGTGAGGATGTGGGTGCTCGTTTTACTGCTTATGGCTGGCAGGTACTGCGTGTTGATGATGCGGAAGACATTGATGGTATAACTGCTGCTGTAAAAGAAGCTAAAGCTGAGAAGAACCGCCCAAGTTTGGTTATGGTTCGTACGCATATTGGTTGCGGCAGTCCTAAACAAGACTGTGCATCGGCACATGGCGAACCGCTTGGCGCAGAAGCTTTGGCTAAGACAAAGGAAGACGGCGGCTGGCCGATTGGTAATTCCTTCTATATCCCTGAATCTGTTAAGACCTATTTTGAGAAAAAATTGCCGTCTTGT
Source organism: Acholeplasmataceae bacterium (assembly GCA_012517145.1). Lineage (GTDB taxonomy): Bacteria > Bacillota > Negativicutes > Acidaminococcales > Acidaminococcaceae > RZYP01. Next base: position 15,642 of record JAAYVM010000005.1, read on the forward strand.
GCAGAAAAACAAAAAGACTGGCAGAGCCTGATGGCTGACTATGCTGTAGTATATCCGGAGCTGGCTGCTGAATTAGCAGGACGTATTGCCGGCGAAACTATGGTTAATCTGGACAGCCTTGAAAAAGTTTTTGCCGATGTGAGCAAAACCTCAACGCGTGAAGCTTCAGGAGAAATAATACAGAAATTGGCGATGCAGCTGCCAGAATTAGCCGGTGGCTCAGCTGATCTTGGCCCATCTAATAAAACGGACATAAAAGGTGGCGGCTTCTTCTCTGCAGAAGATCGTACAGGAAGAAATATTCATTTTGGTGTTCGTGAACACGCTATGGGCAAAATTGTCAATGGCATGGCTTTACATGGAGGTTTTATTCCCTATGGCGGAACGTTCCTTGTATTCTCTGATTTCATGCGCCCTGCACTCAGAATGGCAGCTTTGATGGGTATCAGATCGGTATTTGTTTTCACCCATGACAGTATTGCGCTAGGCGAGGATGGACCAACACATCAGCCTATCGAACAAACCATGAGCCTGCGATTGATTCCAGAGCTCTCAGTTTATCGCCCTGCAGATGCACTTGAAACTGCGACTGCCTGGCAGGCAGCTTGCCTGAATAAAAACAAACCGACTGCATTGCTTCTGAGCAGACAAAAAATGCCTGTACTGAATAAATACAAGGATGTTATTCATGATGGCGCTTCTTTTGGGGCCTACGTGTTAAGTCCTGGTGAAAAAGCAAAAGAAAACAAAGCAGTAATTATTGCTACGGGAAGCGAAGTACATCTTGCTTTGGCAGCACAGGAAACGCTGGCTAAAGAAAATATTAATGTTAGTGTCGTTTCTATGCCGTCTTGGGATGTTTTTGAAAGCCAAAGCGAAGAGTATAAGAAACAAGTATTACCAACAGGTTTGCCTAAAATCGCTATCGAGGCGGGCGTAACACTTGGTTGGAGCCGCTATACCGGTTCCGAGTCAAATGTTATTGGCATCAATAAATTTGGTGCTTCTGCTCCTGGGGATGTTATTTATGAAAAATATGGTTTTACGGTAGAGAACGTTGTTAATAAGGTAAAAGAAGTATTATAAAAATGCGCTAAATATCGACGGGCACGAGCTGGATTAGCAGCCTGTGCCCGTTCGTGCAAATGGGGGATAATACTTGAAACACTTACTTACAATTGCGGGCTCCGATTCCAGCGGAGGTGCCGGCATCCAGGCTGATTTAAAGACTTTTGCTGCGCTTGGTACTTATGGTATGAGCGTTATAACAGCGGTTACGGCTCAGAATACCTGCGGAGTGACCATGGTTCAAAATATTGATGAAAAAATGGTAGAAGCACAAATCAATGCAGTTTTTGATGATATTCGTGTGGACGCAGTAAAAATTGGCATGGTTTCTGACAAGCAAATCATTAAAACCATTGCTGCAAGATTACGTTTTTATAAGCCGTCTATCATAGTAGTTGATCCGGTTATGGTTTCGAAAAGCGGTTACCGTTTGTTGGCTCCGGATGCCTGCGAAACACTTATTAAAGAGTTGCTGCCAATCGCAACGTTGCTTACGCCTAATCTGCCTGAAGCATCAGTAATTGTCGGCTATGAGGTCAATAATAAAGCTGACATGCTCAAAGCAGCAAAGGATATCATCGCTTTAGGCGCTAAGAGCGTTCTTATGAAAGGCGGTCATCTGCAAGAGAGTGCCGATGATCTGTTATATGACGGCAACGAGGAAGTTTGGTTTACGGGAGAACGTATCAATACCAAGAACACCCATGGCACCGGCTGCACACTATCTTCAGCCTTGGCAGCAAATCTGGCTTTGGGTTTAAAATTATCGAATGCCGTAAGGACAAGTAAAGATTATATTACCGTGGCAATCAAAAACTCTCTGGATATTGGTCATGGTTGTGGCCCTACTCATCATTTCTTTAATTTGTACAATAAGGCAGGGTTAACATGATGGATATAAAATTTAATGATGGGTTCACCGCAATTTATGAATATGTAAAGAAGCAAAAACCTTTGATTCATCATTTGACAAACTATGTTACCGCAGGTGACTGCGCCAATATTGCACTTTGTTTTGGAGCGTCACCAATAATGGCAGATGCTGCGGAAGAAATAAGCGAGATAACAGGTTCTGCGGATGCACTTGTCTTGAATTTGGGAACAATGAATAAAGTAAAATTTGCCAGCATGGAGCTAGCCGCTGTAAGAGCCCGTAAAAAGGGCATACCAATAGTTATTGACCCTGTTGGTGTAATGGCCTCGGATATGCGTTTTGAAGCGGCTATGGAAATAATACGCGGTGGTGCAAGTATCGTACGCGGAAACTACGCTGAATGTCAGACACTTTTGTTGGAAACAAGACGTGGTAAAGGTGTTGATTCTTTGGTGACCTGCCAAAGTGACATTGGTCATCTGGCAGAGCAGGCAGCACAAAAATATGGTTGCATATTCGCTGTTACCGGTAAAGAAGATGCAATCAGCGATGGCAAGAGAACAATTATTGGCAGTAATGGTGTTGAAATGCTGACTAAAGTTACGGGCACAGGCTGCATGACTACTACATTGATAGGCTGTGCGGCTGCTTCAACAAAAGATTATTTGTTAGCTGCCTTATGCGGCATTCAAACAATGAACGTAGCTGCCGAAATAGCATTTAAAGCACTGAAAGATAACGAGGGCCCAGGAACATTTAAGACACGTCTGCTTGATTCAGTATATCAACTTTCATCTGAGGAACTTGCCAAAATGAGCAAACTGCGCTAAATGTAATTAGTTATTTTGATGGATTAGAAGGTGAAAAATGAAACTGATAATTAATTATAGTATATACTTAGTTACCGACCACAATTGTCTGGGAGGACGCGATTTCCTTGCCTGTATTGAAGACGCACTTCGTGGCGGAGTTACCTTAGTTCAGTTGCGTGAAAAAAACGTAGATGGCGGCATCTTTCTGCAAAAAGCTTTGGCAGTGAAAAAACTATGTGATAAATATAAGATTCCACTGCTGATTAATGACAGGATTGATATAGCACTTGCTTGCAAGGCAGCAGGGGTACATCTCGGTCAAGCCGATATTCCGGCGGATGTTGCCCGTAGCTTGCTCGGATCAGAGGCAATTATCGGCGTTTCTGCTCATAACTGCGAAGAAGCTATAGCAGCTGAAAAGAGCGGCGCTGATTATTTAGGTGTTGGCGCAATTTTCCCAACAAATAGTAAAGAGGACGCGTCTGAAGTTGGGTTGAATATGTTGAAGGAAATCAGGAAGATATCAAAACTGCCAATTGTTGGCATCGGTGGTATCAAAGCGCAAAATTATGTACAGGTAAGAGCAGCAGGGGCTCAAGGCGCTGCGATAATTTCGGGAATCCTCGGCGCAGAAAATATCGAAGATGAAGTCAAAAAAATAAAAAGCACCATTTCAGATTAATCTGAAATGGTGCTTTTGTTTTAGAAATATTACTAATACTATTCTGGTAAATCTCTGCCCAGAATTGCTTCAGTTTTTTCACGCATAGTCAGTTGAGATTCAGAGTCAGAGTTAGTTTTTACTTTTGCGGCGACTTTTTTATTATTGGTTGCAGTGTTCGAAGAATTTAAAAGAGCTGTATTATAGATGGCAGGAGATTCTCCGGCCTCGGTTATATGTGGCGTTAGTATCATCATGACTTCTGTTTTATTTTTAGTCTTAGTGCGGTCTTTGAAAAGCTCACCTAAAATAGGCAGGTTGGAAATAAATGGAACTTTGCGTAATGTCTCTTGTTCTTCTTCATTGATCAGACCACCGATGATAAGGGTTTCACCATTGCGCATTCTTACGTTGGTGTCTGCAGTACGGCTGGTGATTTTATAATTTTTTAATTCAGAAATCAATGTTGGTGTGCTGACTTCAGTATGAACAACTGCAGTAATGTAATCGTCATTACTAACAACAGGGGTATAGGAAAGTTTAATACCAGCATCAACATATTCCGTACTTGTGGTAGTTTGTCCATTATCATTTTTTTCTGTAAGAACAGGAATATGGTCACCAATAAAGATACTTGCTTCCTTGCCTGGAATTGTAATGATTCTCGGTGTTGCCAGAATTTTGGCTTTACCATTTGTGAACAAGGCGCTTAATGTTGCTTGGAAACTTGATTTATAGCCGTGCCCCAGGTGGATGATGCCGCCATAGGTAGAATCCGAGGAAGAACCAGAGCTGGAGCTAGAACCAGATGATGAACTTGAACTGGAAGAAGGAGCTTGAGGTAAAACGTCCCAATCCCAGGAAATACCAAGGTTTTTAGTGTCTTCATTGTTGAGAGCAATGATTTTAGCTTCCAAAGTTACCTGTTTTGTCGGAACATCAACTAAAGCCAGCGTATCTCGAACTTTCTGCTCGTCCGCCCGGTTGCCGGTAAAAACAATAGAGTTAGTAATAGGATCAACGCTAACACCGGCACCTTCGCCTTTAATAATGTCCTTTAAAATAGTTTTTGCATCATCAGCTTTAGCGTAATTAAGCTTAAACACGGCTACATCACCGTAATATTTACTGATTTGTTCCTGCGAGGAAACAACAATAACACCATGAACATTTCTATAAGCTAAGCCTTTGGTTCTGGTGACCAAATCAAGGGCGGTATCAAAGGGCACATTGTCAAAGGATATGGAAATTTTCCCTTTAACAGTTTCGTCAGTGACAATGCTTTGGTCTCCTAAATTTGATAAAGCTGTTAATACATCGCGGATATCACCATCTTTGATGCTCATGGTGACGTTATCGGAAGCAAAAACCGTTGAGACTGAAGAAAGTGATAAAATAAAAGCTGCTGCAATAGCTGCTGCCCGGTTTTTAATTGATATCATTTATTATTACCCCCCAGATAAAGTCCTAGAGGGTTTGCAGAACTATAGAGATAAACTGATTTGGAATTTATACTGCTTACAGTATAATCGCCAACACTTTGCCCAATAGAATAATAGTTGCTCATGCCCTGATATTCAATAATTGCAAAATACTTGTCGCCTTTACTGATAATGCCGCGTAATTGTGGTTCAGCAGGAACAACCGGTGTAGTATATTTAGCGGAAGGTGAAGACGTGCTATAATTGCCGGCAAGTGCCGGTTTATAAGACTGAGCAAGATTAGGAGTTGCAGAAACTGGCATCAAAAAAGGATTGCGCGCAATTGATTTACTGATAATCCCTTGATTGGAAAGTGTCGCGTCGGATACTGAAGAATCACTTGAAGAATTCTGGGGCATTATGGTTTCGGCAGAAGCCTTTTGAAAAAAGCCTTCTATGACAGTTCCAATGTCATAACGACAGGCAAAATGAGTAGAGCCCATAATTAAAAAGGCTGCCACCATAACGCTGGCAAATTTATCGCTGTTTTTGGCAGAAGATTGCATTAATATTCCTCCTCGTATCATTCTTGTTGATACCGTAGCTTCATTATAGTATACTTAGGAGAAAAGGTAAATAATTATAAGAAATTTGTGCAAAGTATTCTAAATTTTATGCGGATACTTGCCTTTTATATGTCTTTGGCTGTAAATATAAGGTAAAAGGGATAAATTGTTGGAGGTGCCAACGTGGTTGTCAGAAGAAAACGTTTAGGGGAAATTCTTGTTGATACGGGAAGTATTACTTCCTCACAATTGGAACATGCGCTTAACGAACAGAAATCCAGCGGAAGACGCTTAGGCGAAACACTTGTTTCTTTGGGTTATTTAACAGAAAAGGAGATTCTTAAAACCCTTGAAAAACAGCTTTCAATCAAGTATGTAACCTTGGGCGAAGAACAAATTGAAAAGGATGCTATTGCCGCGGTGCCTCTTTTTTTAGCCGAACGCTACAATATTTTACCTGTTCGCAAAGAGGGTGCGCGGTTGTTTGTTGCTATGTCAGACCCAACAAATTTCTACGCAATAGATGATGTGCGTATGGTCAGCGGACTGGAAGTATTACCTTTACTCGCGGAATCCAAAGATATTTCTATGGCGATTAACAACCATTACGGAGTGCAGGGACGCGTAGAATCTGCTGTCAGCAAACTGAAAGAGGATGAAATTGTTTCCACTGCAGCGCATGATGTTGAGGATACCGTGGAAAATGCGCCGATAATAAGCATTGTAAATTCTTTGATTCAACAGGCGGTTCGTGACCGCGCAAGTGACATTCACATTGAACCTCAGGAGGATAACCTGCGGGTTCGTTTTCGTGTTGACGGTGTTTTGCGGGAAGTAATTTCTTTTCCTAAGAACACGCAGGCACCAATATTATCACGCATAAAAATTATGGCTGATATGGATATAGCCGAGAAAAGGCTTCCTCAGGATGGGCGTATTAATGTCTTGGAAAAAGGAAGGCAGATAGATATTCGTGTTTCAACCTTGCCTACTATTTTGGGCGAAAAGGTAGT
>JAAYVM010000049.1 GCA_012517145.1 Acholeplasmataceae bacterium
CGGCATTAAACGGTGCTCTTACTCTACCTGTAGAAGGTTCTATCGCAATTCCTTCACCAACGCTACCACTGGCAAATACTTCATCGTCTACCTTGCTCAAAGGAATAATATTTCCAGTTATCGGTGCAATCACCAATGTTTTGTCCTGAGGTTTTGTATGAACGATTGAAGGTGAGGTTTTTAGTTCTGAAATATTACTATTTTTGTTTAGTGCGTTTTTTTCTATTGCTGCGTCTTCAGGGACCAGATAATCACCATCTTCTTTGCTAACACCAAAGAAATAAGTGAGTGTTGCACCGACGAGCACTGCAACCGAAATACCTAAAAGTGTAAATGGCATCGGTTTGTAGCTCATCATAGCTAATGAAAAAACATTGTGAAAAACATATGACGTCATCATGACATTAAATGAAGCATTAATTGCTCCACTGATGCCTCCCGCAATAGCAACAATTGCCAACATACGTTTTGAACGAATAATGATGCCATACAAGATTGGCTCAGTGACGCCAGCTAAAAACCCAGTAATAATAGTTGGTCCTGCCAATTCTCGCATTTTTGAGTTTTTTCGTGCCCTCAGAAATGCGCCAATGGCGATACCGATTTGTGTGTATACAGCACACATCGCCACGCCTTCTATTACGTCTCCGCCATATAGTTTGAGATTTTGTAACGTGATGGGTGTAAATCCCCAATGAAGACCCAAAATGGTTAAGAATGGATAGACGGCCCCTAACACAATTCCTGCAAGAATACGACTGACACTAAACAACCACATAACAAATGCTGATATCCAGTTGCCAACAATCGTTCCAAATGGACCAAATGCCAATACTGCTAATGGAAATAAAACAATTAGTGAGATCATGGGATTTAGAAATAGTTGTAATTGCTGGGGAATAACCTTCTTGAGTACTCGATTAAACATGCCATAAACAATAGCAAGCACAAAGATCGGAAAAACCGTTGTCGCATAATCAATTGCGGTTAGATTAATACTTAATAAACTTAGGCCTTTTTTACCAATCAGAGCAGTAAAATTCGGTTCTAATAGTGCAGCACCCAATGCCCCACCGACAAATGGGTCTGCTTTGAATTGCCTAGATAAGGTGACACCCAAAAATATTGGTAAAAAGTAAAAGACACTATTCCCTGCTGCTGATAAGACTGCATACATTGAAGATTTTTCAGACAACCAGCCGACCGTTGTCAAAACTGTAATAAAAGCTTTCATCATACCAGCTCCGGCAAGTATAGGTATTAAAGGCGTGAATGCCCCAGAAATCACTTGAATAAATGAAAATTGTTTACGTTTACCTTGACCTATCTCGTCATTTTTTGTGCTTTCTGATGTGTCAAGCAAAGGTATAATCGCATCGTAAAAGTCAGATACTTGTGGCCCAATAACCACCTGGTACTGGCCACCGCTTTGAACTACCTGTAATACAGAAGGCAATTTCTCCAAGTTTTCCTTATCTGCTTTTGATTCGTCTTTCAGTACAAAACGTAATCTCGTGGCGCAGTGCACTAAGTTTGTGACATTCTTTTTACCACCAACCAAACGTAGAATATTTACTGCATCATCTTTTATCATAATTTACCTCCTAAAAAGAAAAACCTAGCAATATAGCAGTACGTAGTTAAACTACTTCTACTAAATGCTAGGTTTCGCCTTTGTTACAAGTCACGATCCTATGTCATTTTTTTTGCTTATTCAGTTAGTAGATAAGCGATTCAGGTAGAGAGTTAAGTACAAGACTTCACTGGAACTCAATTGCCATTTATATTCTTTTTCAAGAAATGACTTTATTTTAAGAGCACACTGATAATCGTTAATATATTTTTTTGAGACGGCGCCCAAAATAGAAGAATCAGCGCTTAA
>JAAYVM010000050.1 GCA_012517145.1 Acholeplasmataceae bacterium
CGGTTCATCAAGAAATATTATGTTGGGAAGATGAACCAGCGTACAAATCAGAGATAACTTTTGCCGCATACCGCCTGAAAGATTTTTTGCCTGCCTGCCCAAAAAAGGTTCGAGTCTCGTCATATGCAGCATCTTCTCGCTATTGGCGGCAAAAACATCAGCAGGAATCTGCCGCAAATCCCTGAAAAAATTAATGTTCTCTTCAACTGACAAACTATCGTAAAGATTCAGTCCGATCCCTTGCGGCATATAACCAATAATATCCTTTATCTCGTCCGACTGGGTTAACGGATCAAAACCAGCAACACTTATTGTGCCTTCAGTTGCATCCGCAACTCCCGTCATCATTTGAATTATACTTGTTTTTCCGGCGCCGTCCGGTCCTATGAAACCGAATATTTCCCCCGGCATAATGTCAAATGACAGATTAGAGACTGCTGTAGTTGGTGGCTTTCCCTTATAGATTTTGGTAACATTCTTTGCGGAAATAATAGGCTGTATTTTTTCCAATGTATTTGCCGTTGCTAATTTAATTTCATCCATGGCAAATCCTCTTTCCACCGCAAGATGACATCACCCGGCATGCCAGGTTTAAGAAGTCCCTCTGGGTTTTCCACAGCCACTTCTACCGCAAACACAAGTTTTACCCTTTCTTCCTTTGTCTCAACATTTTTTGGTGTAAACTGTGCCTGATCAGAAATTTTTGTTACTTTGCCGACAAAATATTTGTCACGATAAGCGTCAACATAAATATGGGCCTCACTGCCTAGACGTATTTTTCCTACCTGCTGCTCTGGTATATAAACTTTCATATAGATGTTCCGGAGATCAATCACAACAAAAAGAGGCGAAACTGCGTTAACTACCTGACCAACCTCCACCGGTCTGGTTATTATTGTACCGTCAACCGGTGACTGCACTTGTAATTCTTTCTGATTTGCTACCAGCTCAGCAAGCTTGCCGCGATATGATTCTACACTGGCCTGACTTGCCTCAAGTTGCTTTTGCTTTATGTCTACAGTTACTGTTGAAGATTGTGCTGCTGCCAGATTGGCTTTTGCCGCTTCATGCAGCTGTATAACCGCATTGACATCTGCCATGCTGCTATCATAATCCAGTTTCTTGCTATCAAATTCTCGCGCTGAAATAGCACCATCCTGATACAGCTTGAGATAACGCTGGTAATTGCTTTCGGCTATTTGTTTAACAGCTTTGGCCTTTTCCAACTGTGCCTGCACATTCTCCGCCGAAGCTTTGGCAGACAAAATCGCTGACTCAGAATTGCGCTTGGTATATTCTAGATCGTACCTCGCCTGTTCGTTTTGCAGCTGGGCCGCTTTCAAATTTTCCTGAGCACTGGCAACTTGTGCCTGTATTTGTTCAGAATCCAGTATGGCCAATATCTGCCCTTTCTTGACAGTATTGCCCTCCTCCGCGAGCAGTTTCAGAATACGTCCCTGTACACGTGACGAGATGTTAACCTCGCGACCTTCAATTCGGCCTCCAGCCACCAAAAAGCCCTCGGGCACTTTATTGGTCTGCTGTCGCCAAAAAAACCAGCCCATCCCAACGATTATGATACCCAACACTACAAATATTGCCTGCTTTGTTGTTATCTTCGGCATAATAAACTCACCCCAGACTTCGACCTATTGATTATCAAAATATTAGTCACACCAAGCTTAATACACTGTAAACTTGCAGACAAAAAGCCCTTATCTTTTAGTGGTTAGCATTCTCTTTGTTCTGACAAAAATCCTCTATTTTCAGAAAATTTATCTATAGCTAAATTTATTTCGCACAAAGTTAAAACTATTTAAAATAAAAAGGTTAGTTGTAAAATGAACTTGAACAAATAAACAAAATAAAATCCATAATGATGAACCTTATGTTAGAATGTAATCGCTAAACAACAATCAACAAAGGAGCAATCATTATGGATCAACTCCATTCTAACACAGACGACAC
>JAAYVM010000051.1 GCA_012517145.1 Acholeplasmataceae bacterium
CCAACCATCCAGCCAATCCTTTCATAATTAGAAAAAAATGTTTCGGCGGAAAATGATGTTATATTTCTTTCTTCCATTCTAATCTTAATATCTTCAAGAGTAGGAGGTATGATTTTATACTTATTATCTTCTTTAATTTTATTTACTTTACTTTCCTTTCCTTTGCTTGCTTTTGCTACCGTTTGCTTAGCAATTGCTCCAGCCCTTCCTGCAACTGCCCTAATTTCAGATAGTTTGTTTCTCTCCTCAATGTTCTTTAATACCCTCTCTGACCAGAAAAATTCACTGTCATTATGGAACAATTCACAGGTATCAATACAATAGCTGATTATTGCCTGAATTTGCTCAGCATTTGCTAACATTTGCTTAGCAATTGCTAAAAAGATATACTGTTTAAAGGGTAGTTTATGGGTCTGATCTGAATGAAGCATCTCCACAATTCGCCAATAAACTCCGTAACCGGATGCCCCGTATTCGCCAATTAGTGCCTGAATCTTCGGGTCACTTGTCGGCTCGTAATCGTGAGGAAAATAATAGGTGTCCTTTGTGCGCATGATTTAAAGGATTGAATTAATAAAAAGAGGGGAGTCGCTGCGCACCAAACCAATGACAAGCATCTACAGACTATTGATTTTGTTTTATTAACATTATGCCGTCAGTCTTACCAGCCTCTTGAATGTCTTTGTCCGGATAATTTCCTGGTCTACATAAATCTGAAGCTCGAACTTCTTAAAGAATGCTTTAGTCACCTCGTCCATCTTCTTACGGCTCTTGAAATGGTAGCCGTGCAGCGACTCAAGTCTTTTCCTTATACTCTTATACATCTTATCCGTAGGGATAGCGTGAGCAATAAGATTGCTTATCTCCTTCCATTCAGCCCTGAAAGCTGAGACTGTGCCCATGATGTATATACACACTGCAAGCACGAAATAGGTAGCTGTTAAGCCGATTATAAATTCTTTCATAATTTTTCAATCTCCAATTCATTAGGTTTATAAATGATAAGTAGAAATATGCTGTATAAAATCAGCCAGGTAAATACTATAATTCGTCCCATGACATAGCGATTATTTCGTCAGTTGAAAAGATAGGATCCCTGTAATTTTCATCCCTTTCAAATACCAGCGTCTTTAATAGCCACTGATGTCTCGGAAGGGTAGAGTCTAATATTTTGAGTGTAGCCATTCTTAGGCTTATCTCCGGGGCGTATTCCTGAAGCACATCCCAGACGGTCATACCCTCCAAGCATTCATCTGAGAGGTCGCCTGTAATGTCTTCGAGCCTTCTTATTACCTGAAAGCTCTCATGGTCGTCAAGTTGTTTAATTCTGTATTTCATTTGAAAAATTGTTTCCTTTGTCCGTTCAAAAAATAGTTGTGGCAAAAATCGCCGACGCTAAACAAAAATCTCATCCCGCACTTCAAAGCGAATTTTCATCTGAGAAGGGCATTTATCCACCCTCGGTCGTGACGGAACGTTCCACGACAGGCCGCCAGCCCTTCCTATCTCCTTCCACCCCGCTGCCTTTAGGCTTGTTCCTGGCTCTGTGTCCAGTATGTAAGTTATTAACCTCCGATAACCCATCGCTTTCGCTGCTCGCCAAGCTGCTGCATACAACATCGAACACGCATTCTTTGTCCCGTCTGTTGCAAGCCTATTAACCTCCAATGTCCACCCGTCTTGCAGTCGTCTCGCAACTGGCCTACCCACCATAACTATACCAACAATCACACCATCCACCGCACAGCCTATGCTATATTTATGGCCTGTCGGGGGCTTGTGATGTCTATGCCAACGCTTCACAAATGCCGCAGCTTCATCAAATTCTATCGGGACTATTTCCATCGCTATTTTTGTTTCACATTTAATCCTATTTCTGCCACTAACTACGTGTATATGTAAGCCGTAAGAACCGGCCTCCACATACACCTGTTATGTATAAGCTGCATCGCCTCCTTACTGATCCCATTATGAGCCTTCTCATGGCACCTACGGCAGAGAGCCATAAGGTTCTCAATAATATCCTTCCCCTTGCCCCTGCCATTGATATGATGGATGTCAACTGCCGGCCTCCCGCACGCCTCGCAGGGTATCTCATCCGGTGTGGCATAGTCGAAATACTTTGCATATATCTTGTAATGCTTAGTCATATTCTTTTTGTTCAAATTTTGAACAGGCAGGCCAATTAACACGGTGGTCAGTTGTCGGTGATGAAGAACATTTGCGCCATCTGCATTTATAATACCTCTTTGCAAATTCACGCACACACAAGTAAATGCAATCACGGCAAGTCTGCCCTCCATTAACACTACCATACCAAAGAACCATTGGATTAATTTTCCACGAACCATCTGCATTGCGTTGCTCTCGCCTTATTCTTTTGCGATGTTCTTCTTTTGTCTCAGGGATCGTATTGTTTCCAAATAAGTCGGTCATTGCTTCATCAGTAAGTCAAAAATTTTCTTCTAGGTCTCCTTGATGGCGATCATCTTGTTCACCTTGTCCTGAATCATCCTTAACTCTTTCAGGGTGCAGTAAGAAAGGATCTCGACAAGTATCTGTTTGTTGTTCATCTTCATAATCTTCTACATCAAAATAATGTCTGCATGAGGGGCAGCCGCAGTCACAGACGGACTCGACTTCTTCCTCGGTCAGAACTTCATCGCAGTATGGGCATTTTTAGGTCATCTATTTTCTTTTTGAAATGATTGATGATTATCTCCATCTTGGAATTATAGTAATCAGCAAAAGTTTTATGCCCTTCATTATCCTGCTCAAATAGTCTGTAAAGGGTTCCTCGGAGTCTCTGACCAGGCGTTTTCCCTGCATCAAAATCTACCTTCAAAGCGTCTATATCATATATCTGCTTCGTTGAGAATGGTTCAGGATTGAAGGCTAAGAATCCGGTACAGTTGAGAGAGCTGTGAATGTCTGCCATCTGCTGTGGTGATAGTTCATTCGTGCCGAACCTCAGCCTTATTGTCCTGTCTTTAAGAGATGAATAAGACTCAAGAAATGCCGGGAGTTGATATGTCTTCATCAGTATGGTAGATCGTCAATGTTTGACATACTCTTAACCTCTTTCTTCCCGTTCCATTGCTCGTTACTTTTTGGTGCTTCTTCTTTCTTGCACCCGAGCAATTCAAATCTATCGCAGACAATCTCATTTGCCCAATGGTCTTTTCCTTCTTTGTCTTTCCACTGCCTATTCTGGATTTCACCCTCAATCATAAGCTGGTCCCCCTTATGGACGTATTTACTGAGTGTTTCGCATTGCATACCCCAGAATAAAAGGTTATGCCACGTTGTCTCTGTGACCTTCTCACCATTCTTTTTGTAGTGTTTTGAAGTTGCTAAAGAGAATTTACAGACTTTTGTTTCTGCTACATCTCTAATTTCTGGATCAGCGCCTACTCTGCCGATTAATATTACTCTATTCATCTTAATAAAATTTGCAGATAACTTTCGTGGTACTTTCTTTTGGAGGCCTGGTAATAAATACCCCACTCTCTGGGTCTACTATCCCCGCATCATAAGGTATATTCTGAAGGAACTTTTCACGCTCTTTCTTCTTCTCGGTGAGTTCTTTTATCTTCTTGTCCAGGTCAAGCCATACCGGATCGCCGGAGTCTTCATAGTGATACTTAACACCCGTTTCCTGTGCGTTGAGCTTGGCTCCCATAACCTCAACTACCTTCTCTTTTTCATAGAGCTGAAACTCTTTCAGAAAGTGTTTTTCAATGTCAGCGTCTTTGAGAGTGTCGGCAATTGTCTTCTCGGCATATTTGAGCCTGACAAAGGTCTTTAAAGGGTCGGTTTCCGATGCCAGGATTTCATCCTTGAGCATCTTTGTGAACTTCACTATCTCGGCTTTGCTGGAAGGAAGAATTTCTAATGTTGCTAATGCTGTTTCCATGTTTTAAATTATTTAACTGTATAAAGGGCTATTTCCGGCCATGCTTCGGCAATCAGTATCTCTTCCGCCGAAGGGCTGATTATATACTTTTTAAGAATGTCACTCATACTCCCGCCTTTTTGAAGGTAGGCTACAACTTTCTTCCAGTTAGGATGCGACTGTGTCAGGTCTTCTTTTTTGGGTGGTTCAGATGCTTTATTGCCGTCATCGTCTTCGTCAATGTTAAGCCCCAGGATAGCACCCAGAGCGTAGCGTCTTTGGTAGGTAATGACTGAGCCGGCTCCCTGCGGGTCGTCTTTTGTGGGTTGCATCTCATAACTTTCTGAGATCCACTCACCGGACGTATGCATAAGCATTGTGTCTAATCCATATCTTCCTTTCGGGAACTGAACAAAGGAAAGTCCGTTGTCAGCGAGGGGTTGCCGGATTACATCAAGAATGTCGGCAAGGGAAGCGTACTTTGATTTAAAGAAGGGATTGACCTCATTCTTTTTAATCTTTTCAACGGAAGCCTGAAAATTACAGAGTGCCGTTGATAACTCTTTTATTGATTCTGATTTATTCATGTAAGCACTATTTCAATGTTTTTCCTTTTAAGTCTGATGTATCCATTTTCCTCAACCCTTGTTATCTTGAATTTTTTTAACATACATTCTTCAAGCAGGGGTGCAGATAATTCACCCAAGAGTTTCAATTCATAAGAGGCTATTGATATGTTAAAAAACTTATTCAGATCAATAACCCTTGACAGTGCGATAAGTCGCTTATAATTCTTGTTCATCTCGCCTGGAATATTGATTTCATAATGTCATCCCACATACGCCCCATTTCCTTGATCTCCTCCATCTGGTAATCAAGTTCGGGGCCTAAAGACATTCCCTCATAAAAGAATCCGGGGAACTGTTCTTCTGCTACCTTCTGAGCAAGCTCCTCGGCCTTCTCAGGGTCGTCAGTTGGAATACTGACCTTTACTGCTAACTTTAGTTCTATTTGCATTCTTTAAATTTTTTATCTTCGAGTTTATAATATGTATCCGCTTTCAGTTTTTTTCCATCAATTTGTGCTGACTTGACACAAATAACTTTTCCTTTATTATCATATTCAGCAAGGGTTATCCATGTACCAATAATTCCTTTTACAATCGAATTTGGGCCAATGGCAGCACAGACAGAATTTTCACCGGAGGCTGCGAGCTGACTGGAATAACCGGAGGCTGCGAGCTTACTGGAATCACCGGAGGCTGCGAGCTTACTGTAATCACCGGAGGCTGCGAGCTTACTGTAATAACCGGAGGCTGCGAGCTGACTGGAATAACATTTCTTCCATAAAAAATCAAAGGATGCTTTTATAAAACCAGATAAGTCTAATTTTGCTTTTATCTTGATTTTATTAGTTACACTCTTAGTAGCATCTGATTTTGTGTTTCCCGAATCCTCTATCTCGGCAAATTCAGAATCACATAAATCATAATAATTAAGTGTGTCAAGCGGATTTTCGCAGTAATGGAATCCTCTTTCACATAAAATAGGTTCTTCTTTAATTTCATATTCAGTATTTTCTTCAAACTGAAAATCCTGACATTTAAGCCCTTTGTTAAAGGCTTTAAATCCTTTTTTTATTTCCATTACATTAGGTTTTATGTTCAACTTTATTAAATGTTCAAATCCCGTGAACAAAGATGTTATGCTGTTCTTTTAAAGTTTAAATTGGCAAATTCGCCAAAGTATTTTAAAGCCGCCTTATCGTATGCTTTCGCAGCAGTTAATTCATCTTTAAAGCTGCCTAAAGAGATTAGTACTCCATTTAATCTCAATGCAGCTCTTATTCTCTTTTTTTTACCTTTATTTACAATCCAAACGCCTTTGTATTTTGATCTTCCATCGGCACATTTCTTAGAATTCATTGCATTTTGACTCGTATTGCAAATCCTAATATTGTTACGTTGATTATTTAACCCGTTACCATCAACATGATCAACCTTCTGACCAATAGAGGGATTTAATAAAAAACGGTGCATTTTAATTTGTTTCCCATTTATCTCAGTTGATGCGTAGAAGTGATTATGCTCATTGACAGCCCACCAACGGAATTGAATTAGTAGATCAAAATCATCATCATCAACTAATGCAGTCTTATTCTGAGTTAATATAATTTCTTTCATGATTAAATAATTAAAAGCGGTCCAACCCGTTGAGGCTATCGCAGGGCGGACCGTCAAGTATTATTTACGAAAGTGATTGAAGAAAAAAACAATCGATTCAGCCATTTGCCAAATCAGAAAAAGAAGGGCGATTGTTGCGAAAATTAAAGCGAGTGTTTTCATCTTGACGGGTTTTTAATTAATAATTATAGAACAAATTTATACAATTATTTAAATTACAATCATTTTAAAGCAACTATTTTTAAAATTTAACATTTTTTAACAATTGAACGGTCATATTTGCAATACGCAAATCACGAATTTCATTTCTTTAATGCAGCATTTCTAGTGCAGAACAGAAATAAAAGTTTCCTTATAAGTTAACATTAAATGTAAAGAAAATTAATGTTTGTTTACAAAATAACTTTAGAATGTAAAGAATACAACCTTTATCGGTAATAATTACTGTATTCCGTATTGCATTCAATTAAATGCACTGAGGTCAAAGAGCGTCCGCTATCGTTACGGCTGGTGTTGAAGAACCCTTACAGGGTATTACCGACCATGTCGTGAGTTTTCGCACGTTGCATGGATTTGTTTGTCTTAACCAAGCCCTTATATCCTCCTCCGCTTTTGTTTCGCCCCTTCAGAGCCGGGTTAGCTATGTAGAAAACCCTATGTCGGGTAGTTGGTGTAACGCCTATGACTGAAGAATCAAAGCGGTTGGCTACCCGAACATAGGGCATATCTAAGAACTGATATTTGCTTACTTTAATCATAGGTTACACCAATAACCAATGACAAAGGTAAGCACATAACCTGACAAATATATGGATTTTGTTTTTAAATTATTAACATTTTGCATAAAAACACTTATTCTTGCATAAAAGTAGATATTCGACATTATTATCACTTTGTGATGCTTTTATAGAAAATATTCTACATAAAAAAAGGGGCGAACTAACGCCCCTTCTGAAACATCTCTGTCGGCCCTGCTATACTCTAACAGGGGATGTTAAAATGAATACGTAATCCCTGTAAGGATGAAGAACTTTTTCTCCCCGAAGCAGTAACCCGCACCCACACTCACATACTGAAAAGCTGTTCCTGTCAGTGCCAGACTTAACTTAGTAGGCTCCACTCCGGCCAAGTCCTGTGAAAACATCACAAGTAGGTTTGCCCCGAAGTTCTGATAAGGCTCCCCGTTGTTATCCGTGTAATGAGCATAAGATATACCCGTACCAAGTTGACTAAGCGAAGCAACCCTAACAGGATCTTCAATCCAGAACTGCATAGCTGTAATGGCAACCGTTGGCCGGAACAACCATACATCAGAAGCGTAATCCGCACGCTCCCGGTCAAACTTTAATACCTGACTTGTGGGCTTAAAGAATCCTTGAAATTGTGCTGAAATAGGTAGTGATACTACCAGGATCGCAACAATAATAATGAACTTTTTCATATCTTTTGTAATTCTGGTAAAACGGGAACTACCGGGGAATACTCGGTAATCTGAATATATCCTTTCCCCTGACAGGCAGGACAAATCTTTTTCCGACATTTCCCTTTCCCGTCACATTTCCGACATTTTGTCGTGTAGTACTTTATCACTCAGAAGGCTTAAAGAAAATACCTATAAGAGCTATGACCCCGGCGATAACCGTAGAAACGGCTCCGAGGGTTGACGTAACCAAAGGCTGTGCCTCGGCTGACTGTTCAGGGGTAATGACCCCAAAAGCTACTAATACGGTAAAGACAAGCCCCACAATAGAGACCGCTGTC
>JAAYVM010000052.1 GCA_012517145.1 Acholeplasmataceae bacterium
CTGATACCTCGGTAAAAATCATCTCGCCTCCCGTTGCTGTAACGAGAGCCTCAACTGTTCCTTCACCGCCGTCAGCAATAGGTACTTTCAATACTTCTGCTTCCGGAAAAACTTTAAGGATCCCTCTGGCAATTGAGTTTGCAACTTCTAAGGCAGACAAACTTCCTTTATAAGAATCCGGGGCAACTATAAATCTCATAACATAATTCACCCTTTTACATTAATACTAAATATAATAACCAAACTACGGTAATTCCAACTAAACCTTGTATCAGTGTTGCCATTGTTTGGCATTTGTATGCGACGCTGACATTCATACCAGAAAATTGTGATACAACCCAGAAATATGAATCATTTGCATGGGAAACAACCATAGAACCACAACCGATTGCCATCGTTGCTAAAACTGCTCCCATCGGTCCGCCTAAGCCAAGTGAATCAAGCAGCGGATAAACAATCGTTGATGTAGTAATTAGTGCAACAGTAGAAGAACCTTGTGCTGTTTTTAGTGCAACAGCAATAATGAAGGGCAAAAAGAGGCCTAAATTGAATTGCGCTAAGCTTTGTCCAAGGTAATCACCAATTTTGGTAGCAGCCAAAAGTGCGCCAAGGGATCCGCCAGCAGCAGTAATCATAATAATCGATGCTGAATCGGTTATACCCTTGCCTACCCAACCAGACAAAACTTCTTCATTAAGTTTTGGTACGAGGAACAGGCAAAGTGCCACACCTATTAATAATGCCACCATTGGTTCACCTGCAAAATCAAAGGTAGCTTTTAAAGCACCCTTGCCTAGCGGTAAACTTGGAAAATTAGCAAAAGATTTACAAGCAATCAATAGGATTGGTACTACAATAGGCGCAAAAGATGCAAACACACCCGGCAACTTATCAAAATGACTGATTAATTCTTCATAAGTTTCACCCGTAGTATCTTCGATTTCAAATTTACTTGCATATTTGGTCGCCCAGAAATAACCTGCTGCCGCGATTGGAATAGCAACAAGAAAACCCATCAAAATAACCATACCCAAATCAGCATGCAAAGCGTTTGCTGCCGCTATAGGCCCTGGAGTAGGGGGAACCAGCGTATGTGTAGCATATAGGCCAGTCGACAAAGCAACTGCCATAGTAGCCATAGACACACCAGTACGTTTACCCAAAGACTTATTCAAGGAAGACAAAATAACAAAACCCGAATCACAGAATACCGGAACAGAAACTATGTAACCAATGATGCTCATAGCTAAAGCCGGTCTTTTTTCGCCGACCAATTTCAATACTGTTTCTGCCATGGTAAAGGCAGCTCCGCTGCGTTCAAGCATAACGCCAATAATCGTACCTGCGATAATAACAATACCAATTTTTTCAGCTGTTCCGCCAAATCCTTTGGCAACAGCCGCAATAACCTTTACCGGTTCCATTCCCGCTGTCAAACCAACCAAAAAAGCTGATAGTAATAATGCCAAAAATGCGTGCACTCTGAATTTGGAAATCATTAATACAATAAATAAAATTGCCGCTGCTAAAATAACTAATAGCATTGGTCCTTGCACCATAAAAATCCTCTCCTTAGTATATTTAAGTAAAATTACACATGCAATACATTTTATCATATCGCATATTGTTTTAAAATTACTTAATGTAAGCATATTGAATTGTTTCTAATTTCAATAAAAATGCCTCCCGAATCATCGGGAGGCACATATTTTACTGGTGGGGTTACACGGGTTCGAACCGGGGACCTCTACAATGTGAATGTAGCGCTCTAACCAACTGAGCTATAACCCCTCAAACATGTTTATTGTAGTTCTCTTAATCCTGATTGTCAATAATAAACGAGCTTAACCGTAAAATATGTTAATTATCATTTTTCCTTGCTGCGCAAAGAAAATCTGACTAATTTTACAAGTTCGTACCATAGCACTGAAGCACAAGCAATTCCAACTGCCAAAACAATCTGTTGCCACGTAAGAGGAGCAAGCTTAAGAGCTTCTGCGACAGGTGTATAAAGCATTATAATTAAGCTCAAAATGACACCAATATTTACAGCCGCGATTACTTTGTCTCCTCTGAGGCGCAAAATAGACTGAATAGCGAATTCCGATTCTGAACTATTGACGTGAACAAGCAGCATGTTTGCTATAAATATAATTGTTAAGCCCATCGTTCTTGCTAAAGCTCCATTATCAGGGCATTGCGTTAAAAACGTCAAATAGGTGCCAAATGCTGCCCCAAATATGGCAAAGCCTTGAAATAGGCTCTTTGTTAAGCTATTAATATCAATAATTTTTTCATCCGTTTTACGGGGAAGCCTCTCCATTACGTCCATTTCAGCTGGCTGCCTTTCCAATACTATTGAGCAAGTCGGGTCAATCACCAGCTCTAAAAGCACAACATGTACCGGTAATAAGAATAAACAGACAGGACTAATTCCCAATAGCGGCGCTACTAGCGCAGAAAATGCAATCGGAATATGAATGACAATGACGTAGCCAAAAGCTCTTTTAATATTATCGTAAATTCTTCTGCCATCTTTTATGGTATCAACTATGGTAGAGAAATTATCATCCAGTAAAATTAAATCGGCCGCTTCACGAGCAACTTCTGAGCCACGCTTGCCCATAGCAATACCTATATCAGCATATTTAAGCGCTGGAGCATCGTTGACCCCATCACCGGTCATGGCAACAATTTCACCATTTGCTTTAAAAGCCTGTACTATTCGCATTTTGTGTTCGGGAATAACTCGTGAAAAAATGCTGACATTCTTGATTTTTTCTTTTAATTCTACCTGGCTCATTTTATCAATATCATCACCAGTGATAATTTTATCATAATCAGCCATTCCTATCTGTCTGGCAATAGCACTGGCGGTAATACCGTTGTCACCAGTTATCATAACAACCCTTACTCCAGCCTTAATACAGGTTTCGACATCTTGTTTTACAGAATCCCTTGGCGGATCAGCAAGACCAACTACACCGCAGAATCGCAGCTTACACTCAACCAGACTTTCCGGAATATCATTTATATTTGATATGTCCATTTCACCAACTGCTATGACTCTAAGTCCTCTTTCTGCCATAGTGTTGATTTTATTTTCTGTATGCATCAACTCCGATTGTGTTAGTTCGCAAAGCTGTAGTATTCTCTCTGGCGACCCTTTTGCCGCAACAAGAAATTTTCCGTCTTGGGCCCAAACATTACCCATCATTTTTGTTTCATTAGTAAAAGGATATTCCTTGACAAGTTCATTACCAAAAAGCTCTTCTGCAGTGATTCCTTGCTCTTCGCAAAAAACAATCATGGCTTTTTCCATTGGGTCATATGCATCAGTCTTGCAGGCCATACCCATGACTTTGTCAAACTTTTTGTCATCACCTGCAGGATTCCATATATTCTGTACCTTCATCCGGTTCATTGTTATTGTCCCGGTTTTGTCTACACAAAGTACAGATACAGCACCTAATGTTTCAACTGATGGCAATTTTCTTACTAGAGATTGTTTTTTTGCCAAACGCCAAGCACCCATTGATAGAAAAACAGTTAATATAACCGGAAACTCTTCCGGAATCATAGCCATAGCAAGAGTAATGCCGGCAAGTATGCTTTCGATGACCCTATCTTTTAACATGTGATCTGATAGGTCAAAATATGTAGCTATGCCAACAAGAGCAAATAAAACCATGGCAAAAGCACCGAATGATTTAACCATTTTTTCCGTTTGCTGTTGTAGAGGCGTCTGTATGCTTGGTGCTGTCACTACATCCTTGCAAATTTTCCCATATTCAGTCGCCGACCCGATCTTGTCAACTAAAATAGTTCCGGTGCCTTGTGTTACAAGCGTACCGGCATAGCAATAGTCACGTCGCCAGTAATCATTGCTGTCCGGCTCAACTTCTTCGCTGGTTAATTTCCAGACCCCTTCGGATTCACCAGTTAGAGATGACTCATCAACGAGCAGAGTGCTAGCTTTCAAAACAATACCATCTGCAGGAACTTTCAGTCCTTCAACAACAAGCATTATGTCGCCAGGAACCAAATCCGTACTGTTAATTATTTGCTCCTCGCCATCACGTAAAACAGTAATACGTGGAGCGGATAAATCTTTTAGCGCTGCCAGTGTCTTGTCCGTTCGCCATTCTTGTATAACTTCAATTCCAATCACGGCAACAACAAATATCAGCATAATCGCGCCGTCTTTTGGTTCACCTAAAATAAAGTAAACAACCGATGCCGCAATCAGCAATAAAAACATCGGTTCGCAAACAACACGAAACATTTTTAGAATAAACCCTTCCTTTTTTTTAGGAACAAGTTCATTTTTACCAAATTGTTGTTGCAGTTCTTTTGCTTGCTCTGTTGTTAGCCCCTTTTTTGTTTCTACACTCAATCCGCTCATAAAAATACTCTCCCACATATTAAAATAGACAAAAATGAATATAAAAAAAGCCTGTGGAACATTTTACTGTCCCACAGGCTTCAAGTCCTGCTGCCATTTTGGCCCAGCCGCATTAACTTTCGTTAACCGCCTGCTCAGTTTGTACTGTAGTTTTTTATGCAGTGCAAAGAGGCTTTTTGTGATTATAACATATAGAATTATATAAAACAATAAATTAATTAAACTTTATAAAATATCAGTTAAATTCTGATGCAACGACAGAATTTTTAATGGTTTTGGCTTTTTGCAGCATAAAATCAACTTCCCGCAACACATCTTCAACTTCCCAACCGTCACGAATGTCAACAAAGCCGATACTGATCGTAGTATAACAGCAGTCTTTGCTTGCAGCAACTGCCTTTTTTAAACGGTTAGCTATTATCAAACCATACCTCGGAGTCGTATCAGGAAAAATTATTACAAATTCGTCGCCTCCCCAACGGGAAACAATGTCAAGATTTCTGGTGTTTCTCTTAAAAATATCAGCCATATTGATCAAGACAGTATCGCCAACAATATGTCCAAACTCATCATTAATTGCTTTAAAATCATCAACGTCTACATAGGCCAGACAAAGCGGAGACCCTTTTCTTTTACTTCTTTCCAATTCTTCTGCCAACCTAATATTGAAATAGCGCTTATTCCATAATTGTGTCAGATCATCAAGCATGGCAGTGCGTTTTAATTTTTCAAAAGCCCTTCCAATAAAGATACCGACAACCGCAAAAAAGATTATGGAAAAAGCTGCAAAGAATGCATATAGCTCAGAAAAGTATATATTGCCATAATAATTTAACAAGCAGATAAGTATTGCAAAGACAGCTCCAAACAAGCCTGAAAGTAAAGAAATATTTCTCATGAAAAATCTCTTCATTTCGAACCTCACTTCCTGAAAACAAAAGCAAACGAAAATACAATTGTAAAATAAAAGTCATAATCCACAGACTAAATTGTATATCTTTTTACACTTTATTACAAGTATATTGGATGATTTTTCAGCGCTTAGATATTAGATTGTCCTTTTAATAGTATATGATGAGAAATTTATCGTCTTTTCTTTATTAGTGTTTACATGAATTTCTATATATTTTCCAGATTCTTTTGTTTAGTTTCTATCCCAAGCAATATAATCATTAAAGATACAAAAACAAGTACAGCCGTAAACATATAAAAAACTGTATCCATTTTCATGCCTCTCTGCAAGAGGACCCCCACCATCGCAGGAGCCAACATGCCACCCAAACGTCCAACACCGGCTGCCCAACCGCTGCCAAAGGCTCTTATTGATGTTGGGTATAGTTCAGGAGTATAAGTATAGATAACACCCCAGGCGCCCAAATTAAAGAACGACATAATACAGCCCCAGCTTACAATCGAAGTAACAGTATTTGACTGGCCGAAAAACCAACTCGCCACGCCTGTCATGAGAAGGAACAAAGATAAAGTGTATTTTCTGCCTATTATCTCGACCAGCCAGGCAGCAGCAAAATAACCTGGCAGCTGAGCCAAAGTCATAACGAAAACATACTCAAATGTTTTGATAAAAGTAAATCCTTGATTGTAGACCAAAGCCGGCAGCCAAGTAAAAATACCATAGTAAGTGAATACAAGGCCAAACCAGGCAATCCAAAGCATGACTGTTCGTTTCCAAAAATGTCCTGACCAAATTGATGCTAAACTTGGTTCATAATTTTCATGCTCAGTGGCATCTTTATTTTTGTCAAAATCTAGTATCTCGACACCAGCTTTTCTCTCTAATTTCCTGACAATCTCTTCCGCTTCCTCAGTTCTGCCTTTAGACAAGAGATATCTGACAGATTCCGGCATCCCAATGCGAATAACGAAAACATAAAGAGCAGGCATAGCTCCAATGATAAATGCCCAGTGCCATCCGTAAACAGGAATAAACCAATAAGCTATACAGGCCGCTACGATCCAACCTAGTCCCCAAAAACTTTCTAGTAATACGATAAACCTGCCTCTTACCTTAGAAGGTGCATACTCAGAAACTAGTGTGGCTGCCACAGGAAGCTCACCGCCCAGGCCAAAGCCTACAAAAAATCGAAAAACCAGCAATGATTCGAAATTCCATGACAAGGCACACAGTCCTGTAGCTACGCTGTATAACAAAAGCGTTAAGGAAAAAACACCTTTGCGGCCAATTTTATCAGCTATCGTGCCAGCAACAACCGCACCAAAAGCCATGCCAAGTAAGCCAATGCTGCCTATCATACCCATTTGGCTGGTGCTAAGATTCCACTCCTTTGCCAGTACAGGTAATACAAAAGAAATAAGTCCCGTATCCATAGCATCGAACATCCATCCTAATCCCGTAAGGATTAGCAGTCGGTAGTGGAAGCTTCCGACAGGAAGTGCCTCTAGTCTTTTCAGTAACATTGTCTCTCTCCTCTGTATTTTTAATTTCACAGCTTAATTAATTATTGGGATTATACTGCAATAGCGAGTAAATTGCAAATGTTACTATATGCAAAACTGCCTGTTTATGCCAAAAATAAAGAACACCTGATTATTGAAATCAGGTGTTCTGATAATCTTATCTGTATTGTTTGTAAATTATAATTTAATCACACCTACTGCATTGAGGAAAATTATAATTAACAAGGCAGGAGTAACATAGCGTATGACGATAAAGAAGAATGGTAAGAATGCATTTAAATTAAGCGAGCCGTTATTAGTCAATTCTTCTTTAATACTCTTTTTGTCAACGACGTAGCTCATAAATATGACAATTAACAAACCGCCTAATGGCATCAAAATATTAGAGGACAAATAATCAAACCAATCAAAAAATCCTCTGTCCATAAATGTAACACCACCAAGCAGGCTTGATTTGTCTGCAGATAAAGTGGCCAAAATTCCAATGCCGAAAATAATCAAGCCATTTAGAAGAACAGCGACGGTCCTCGACATTCCTTTCTCCTCCGTCATATAAGCGACAGGGACTTCGACAAGTGAAAGCATAGCTGTCGTAGCCGCTATAGATGTCAGGAAGAAAAAAGATATCAGCAGCAAATTACCGAAAGGCATCTGCGAAAACACTAGAGGAATTGTCATAAATAACAACCCTGGACCAGCTCCCGGCTCTAAACCAAAAGAAAATACTGTTGGGAAAATAGCAAGTCCAGCAAGTAAAGATACAAGAGTATCCGACAAAGCAACTTTTGCTGCAGTTCCCAAAAGATTGTTGTCCTTAGTAAAATAGCTTGCATAAGTTATCATCGTACCAATGCCAAGTGAAAGTTTGAAAAAAGCCAGTCCCAAAGCAGTCAATATCGCGGCACCAGTAAGTTTACTGAAATCTACCTCAAAAAGAAATCTGACGCCGTCCATTGCTCCCGGTAAAGACAGTGCTCTTATGTCACAAATAATTATCAGAATAAATAATACAGGCATTAATGTTTTTGTAACGCGTTCGATACCATTTTTGATACCCATAATCAGGATTGCTGAAACTACAGCCATCACAATAAACTGCCAAAAAATTGGTGTCAGCGGTCCAACTACGACGGAGCCGAATTGAGCCTTGGCACTTTCCATGGTAATTTCTGCGAAATCGCCGCTGATTGCTTTTATTAAATAATAATAGACCCAGCCTGCAACACAGCTATAGAAAAACATTATTAAATAAGAAGAGGCTACTCCCATTTTGCCAATGAATTTGCCACCAGTTCCTGGTGCCAATGTCGCAAAAGCGCCTACAGCGCCTTTACGTGATTTTCTTCCCAGATAAAACTCACTCAGCATCACAGGTAAACCAACAAATATGATACAAAGCAAATAAACCATAAGAAAGGCACCACCGCCAAATTGTCCTGTCAGGTACGGAAACTTCCAAATATTTCCTAAACCTACAGCAGACCCCAGTGTTGCAAAAAACACAGCTAATCCAGATGAGAACATGCCCCTATCCATTAAATTACATCCCCTTTGATGTCTTATTTTACTGTTATACCAGCTTTATCCCTGTATTCGAAATATTCGCGCAGGCTATAGCTGATAATTTGTCCAATTTTGTCCTGCCAGGCAGTTATAAACATTGTACCAATCTTCGGAAGCGGAACGACGGCACGACCCCCGTCGAGTGCAACCATCGTAATAATATCAACAGCATTTATGCCATATCTGAGCACATATCTTTGCATATAAGCCCTCGGGTCGGAAAACTTGGTAGCCCATTCTTCCCTGTAGGGTGCTAAAAAGTCATTTTTATCCATTTCCATGAGGCTTTTTCTTTCTGTGGCTATACTTATCATAAGATCGTTTTTAAAAACCCAAGTACCCAGGCGTCTCTGTGCAATCCACTCATCGGGCTTTGATGTCATTATTGTTTCCTTATACTCGGTATAGTTCATAACAACAACCTCCTCAAAATAAGCTTATAAAATTATTATATCATATTCAAATGAACATTTAAAAACGGCTTTCAGATTTGTTTTATATTTCAGTACACTTCAAATTTTTGTATTACTAATCGTTTGATTGCTATACATAAATATAAAAAACACTCCTGCAAATTGCAAGAGTGTTTCATGAATTGACTTATTATTCTTCTTCGCAGAACGATGCTGAAGCTTCCTCTTCTTCCCTCATTAAATAAAAAGCTATTGCGCCAGTAAGAGAAGCAAGCGCCGTAAAGCCTAGTGCAATCAAACTTGTCTCCCATTGTAGCTTTTCACTGGCAACTTGATAACTACCAATGAAACCAAAGAAAATAAAAGCGGCTGCTGAAATCAATTTGATTGTTCTTTCAGGAATTCTCTTGCACATTACGATGCCTACTATAATACCAATGCCGTCAGCAATCATCATACCGGTTGTTGTGCCGACAAGAAGCCACAGAGGATTTTCAGGAAATTTTGTAGCCAGAGCAATTGTTGCGAGCTGGGTTTTATCACCCATCTCAGCAATAAAAAATGCTATAGCAACCGTTGCTACTGCCCCGTATTTAGAAATGCAATTTTCTTCTCCTTCCAGTTTGTCACCGCGTATCGTCCAAAGGCCAAAAAATATAAAAGACAAAGAGGCTATTCCCTGTATCCATATTTCAGCTGACTGAAAACGTGTTATGTAGTTCCCGACAGCAACAGCAAGCGCATGATTAAATATTGTTGCAATAAAGACACCCAGCATTACTTTCGATGCCTTATACTTTGTGGCAAAGGCCATTGCTAAAAGTTGTGTTTTGTCCCCCATCTCCGCCAAAACAACAACTCCTGCCGAAAATAAAAAAGCAATAAAGTCCAAATACATTCTCCCCATCCTCTCATTTTCTTTGCTAAACAAAAAAGACTTCCGGCATGATCTGATTAAAACAAATCACGCCAAAAGTCTCGTTACCCTTACAGGCTACAAAGCCAGGCAAACAATCTTGCCAGTATGTTGACTTTGTATATACAACTACTCCCTTTTAACTTTTACATATTACAATACATTTTAATATTTTGTCAACACTAAATACTACTTCTTTAATAATACAGAATCTATCTCTTCACCTTTTTGTGTAAATGCCTGGATTTTCATTTCACCGGCATTAGTTTCCAGAACAAGATAATTCGGCAGGGAAGGCTGTGGATTTGTCGCAGCTTCCAGGGAAATTCGCGCCGGCCCGTTTAGCCTTAACCGCTCTCCTGCGGCACCGGTAGAAATATAAATAGTTCCCTTTTCAGTCGCTGCGCCCTCATATAAAGGTACTGTTCTGCGGTAAGAATGAATATGGCCTGTAAAAACGACGTCAACCTTATATTTATCAAAAAGCGGCATGAAAGTATCGCCAATTTCATTGAAAGTGCCGTCAACTCTGAAATTAAAAATGTGTTTGTGCATCAAAACCACTTTCCAAGGTTTATTCGTAGAAGCAAGATCTTTTTCTGCCCAAGCTAATTCTCTGGCAAATAAATCTGGCTTAAATTCCGCCAGTTCATCCTTCTGTGTATCAATTACAGTAAAATGCACGTCACCATAATCGTATGAATAAAAATACTCATTAAGGCCCTCAATTCCGTTTGTCGGCAAAGTAAAAAGATTTAAATAGGTATGTGGTTCTGTCATTTTCCAATTCAAGGTATAGTCTTCGTGGTTGCCGCTAATAGGTGCAAGAGGAATTTTATCTATCATTCCATCAACA
>JAAYVM010000053.1 GCA_012517145.1 Acholeplasmataceae bacterium
GGTCAGGAAGACTTTGAAACAGGTATGCGCTACAAACTGCCTATCATATCACCTGTTGATAAATCAGGCCATCTGACTGCTGAAGCAGGCGAATTATTTGCCGGTATGTTTGTCTTTGACGCTAACGTGCCGATTATTAAACATTTGGCGCACAATAACCGTCTTTTGGGTAAAGAAAGCATTCGCCATCAATATGCTCACTGCTGGCGCTGTAAAGAGCCAATCATTTATCGTGCTACCGCACAATGGTTTGCTTCTGTCGACGGTTTCCGTGAGGCAGCTTTGAATGCTATTGCCAATGAAGTTGAATGGATTCCTGCCTGGGGTGAGTCCCGTATTCACAATATGGTCGCCGATCGCCATGACTGGTGTATTTCACGCCAACGCGTATGGGGCGTACCAATTCCTGTTTTCTACTGCAAGGATTGCGGTGAATATATCATCAATGACGAAACGATCAATGCGGTTTCTGAACTTTTTGGCAAAGAGGGGTCAGATGCCTGGTGGGCTCACTCTGCGGAAGAAATCCTGCCGGCTGGAACAACTTGCCCAAAATGCGGCGGCAAACATTTCGAAAAAGAAACAGATATAATGGATGTCTGGTTTGACAGCGGTTCTTCCCATGAAGCAGTTTGCAAAGTGCGTCCGGAACTGGCTTGGCCGGCTGATATGTATCTGGAAGGCAGTGACCAGCATCGCGGCTGGTTCCAATCTTCACTCTTGACTTCCGTGGCATGTAATGGACATGCACCATATAAATCTGTTTTGACTCATGGTTATGTTGTTGATGGTGAAGGTCGTAAGATGTCTAAATCTGTAGGTAATACAATTGCTCCTCAGGATGTTATCAGCCAATATGGTGCTGATGTGGTCCGTTTGTGGGCTGCTTCCTCGGATTATAAAGCGGACATACGCATTTCCAAAGAAATCCTGAAACAACTTTCTGAAGTTTACCGCAAAATTCGTAATACGATTCGCTTTATTCTTGGCAACACCAATGATTTTGATTATGCTGCCAATAAAGTAAGTTACGCTGAAATGGAAGAACTTGACCGTTGGGCTTTAATGCATATGCAGCTTTTAAAGCAAAAAGTTAAAGAAGCTTATGACAGCTACGATTTCCATGTTCTTTATCATGCTATTCATAATTTCTGCACTGTTGAGATGAGTGCTTTCTATCTTGACATTATTAAGGATCGTCTTTACGCTTCCAAAGCCGATGATAAAGCTCGTCGCAGCGCACAGACTGCTATGTATGAAATTATGATGGATCTGGTTGTTATGTTATCGCCTGTGCTGAGCTTTACAATGGAAGAAGTATGGCAATTCATGAAAAAACCAGCTAATATGCCTGAAAGTGTGCAAATGATGCCTTGGCCAGAAGTCAGAAAAGAATATCTGAACGAAGGCTTAGAAACCAAATGGGAGAACTTTATTGAATTGCGCAGTGAAGTAACCAAGGTTCTTGAAGGCGCACGCCGTGCTAAAACAATTGGGCATTCTCTTGATGCCAAAGTAGAACTACATGCTACAGGTGAGGCTTTGACCATTCTGAAAGAAGTAGAAAAGGAATTGCCGACCTTGTTTATAGTTTCTCAGGTGGAGCTTGTTGATACTTTAGAAGGCGGCACGGAACCTACAGGGCGTGAAGACCTGAAAGTTACTGTTAAAGCAGCTGAAGGACAAAAATGCGAGCGCTGTTGGATTTACAGTGATACTGTAGGCGAAGATAGCGAGCACAGTACATTGTGCAGCCGTTGTCGTGAAGCGCTTAAATAATTCTGTAAAAAAGGAAGACCTTATAGGTCTTCCTTTTTTGTAATATCGACATAGTTTATTTATACTGCTATAATGAAGACGTTAATAGAATCAACAGGGGGACTTTATATGGTGATTTTAATGCAGTACATAGGTCTCGCAATTTCTCTTTTTTTTGCTTATCAGGTCTACAAGGATGCTAAAGCGCGAGGCAACGATGCTGCAATATTCTGGGCAATAGCTACTTTTCTGGCGTGGATAATCGTTCTTCCTATCTATTGGTTCAAGCATATGAGAGATTAAGAGCTAAAATGTAAAACTCTGCAAACCTTATTTCAAGGGTTGCAGAGTTTTTTTAATCATCGAAACTTTTCCAGGCGTTATCTACAACAGCTTTCTCACTTTTCTTCTTTTTCTTTTCTATGTTGAAATAATTGTTGTCTCTGTGATCTGTGGAATAGTCGGCATAATCTATCTCTCGGTCGTATTGTTCATAGCTGCGGTTGTAATCGCCGTGGCCATCATCACAAATATAAAAAGTATATTGTTTTGGTTCATAAAAAAAATGTTCTACCATAATTTCCTCCTGCTTAATAATGTTTACAGATTATTTTAGCACGAAAAACTACTCGGGGAAAGCCGCAATATTTTTAGTTCAGACATTCTACACATTCTGAAATGATGGAGCTATTTAATTTAACCAAATTTTATGGTATGATTTAAAAAGAAATATTATTAGAATAGTCAGACTTTTGCATTAGACTAGCTTAATTTAAAGCATTCAGGAAAATAATAAGTACTATACGCTATATTTATAGGTGAATTATTAAAATTATTGCCTTGCTTAGTAGATAGAAAGACAAATTAAGGAGGGATGAAGGGCATGACTAAGCACAGCAAGGAAGTTTTAGAAAAGTATCTGAACTCAGATACAGTAGCGGAAAGCTTCGAGGAAGGCAGTGGGGAGGCAAAGAAAGACGTGGAAACGTTGGAAGAAATCTGGCAGCATAAGGAAGCGAAAGCTGAAGTGGAAGCTAGGCATATGCCTAAGGAAAAGGCGTATAGGGGACATAAAGTGTAGCAGTTAATAGAAATAAAAACAGCAATCTTGTGAGATTGCTGTTTTTATTTTTTGTGCAAACTGAAATAAGGACATTTAATAATGACAAGAATTTATTTATCTTTCTTAAAGAAAGATATTTGGCAGGTCTTACAGCCTTTGGCAATAGTATCTCCAAGATGGAATTCGTACCCCATTGCTTTAGCGATATTTCTGTCACCATCCATAGCCATGTCGCATAGTTTTTCGCAGGTTGCATCGTCGAATCCTAAATTCTGCCAAGCTTTTAAAAGCGGGCAGTAATGAAATTCTATCTCTAGTTTGTCTGCGTTTTTAGTCAAGAATTCCATTTCGAAAGAGTTGATGAGGTTTTCATTTAAAAATGCTTCTGTAAAGCTGGCTACGTCATCAGCATTGGCACATTTCGCTTTAATATCCGCACCTTGGATTTTGCCGGTTTCAGCAATTGCTGCACGAATGATTCTTTCTGCTTCTTCCGCTTTGCCTTCTTCTTTCGCTTTGATATAGGTTAAACCGGTCCAGGTTGCGCGATGTCCCATAGCGCCTCTTAGAATATCAGCAATTTGATTACCTTTGATAGTTTCCTTGTTTTCAATCATTTTAATTTCTCCTTTTTATTTGTATTTTTTATATGATGAAAGGCATCATTGTTTATTTTTATATTGCCTCGTCCGCATTACAGTACAGAGTATTTTTCTTATTCAACATAATTTCCAGAATCTGACCATCAGTTTGTACCATACCTTGCGAGGCTAAACAGCCCAAATTGGTGATGGATTGATCAATATCTTCATCCACGATACCTTCGCTGCCCGTCACTCTTGTGCCATCCATGGCCATTAATACTGCTTTGAACGCGGCTGTGGCTGAAGTAGAAACTTTCATAGCACAGCTGTTGGAGGCTCCGTCACATATCATGCCGGCGACATCACCAATCATATTTGAAATAGCCATGCTGACGCTTTTGAAATCCGCTTTAAGGAGTAAAGCCATACCGGCGGCAGCTCCCATGGAGGCGGTAGTAACGGCACAGAAGGCGGAAAGCTTGGGCAGTTTGTCATGAATATAGATTGCCATCATGTGAGATAAGATTAAGGCACGTGTGAGTGCTTCGTCATTTGCCTTTATATATTCAGCAACGACTACAACAGGCATTGTTGCAGCAATTCCTTGGTTGCCAGAACCTGAATTAGTCATGGCTGGAAGCGTTGCACCTCCCATACGTGCATCCGAGGCAGCTGCAGTCCGCATCAAAATTTTAGTTAACAGGCTGTCATCCATTAATCCTGTCTTAATGTTCCTGCTCATGGTTGCTCCGATTTTCAACCCATACTCACCGCTCATGCCAACTTTTGATAAAGAATCATTCATTGTCGCTGCTTCTTTAATAAAGGCAATTTCCGCAAGAGGAACTTGCATGGCAAATTTATAAACGTCCAATGCTTTTACGCCAGAGAGTGAATAACTATCAAGTTCATTGGCTTCAGTCTGGTTGCTTTCAAAGACGGTTTTACCATTTCTTTCTACGCGTATTATGTTGATATGCTCATCTGCAATACAAACTTTTACTGAATTTTCACCGTTAAAAACAGTGGCTTCTGCATAAAGAGCATTTGGAACTTCAGCGACGCTTAATTCAACTTTGTTTTCAGTAATCAGGGTTTTAGCTGCTTCTACTTGTTCGGGTGTCAGGTTTTTAAGTACTTCAAGTTTGGCATCAGGATTGCCACCCAAAGCGCCAACGGCCGCAGCAATAACAAGCCCTGTAGTGCCAGTACCAGGTACAGTAACGCCCATGCCATTCTTCATCAAGTTGCCGGAAACTTTGGCTTCGATACGTTCAACTGGTTTTCCTAATCTTGAAGCTGCAACTGCGGCAGCAAAGGCAAGTGAAATAGGCTCAGTACAGCCAAGTGCAGGTACTACCTCCTTTTTGACGGCTTTAATAAAAGTCAGCCAAAGGGGATTGATACTCGATTCATCTTTCATAATGGATCTTCCTTTCATTAATACCAACATGTAAATCAATCACCACAGGCAATTGCTTCTATTTCAACTCCTGCATCTTTTGGCAGACCTGCAACTTCAATGCAAGCTCGGGCAGGGGGATTATTCGGGAAATAAGTGCTGTAAACATCGTTAATAGACTGAAATTGGCTAAGGTCTTTAACGAAAACAGTAGTTTTTACGATATCTTCCATAGTATATCCGGCGGCAGCAATTATATGCTTAATGTTCTCCAATGATTGTTTTGTTTGTTGTTTAATATCAAATGGCATTATACCGGTTTCTTTGTCTACTGGTAATTGCCCTGAAATGAAAAGCAGATTACCGCATTTGATAGCTTGTGAGTAGGGTCCAATAGCTTCCGGGGCTTTTTTACTAAAAATGGTTTCTTTATTCATATAATGAATACACTCCTCTTGACGGTCTCCACTGATAAAAAAGAGCCCTCATATTTTAATATAGGATTATTGACGCAGGCTATTCGCCCAAATAGGATTTGCGTACTACATCGCTTGCCAAAAGTTCTTTGGCGGAAGCCTGTAAAACGATTTTGCCTGTTTCCATTACATAACCTCGGTTAGCGATTGCCAAAGCCATGTTGGCATTTTGTTCAACTAGCAAAACAGTGAGTCCTTGTTTATTTATTTCAACAATTAAATCAAAGATGCCATCGACGATGATAGGTGCAAGGCCCAAGGATGGTTCATCCAAAAGAATCATTTGCGGTTCGGCCATCAGAGCTCTGCCAATGGCAAGCATTTGTTGCTCGCCGCCGCTTAACGTACCAGCTTGTTGTTGTTTGCGTTCAAATAGTTTAGGAAACAAGCTGTATACTTTTTCAAAATTATTTTTGATTTCGGCCTTGCTCGTTCTGGAGTAAGCACCCATTTCCAAATTTTCCCAAATGCTCATATACGGAAAAACCTGGCGGCCTTCAGGGACCAGTACCAAGCCGTTGGCAGCCATTCTATCAGCACTAAGACCTGTTATATCTTTGCCGTTAAACAAGACCGTACCTTCAGAAGGTTTCAGAAGACCGATTATAGTTTTAAGCGTTGTAGTTTTACCGGCACCATTGCTGCCTATCAAAGTTACTATTTCTCCTTTAGCAACTTCCAGGTCAATTCCTTTCAGGGCATGAATGTTTCCATAATGAGTGTTGAGGTTTTTCACTGTGAGCATTTTGCCGCCCCCTTACCTAAATAAGCTTCAATAACTGCGCTGTTGTTCTGTATTTCTTGTGGCACGCCTTCAGCAATTTTGGCACCGTGATCTAAGACCACTACTTTTTTGCAGATATTCATAACCAATTTCATGTCATGCTCAATCAGCAAAATGGTAAGTCCTTTGTCTTTTAAATTGCTGATAAATTGTGTAAGCTCTTTGGTCTCCTGAGGGTTCATACCGGCAGCCGGCTCATCCAAAAGCAATATCTTCGGCTCGCTTGCCAAAGCACGTGCAATTTCTAATTTGCGCTGCATACCGTAACTCAAATTACTGGCTAATTCATCCTTGCGATCAGCAAGGCCGACATCTGCCAAAAGTGACATAGTGCGTTCTGACATTTCTTCTTCTTCGCGTCTAGTTGAAGGAGGGCGAAACAAAGCGCCTAAAAGATTACTGCTGCCACGGCAATGATGACCTATGCGTACGTTATCAAAGACGGTCATATTATTAAAGAGCTTAATGTTTTGAAAAGTTCTGGTCAAGCCTTTTTGGGTAATAACATGAGATGGATTATTCGTTATATCTTGCTCGTCAAGAACTATAGAGCCGGAAGTGACAGGGTAGATGCCTGTTAGCAGGTTGAAAACAGTTGTTTTGCCAGCGCCGTTTGGTCCTATTAAACCAGTAATTGTCCCTTTTTCTATTTCTACTGAAAAATTGTCAACAGCAGTCAAACCACCAAATTTTTTAGTTATTCCTTTAACTTCCAACAGCATCTTTTATTGCACCTCCTTTAGCCTTGAACATTATTTTTCTAATGCTTGTATTGCAAGGTTTGGTTTGGCCCCAAATGCCTTGAGGGCGAATCAACATAACTCCCATCATGATTAGACCGAAAACAATCATCCGGTATTCCGAAAAGTCCCTTAAGGCTTCAGGCAAGAGCGTCAGAATAATCGCACCCATGACAGATCCTTTAATGCTAGCCATGCCACCTAGAACAACCATTGCCAGAATAATTGTTGATTCACTGAAGGAAAAGCTTTGCGGATCTATAAATGAAGAATAGTGAGCATGAAAACTGCCGGCAATACCTGCGAAAAAAGCGCCGACGGCAAAAGCAGTGATTTTGTAACGAGTAGTGTTGATGCCCATACTTTTTGCGGCCAATTCATCTTCACGGATGGCGCTCAAAGCACGACCAAGGCGGGAGTCAATGATACGTTCCATAGCAAGGATTACTATAAGAACCAAGAGCAGCATAAAATAGTAGTAGAAATAGTTGTTATCCAGCGAGATTCCGAAAATAGATGGGGCTGGTATGCCTGGAAGTCCCATCGAACCGCGTGTCAAGTCAGACCAATTTAAAAGAATGAGGCGGATAATTTCACCGAAGCCAAGCGTCGTGATAGCCAGATAAATATCTTTGAGACGCATGGTTGGGATTCCAAGCGCTATGCCGAACAAGGCTGCCATAATTCCGGCAACAGGAAGGCCAATCCAGAAACTTAGCTTGAGATTGATGGCAAGGAGTGCCGAAGTGTAGGCGCCAATTCCATAAAAAGCAGCCCAGCCAAGGCAGAATTGCCCTGTGTAACCAGTAACAAGATTTAAACTTAGAGTCAAAATAACATAAATACCTGCTACAATGATTACTCGTAAAAGATAGTCTCCGGCGACGAATGGGAGTAAAAGCAACCCAGCAAATAACGCGCCTAAAAGATACTTGTTTTTAAAAATATCATTCACAAGGCATCACCTATACCTTTCCTTGCAGATTGCGCCCGAAGAAACCAGACGGCTTAATTAATAGAACCAGTATCAAAATGACGAA
>JAAYVM010000054.1 GCA_012517145.1 Acholeplasmataceae bacterium
CTTTGTTTCAAATCGGCGTTTTGCGCCGCTGAAAAGTTTCATGGAGGCAACAGCTTTATCAAAGGAGATACCCAATTCGAACGCTGCCGCCAAAGCACCTAAAGAATTAAGGACATTGTGACGTCCTGGTACGATTAATTCAACTTGTCCAAGTTTGTTTCCATGATAATAGAGATCGTAAACAGTACAACTTTTTTCAAATACAATGTTTTTTGCCTGATAATCAGCGTCAGCACAATCAATTGCATAGGATATTACAGCAGCTTTTGTATCCTTTGCCATACGTCTGATTTTTGCATTGTCAAAACAAAGTATAGCTTTGCCGCCTTCAACTACATTACCGATAAATTGGCAAAATGCTTTATATATATTTTCTTCATTGCCATAATGGTCTAAATGATCATTTTCAATATTGGTTACCACTGCTATATGTGGATGGAATTTAAGAAAAGAACCGTCACTTTCATCAGCTTCGGCTACCAATACATCTCCTTTGCCATTGACAGCATTGCCGCCAAGGCTTGAAACAACGCCGCCAATAATAGCAGTCGGGTCAATACCGCTTTCTGTGCAAATACAAGCAAGCATTGAACTGGTTGTTGTTTTACCATGAGCACCAGCCACAGCGACGCCTTTGCCACTGTTAATAAGAGCGGCCAAAACATCTGAGCGATGTAAAACCGTAATTTTTCTTCTTCTTGCTTCTTCAAGCTCTGGATTATCCTCACGAATTGCGGTTGAAACAACAACAGCATCTACGCCTTCAATCTGGCAGGCAGCATGACCTATATAAACCATAGCGCCTTCCTTCGAAAGTTTAGTAGCTATATGACTTTTTGCCGCATCTGACCCAGATACAACGAAACCACGTTTAAGTAAAACATAGGCAATTGCACTCATACCTACTCCACCAATGCCGATGAAGTGTATTTTTTTTATGCCGTCTAACACAATGAAACCTCCTCGTACCTACTTTTTAAGTAAGTCTAGCAACTTACGTGCGATATCTTCTGCTGCTTCTGGCCTGCCTAAAGTTTTCGCTGCATCCTTCATTTTCTGAAGTCTGCTTTCATCAGCCAGCAAACTTTCTATTTTTTTAAGTAAAATTTCACCCGTTAATTCCTTGTCAAGAATAACGACTGCTGCTCCTGCGCCTTCAACCGCACGGGCATTATGTTCCTGATGGTTGGCCGTTGCATAGGGATAAGGCACAAGAATAGAAGGTATTCCCTTTGCCATTAGTTCTGCCAAACCGATAGCCCCTGAACGAAAAACAGCTAAATCAGTAGCTGCTAATG
Source organism: Acholeplasmataceae bacterium (assembly GCA_012517145.1). Classification (GTDB taxonomy): domain Bacteria; phylum Bacillota; class Negativicutes; order Acidaminococcales; family Acidaminococcaceae; genus RZYP01. Next base: position 1,299 of record JAAYVM010000054.1, read on the forward strand.
CCAATGGCATATCATGCATATAACGAAACACTTTAATATTATCAGACATTAATACATTTTTTTCAACCTGCCCGATAAATTTTTCATATCCTGTTTCACCAGTAATATGTATAACCTGTACATCACTGCGCCCAGCCAAAGATGCTTCTACTGCAACCATCGCATCATTAATGCTTCTAGCACCCCGGCTGCCTCCGGAAACAAGAATAGTTTTCTTGGTCGGATCAAGCTTCAATTTTTCGATAGCAGCAGCACGTGAAACTTCAAGAATTTCTTTACGAATTGGATTACCGGTAAATAACTTCTCAGAACTACCGCCTAAATACTTTTCTGCTTCCTGATACCCCAAGAAAACTTTTTTTACAAAATGTGCCAAAATTTTATTGGTAACACCAGGCATAGCATTCTGTTCCTGAATACAAGTAGGTATTCCCTGCAAAGCTGCCAAAAACAAAACAGGCCCACAAACATAGCCGCCGGTTCCCACGACTAAATCCGGCTTAATTCTTCTTATCAGCTTTAGTGCATCAATAAGCCCCGCCAATAGTTTGAGAGCAGATTTAACAGTATCAAGGCTCAACTTCCGTTGAAAGCCGGCAACTTCAATAAACTCTATTGGGTAGCCATAACGGGGAACTATTTCACTTTCAAGGCCTTCTCTGGTGCCGACGAAAATAATCTCAGCATCTGGCTGCATTTCTTTAATTTGATTTGCAATAGTGACTGCAGGATAAATATGTCCACCAGTACCACCGCCTGAAACTATAATTCTCACAAAATCCTCCTAACCAGTCACTTTTCTAATTTTCTGACTAGCTCTTTAAAGTATCGGCCTCTATGAGGAAAGTTTTCAAACATATCGAAGGAAGAACAGGCTGGTGAAAGTAATACCACCTGCGGTGCCCTTGCTAAACTATGTGCCAGCATTACGGCGTCATCAAAAGTATCGACAACATGAATATTTTGAACTCCAGCAGTTTCTGCTGCTTGTAAAAATCTTTTCTTAGCTTCGCCCATAAGGATTAAGTCATCTGTTTTAGCTTTAATAAGGGACATCATGTCTTTCAAATCAGTTTTTTTATCGCGTCCGCCAGCTAAAAGTATAATATGACCTTCAAATGACTCCAAGGCCTTGATTGTAGAATCCGGGTTTGTTGCTTTGGAGTCATTATAGTAAGCAACTCCATCTATAGTAGTAACATATTCAAGACGATGCTCAACGCCTTCAAAACTTGTTAGCACGGCTCTTATTTTCTCTTCATCAACACCTGCGAAAAAGGCACAGGCTATAGCTACCAAGGCATTTTCTTCATTATGCGCGCCAAAAATTTTCATTTCTTTGACAGGGCAAATTATTTTGCGTTCACCATTCCAGGCAAGTACAAAGTTACCATCGGCCAAAAATACTCCCTGTTCCAATTGTTTTTTGCGGCTAATGTAACAAACTGTTGATTTAGCTGTTTTGGCAAAATCTGCTACTATTTTATCATCAATGTTCAATATTAGATAATCTTCGGCAGTTTGCCGGGCAAAAATATTAGCTTTTGCTTTTGCATAGTCTTCCATTGTGCCGTGCCTATCAAGGTGATCCGGTGTTACATTAAGAATAGCGGCGATATTAGGTTTTAAAGAAGTAACTCCTTCCAGCTGAAAGCTTGATAGTTCAGCAACCAGCCAGTCATCCTTGCCTAAGCCTTGCATTTCCACAGAAAGCGCTTGTCCGATGTTTCCACCCACAGCTGTTTTTACCGGCAAAGTTTTAATCATTTCACCGACTAAAGTCGTTGTTGTAGTTTTACCATTGGTACCAGTAATTGCAATAAGTTTCCCTTTATATAAACGCGCCGCAACCTCAACTTCGCCAATTACTTCTATACCAGCAGCAATAGCCTCTTGAACTAAAGTGCTACGCATAGAAATACCTGGCGACACAACAAATAATTCCGTTTGTTGCAGATAATCTTCTGCTTTCTTACCACAAATATATTGTCCGTTTCCACTGTATAGCACATCAAGAAATTCTTGCGGCAGCGCCTTCTCAGAGTCATTATAAAGCAAGACTCTCTGACCGTTTTTTGTCAAAACTTCCGCTACTCCGCAACCGCTGATTCCTGCGCCATAAACAAAAACGTATTTCTCCTGTGGCATCTTAAAGTCCCCTTCCTCCTGCATTTCCTAACAGCAATAACACTATACCCAACACAGATAAGCATAGACTTACGAAAGCAAAAACATGGACAACCTTTGTTTCTTTCCACCCGCCAAGTTCAAAATGATGATGGAGCGGGCTCATACGAAAAATCCTTTTGCCGCCGGTTTTTTTGAAATAAGTAACCTGGATAATTACGGAAAGAGCTTCGATAACATAAACGCCGCCGATAATAACCAAAAGAAGTTCCGTCTTTGTAAGCAAGGCAATAGCCGCAATACCTCCGCCCAATGCTAAGGAACCGGTATCACCCATAAATACTTTTGCCGGATGTCTGTTAAAAAGCAAAAATCCAAGGCACGAACCAGCCAAAGCCATGCCAAAAATTCCAAGTTCCTTATTGCCAAGAGCTATAGCCACATAGGAGAAAGCCAAAGCTACCGGAACTGTTACGCTGCTTGCCAAACCATCGAGACCATCCGTAAGATTTACAGCATTTGTTGTTCCAACCAATAGCAAGAAGGCAAACAGATAATAAGCGATGCCCAAATCAACTGTGTGTGCAGTCCCAGGAATCCAGACAGAAAAATCATGTCCCGGTGTAGTCTCCAGATAAAAAAGATATAAGCCAGCCAGGAAAAACTGCATCAGCAATTTCTGTCTTGCTGTAAGACCCAAGTTCCTCTTTAAAACAACCTTAATAAAATCATCAATAAAACCAATTACACCATGTCCAAGTGTCAGCACAAGAGCAATCAGAATTTCTGGTGTAAGCTTGCTCCAGAACATTGTTGCCACTACTATTGCCAGCAGCATCATTAAGCCGCCCATAGTTGGCGTACCGCTCTTTTTCATATGTTCTTTCGGACCGCATTCACGAATGCTTTGCCCGAATTTCAGCTTAGTTAAAGCCGGAATCAGAAAAGGACCACTTACAGCGCAAACAACAAAAGCCGTCACTAGCGCGCCCCATAAATTAAAATCCATTGTTTATCAATCTCCTGGTTATTTATTCTGAAAAACCATTTCAATAATTTTATCAACCTGCATAGAATGGGAACCCTTGAAAAGAATTATATCATTGTTTTGCATATGATTTTTCAGTTCAACAGCAGCTGTTTCTTTATCAGCACAATAAACAGCACTTATGCCAGCCTTGGCTGCCTGGTCGATAATCGCCCGGGACTCTTTGCCATAAGCAATTACAAAATCAATCTTTTCACGAACAATATAGTCACCAACTCTGCGATGAGCATCCTTGGATGATTCGCCAAGCTCCAGCATATCTGCCAAGACGGCGATGCTCCTGCCTTTGCCGGCAGATTTTTTTACTTCAGCCAAAGTTTTCATTGCTGCCTCCATAGAAGCAGGGCTGGCATTATAAGCATCATTAATCACTGTAATATCGCCGAAGTATAGGATTTCTTGTCGTTTCTCCGTCAATCTTACTTCAGCAAATGCATCCTCAATATCCTTGTCTGAGACACCCATTTTTTCAGCAACAGTTATTGCTGCCAACGCATTCATGACATTGTGTCTGCCGATTAAAGGCATTTTTATGAAATTTTCATTGCCTGTAATTTTACTTTTATAGGTAAATGTAGTACCATTGCCACTTGTTATTAAATTGCTAGCCCAAACAGAGGAATCATTGATAATACCATAAGTAAGCTTCTCAGCAGAAGTTGCCATCTTGCTGACATAAATATCGTCGTTATTAAGAACAGCGAATTGCTGTTCATTCATATTTTCCAAAATTTCACTTTTGGCCTTGGCAATGTTTTCCATACTGCCTAATAATTCCATATGGGTTTCGCCGACATTAGTAATTACCACAGCATCAGGTTCAGCTAATGCTTTAAGAGCGCGAATTTGTCCAAACCCTCTCATGCCCATTTCAACTACCACAACTTCAGTGTCTGGCTTAATTGTCAGCAATGTTTTAGGCAAACCGATTTCATTATTAAAATTAGCCTGTGTCTTAACTACTTTGTATTTTTTTGCCAAGCAAGCCGCTATAAGATCTTTAGTCGAGGTTTTTCCATTTGAACCAGTAATGGCAATAACCTTTATATTTTTTTGTTCCATGCGGTAGGCATGCGCAATCTGCTGGTAAGCTTTCAGAGTGTCGGGAACTGAAATGACAACAGCATCTGTCGGCAGCTCATGTATTACCCTTTGTACTAAGACTGCAGCTGCGCCTTTATTCAAAGCAGTTTTGCAATAATCATGTCCGTCGAAATTCTCACCGGCAAGTGCAATGAAAAGATCTCCTTGGCTAACAGAACGCGAATCGGTCGTAACGCCTGTAAATAATAATTTTTTTTCGCCGCCGGTAACTATTCCTTTTGTTGCCTCAATTACTTTACTAAGCGAAATCATTTCTGCACCCTATTCTCCCAAAAATCACGAACTACTTCACAATCATCAAAATGAATGGTTTCATTTTTTAGTATCTGGTAATTTTCATGGCCTTTGCCAGCAATCAGTATCACATCATTAGGCTCAGCCTTCGTCAAGACCAAATTGATTGCCTCTCTGCGGTCAGTAACCTTATATATCTCTTTATCTGGTGTTGCACCAACCAAACCTTTTTCTATATCAGCAATGATAAGTTCCGGATCCTCCGACCTCGGGTTATCTGAAGTAACAACTATGTTGTCAGCCAATGCCAAAGCTATGTTTGCCATAATTGGCCGTTTCTTGCTGTCTCTGTCGCCGCCGCAGCCAAAGACAACCCAAAGCTTGCCTTTAGTTATGCAACGGGCAGTTTTCAGAACATTTTCCAAACCATCAGGTGTATGAGCATAATCTACAATTACAGTATAAGGCTGTCCGGCTTCCACAAGTTGAAAACGTCCCGGTACGCCGGCAAAACCATTTAAAGTGTCCTCAATGACCTTTAGGTTAATCTTTTCAGCAATCATGGCAGATACTGCTGCCATAACGTTATAAACATTGAACTCACCGGTAATATGAAGCAAAAGATGCAATTCACCTGCTGGTGTTTGTAAATCCAGCTGCATGTGTTTTGCCTCTATTTTCCAGAAGAGAGGATAGACATCATTTGTCTCAGCCTTGCCATATGTCATGATTGGAGATTTTGTTGACTTTATTATTATTTTCGAACTGGGATCATCCATGTTGAAAATTGCACATTTATCAGGCTTATTGCCTGTATGTAACGATTCAAAAAGGATTGCCTTTGCCTTCCTGTAATTTTCAAACGTCTGGTGAAAATCAAGATGGTCCTGGGTTATATTAGTCAATACTGCAACATCATATTCGCAGCCAGCTACTCGGTTAAGAGCAAGTGCATGTGAAGATACTTCCATAACTACGTAATCACAACCAGCCTGCTGCATCTTATATAAACTGCGTTCCAGATCAACGACATCTGGCGTTGTATTGTGAGATACCTCTATTTCGTCTTCAATCATGATATTAATTGTACCTATCAAGCCTACTTTAAAACCAGCCTTGCGCAGAATTAAACGAATAATATTAGTGGTAGTCGTTTTGCCATTTGTGCCAGTAACACCAATCATACGCATTTTTTTGCCAGGATAGTCAAAAAACCACGGTGCAACATAACTCATAGCATCGCGGGTATCATTAACCTTTATGACTGTGAGACCTTCCGGTCTGTTTTTTATTTCGTCTTCAACAAGAACGCAAGCAGCACCATCCTTGTACGCTTGTTCTATATATTTATGTCCGTCAACATGAGCTCCTTTAAGACATATAAATAAACTGCCTTCTTGCACTTTGCGAGAGTCAGATGTGACATCGGTAATAACTTTATCCAAAGATCCCATGGCCTTAGCTTGCGGTAATACAACTAACAAATCCAACAGCTTCTTTTGCATTTTCTTACCCTCCAAAATTGAAAGAGCAGCCAAAAGGCTGCCTCTCCATATCGCTGTATAATTATATCATAAACGTGTACAGAAGGCTATAATTTTACTTTGCGTAAGCATAACCATCATATAGATTTTTCTTGCTATCCGCCTGTACATAAATATTATTGCGTGCTACTTGCATGCCAAGATTTGCCTGGGCAATTCCTGTAATACGTGCTGGGCTTTTAAGGGTTTCGACTTCGATTTTCAGCTCTGCATTGTGTGAGATAAGTGCGCTTTCCTGCTGTTTAAGTAATACCAGATTATTGCTAGTGGATACATAAGCTTCACTTCTTATAACAGATACCAGATAAAATGCCAATAAACAAGCTACTAAGACCATTACCTTATGACGTAAAAACTTGTACGATTGTTCTGAAGGCCTGTTACGAAGCACTTTATGCGTTTCCTGGAAATCCTCTTCCCAAGCATAATTGTCATATTTTCTAGCCAGCATTGTTTTTACCCCCAAGTCTTAGATTTTTATTGCTCCCCTAAGGCGTGCACTTCTTGACCTTGGATTTTCATCAATTTCCTGCTCTGTTGGCTTTATTGAAATGGTCTTTTTTACCTGAGGCTTCTTACCACATACGCAAATCGGCAGCTTTGGCGGGCATGTACAGCCTTTGGCTAATTCTGCCAATGTCTGCTTAATTATCCTGTCCTCTAAAGAATGGAAGGTTATAACGCCGATCCTTCCACCGCTTTTTAATCTTTCAACGGCTTTCCTTACTACTTCCTCCAGAATATTTAACTCGTTATTAACTTCAATCCTGATTGCCTGGAAAGTACGTTTTGCCGGATGCGGTCCATCTTGTCTAGCCCCTTTGGGAATTGCTTTTTTTATGACAGTCACCAACTCACCGGTGGTATCGATTGGTTTAATTTTTCTTTCATTCACTATAAACTGTGCTATTCGCTTGCTCCAACGTTCTTCACCATATCTATGGATAATATCGGCAAGTTGTTCTTCACTATAATTATTTACCACATAATAAGCATCTAAGTTGCTTTCCCTATTCATCCGCATATCGAGCGGTCCTTCATTCATATAGGAAAATCCTCGTTCCGGGGTATCCAACTGATATGAAGAAACACCTAAGTCAAAAAAAATGCCATCAATTTTTTCTATGCCTAACGAATCAAGAACTTTGTCAAAGTCTTTGAAATTCGATTTAGCAATCCGTACATTGCATTTTAAATCTGTAAGCCTTTCAGTTGCTGCTGCAATAGCTGCATCATCCTGGTCAATGCCTATTATTGTACCTGCACTCGTAAGTTCTTTAGCAAAAGCCTTGGTATGACCTGCTCCGCCCATGGTGCAATCAACATATATACCATCATGATTGCCGATCAACCATTCAATACTTTCGTGCAGCAATACGCTCCTATGAACAAATTCCATTTATCTTCCCACCTGTCCTTAAGAGTCTACAGGCCTAAATCAACTAACTGCTCAACTATTTCCGTAACATCTTCATTAACTTCTTCGTTATATGTGTTCCAACGATTTATATCCCAAATTTCTGCTCTATTGCCGACACCGACTATTACGACGTTTTTATCAAGAGCAGCGTGCGTTCTTAACGATGGCGGAACCAAGATGCGTCCTTGCTTGTCGCATTCGGCTTCTGTCGCCCCTGAGAAGAAATAACGCGCAATATCACGTGCTTCTTTCTTCATCAAAGTCATCTGTTTCAATTTATTTACCAGAACATTCCACTCTTGCTCATCATAGACAAACAAACAGCCATCAAGTCCTCTGGTAATAACAAAATGGTCTCCAAGTGCTTCACGGAGCTTGACCGGCATAAACAAACGGCCTTTGGTATCGATATTGTGTTGGAATTCACCCATCAACATCCCGGTCGCCACCCTTTCACCACTTTTCACCACTTTCCACCATTATAATCTTTATTTCGCGAAAAAACAAGTTATTCCTTCTTATATTTGCTGTATTCGAAAATATTTTTTTAATATTTAGAAAGAAATAAAAAAGTATCGTTAAAAGGCCAATTAGGACCTTTTAACGATACTTTATACTTTGTTTTTTTATGAATATGAGTGCTCATTAAGCCGAGTTCTGTTCCGCAAAGCGGTGATAATCATTTATCTAGGCTTTCAGTTACCTGGAAGCTCAAGCGACGCAACCCGGAAGGATCAGCGGGCAGCTTCATCCCTTCCCTATTTGGTCTTGCTCCGAATGGGGTTTACCTAGCCAACCGATTACTCGACTGCTGGTGCGCTCTTACCGCACCGTTCCACCCTTACCGGCTTAAAGCCGGCGGTTCACATTTCTGTGGCACTTTCCCTGAGGTCACCCTCGCCGGACGTTAACCGGCATTCTGCCCTATGGAGCTCGGACTTTCCTCGTCTACCCAACAGGATAGCCGCGATTATCTTTCACACTCATACCCAAACAAATTTATCACAACTAGCGCCTCACGTCAAGTCTATAAGTATAAATACCTTTGTAACATTTTATTGAACTCCCACGTACCTTCACCAGCATCGCTGTCAAACTGGTTCATAATAGCATCAATTTCATCTGCATAATGAACAACAAAGCCTTCCTTAGTCGCACAGGCGACAGGAGAACCTTTTTCTTGCTCTCCATGATGGGAAAGAATGATATGCAGCAATTGCTGAAGCTTTTTGTCATCAACGCTTTCCAGTTTTGCCGCGGCGTCGCTCACCATCATGACAGTTATCGTAATATGTCCTAAAAGCCGCCCGCCTGTCGTGTATGGGAACCCCATATCGGGCGATATTTCTTTCAGCTTGCCAACGTCATGCAACAAAGCTCCTGCCAGCACAAGGTCTTTATCCATACCGCCTATTTTATCTGCCAAAGCGCACGCCAAATCTGCGACACAAACAGAATGATGCAGTAAACCGCCTACGTAGGCATGGTGCAGCCTCATACCAGCAGGATTGATTAAAAACTGCTGATAGACATTACCTGAGAATACTTCTTCAACAAGTGCCCTCAGACCTTTGTCATTTATACTGCTTATCTGTTGTTTAAATCTTTCTTCATACTCGGCCTTGTCAAAATTTCCCTGGGGCAGCAAATGGCTTATGTCCTCGCCTGCTTTGACTTCCGACAGTTTCTGGATTATCAGCTGCAATGACATATCACCAGCGAATTTATTGATATCAACATTACCAGCTACTCTTACTGCTTTTGGCGCATCAAATGCCCTTAGTTTTTCAACTATTCCCGCTTCAAAACAAATAAAAGGTATGCACCCGCTGTTATCTTCTATCAGCCCTCTGGCAAAAACACCTCCATTTGATGAATTGCCAACTTTTTGCAAACGTAGCAAAACTATCTGGTCTATCTTCAAGCCTGTTTTAAATTCGTTAATCATATCTTTGCCTTCCCTTGTGTCATCTGTATTTTTCTTCATTATAGCATATTAAATAGGCTTGTAAGATTTTTACTACAAGTACTGCAACACTTTGCTTTCCACCGCGCGCGATACTATAATAGTGCGATTATTGCCAGCAGCCCAATCTTCCAGCTCTTTCTGCAGCTTTTTTAAAACAGGCATTTCCGATGTCTGATGCCCGGCGTCGATCAAATTTAGTCCAGCATTTAATGCTTCCTGCGCAACATGATATTTGACGTCTCCGGTAACAAACGTATCAGCACCTGCCTTCACCGCTTCGGCAATAAAATCTGTTCCGCTGCCGCCACAGACAGCTACTTTACAAACAGGTTTGCCAGCATCAGCAACAATAACGTGGTCAATTGCTAAGGCGTTTTTCACATTATTGGCAAATTTGCCCAAAGAAAGGGGTCTCTCCAAAAAGCCAATACGACCAAGTCCAAATTCAGCTCTTGCATTCACCGTTACCAAAATGTCATAGGCAGGCTCTTCATAAGGATGCGCCTCCAGGACAGCCTCTATTGCCTTCTTTAATTCGCTTTTCTTTAAAAGGATTTCTATACGCTTCTCCTTGGTTCTTTCCAAAATCCCCTGCTGACCAAGAAAAGGATTGCTGCCTGGCAGCGGACGAAACTGTCCCTCGCCCTCCATAATGTAAGCACAATCAGCATAATTGCCAATACGTCCTACACCAGCTCTACTTAGAGCAGAAAGCACTTCATCAAGATGAGTATGAGGCACAAAAACTACAAGTTTATAATATTTATCACAAAAGACAGGTTTAAGAACTTCTATTTGCCTTAAACCCAGAACATCTGCTAATACGTCGTTGACCCCGCCTCTAGCACTATCCAGATTAGTATGAGCTGAATAAACAGCAATTTTGTTTCTTATTAAATCATATAGCAAGGCATTTTTGCCTTCGTTGTAAACGAGATTTTTCAACGGTGAGAAAAAAAATGGGTGGTGAGTAATAATCATATCGGCTTTTTGTGAATAGGCCTGATCAGCAACTTCTTCTGTCAAATCAAGCGCAAGCATTACTTTTTCAGCCGGCCAATCAGTACTACCCAGCATAAGGCCTACATTGTCCCATTCCTCTGCCAATTTTATTGGCGCCAGCTTTTCCATTATTTCACAAATATCACTAACCTTTGTCACCATGAGCAATCGCCTCCAGGTCCTTCTTCAACTTACTAAAAAGCCTGTACTTTTCACTGACTTTAGCTTGTTCACTCTTTCTCATGGAAGAAAGCAGTTTTTCATAATGATCTATCAGCCTTTGTATATGCCTTGCTAAAAGCACGTTGCCTGCTTCTAAAAGGCGTGGCCCTATTTCATAAAATACCTCAGGATATTCCTTTTCGCTGCCGCGTTCCAAAATTATTATTTCATAAATTATACCAGCGTCTTCTACTAAATCTTCCGCAACAATCTTCCACCCATGCCTTACAGCCCATATTCTTAACGAAGATGCTCCGTTCATCGGCTGCAAAATTATTCTTTCGGCCGCTTCAGCGGTTGGCAAAGAATTTTCTAATATCTCAATCATGCTGCCCGCACCCATACCTGCAATTATTATTACATCGACTTCACCGGGAGCGACAATCTTAAGGCCATCACCTTGTCTTACAGTGATAAATTCTTTCATCTCAAAAGTATCTATCGTATTTTGAGCTGCCTGACAAGGTCCAGCGGCAATATCACCGGCTATGGCAAAATTCGTTTTTCCTTGCCTAACCAGTAAAGTTGGTAAATATGCATGGTCTGTACCAACATCAACTATGCTTTTGCCAGCAGGTACCCATTTAGCTATAGCTTCCAAACGTGATCCGAAACTCATTTCTTCCTCCATATACAAAAAGCGAAGCCATAAGGCTTCGCTTTTCTCTGTTAAACTTGGTGGGCCCACCTGGGATCGAACCAGGGACCAACCGGTTATGAGCCGGTGGCTCTACCGCTGAGCTATAGGCCCGATTAGCCTTTCACGGGCAAACCCGAAATAGCCAACGAAGACATTTTATAATAAAATAAGCGCAATGTCAAGCTACATCTGTCATTCCAAAAAATCTTTCAAGCGCTTGCTGCGGCTGGGGTGCCTTAATTTTCGAAGAGCCTTGGCTTCTATCTGGCGAATACGTTCACGCGTAACCCCAAAATGCTGACCAACTTCTTCCAATGTTCGAGATCTTCCGTCCTCAAGACCAAAACGTAGTTCAAGGACTTTCTTTTCACGCAAAGTAAGCGTTTCCAAGACTTCACCCAACTGCTCACGCAGCAAAGTAAACGAGGCTGCATCAGCAGGTGCCGGTGCATCATGGTCTTCTATAAAATCGCCCAAGTGTGAATCTTCTTCTTCACCTATAGGTGTTTCCAAAGAAACCGGTTCTTGAGCAATTTTCATGATTTCTCTTACTCTTTCCACATTAGTATCCATTTCTTTGGCTATCTCCTCAGGCAGCGGCTCTCTGCCGAGCTCTTGCAGGAGTTGGCGTGAAACACGTACTAACTTATTAATCGTTTCCACCATATGCACAGGAATTCTTATTGTCCTTGCCTGGTCAGCAATAGCACGCGTAATTGCCTGTCTTATCCACCATGTTGCATATGTGCTGAATTTGAAACCTTTATTATAGTCAAATTTTTCTACAGCCTTAATCAAACCGAGATTACCTTCCTGAATCAAATCCAGGAACAGCATACCACGGCCGACATACCTTTTGGCGATACTGACAACCAAGCGCAAATTAGCTTCAGACAAACAACGTTTGGCATCTTCGCCCAAATCAACAATATCTTGTAAAGTTTTCTTAAATAATTCATTGCAATTATCCCATTCAAGAAAAACTTCAGCATCTTTGACTGTTGCAAGCTGTTTCTTTACTGTTTCCAGCAATTCTTTGATTTCCAGAAGGTAACTTGCTTCGGTATCAGAGGTCTGCTTTTTAATCACAGCTTTCTTTTTGTTAGCTGTAAACTTTATCTGGCCATCTACTATCAGTCGTTGAATTCTGCTTATTTCATCTTTTGTGAATTCTTCGCACATCTCTTGAAAATCAGAATTCTTAATACCTTTACCGGTATTATGGAGGGCTGTTAACTTGGAAAAAACTTTGTTGACTGAACGTTCTTCATACCAATTAATTTCTTTCTGCAGCAACTCTTTTGCACGCAGAAGCATAGCCTTAACATCAGTCTCGTCAGGTAAAACTAACAAAACATGTTCTGTAACTTCATTGGCTAAAATTTTCTGGGCTTGATTGCCCTTATCCATACGCTTAGCCAACTTAATTTCGTCTTCACCTACCAGAAGAGGGACGCGACCGATTTCTTTAAGATACATGCGAACCGGGTCATCAATGCTCACACCTTCAGGTACAGTCAAGTTGACAAGCTCATGCTCAGCTATAGGTTCTTCATCAACATCCTCGCCTGCAGGCGGGACAGCCGTATCATCAATTACCTCAATACCCTTCCGTGCAATCAAATCATACATGTCTTCCATCTCATCAGTGCTCATCTCTTCTGCACTCTGCATGGAATCCATAATTTCGCGATAGGTGAGAACGCCGCCATGGCTCTTCCCCTTATGTAAAAGTTCTTCTACCTGCTCTGTTGAAATCTTTTCATTTGCCATTGCGTTCCCTCCTTTCCGTTACTATTAATTTTACATTAATATCATTAAAACATTTTTTTAATCTCATTCTTTATTCGCTGACTTTCTGCTAATTCCTGCAAAAATTTTTCATCACCTGCACGTTCATATTCTGACGCCAGACGGCAATGGTATTCGTACTGCTTCTCTAATCCAGATATTTTCAGTTGTCTGATACAATCATTTAAGATTTGGCTGGCTGCGTTTACCGACAAGTCTAATTGTAAAATCACTTCCAGCTCGGACGCGCAGACTTCAGACAATTCCGCGAAAAGATCGGCCACAATATTGGGGCTCTTCCTCGCTGATAATTCTATGAACTTTTGATAAATTTCTGTTCGTCTAACGTCGCAAAAACTAATATCATCAATTTCAGCAAGAAAATCCGACGTAACATTACCACCACCGTTTATAAGCGCAAACAACAAGTGTCTCTCAGCCTGCTCAACAGGATTCACTTTGTTCTCTTCTTTTTTTCTTCTCATCAAAGCATCAGAAACAGCAATGCCATTACCACGTCTTATCTTTTTGAACTCATCAACAATCAGATTTTCATCAATTGTAAGCTTCTGAGCCAAATTACGAATTCTTCTGACTACCTCGATATCACTTTTGCATTCTAATAGGAACGGTAGTATATTCGACACAGTCTTTACTTTTCCTTCAAGAGTTGAAAAATTATTCTTTTCCAAAGTTCTTTCAATCTGGAAATCCATACCGGAAGCAGCTTGCGCTATCAGGTTCTTAAACGCATCGGTGCCTTCATTTCTGATAAATTCATCAGGATCTTTACCCTTCGGAACTACGAGAACTTTAACTTCGAGTCCCGCTTTTAAAGCAATAGGAATTGCGTCCATAGCCGCCTTCAACCCAGCTTCATCACTATCAAAAGAAAAAACTACTTCAGGAACAACACGCGCAATTAAATTGGCATGCTGTTCAGTAAAAGCTGTTCCCATGGACGCCACAGTCCAGTCAATGCCGGCTGCATGCAGGCTTATTGCATCCATATGGCCTTCGACGACAATAATTTGCTTTCGCTCCTTAGCAGGTTTAAAGGCAACATCCATGCCAAAGAGAATTGAACGTTTGGTAAAAAGCTCCGTTTCACCAGTATTCAAATATTTAGGTTCACCCTTGCCGACAACTCTGCCGGTAAAACCAACCACTCTTCCTCTGGCATCTTTAATGGGAATCATTATGCGCTCCCTGAAACGGTCATAAACACTTCCATCATCACGCTTTACCGCTAAACCGGCTTTAGCAAGTAGCTCGGCACTAACGCCTCTTCTTTCCAAAGCATTGCAAAGTGTGTGATAACCCGGTGCTGCCAGTCCTAAAGAAAATCTTTCAATGATATCCGCATCAATTCCGCGCTTCGATAAATACTCAAGAGCGTTCTTGCCATATTCAGTTTTTAAAAGACAAGCCTGAAAAAACTTTACAGCCAGAGCATTAGCGTCAAAAATTTGTTTGGAGTTCTTCTCCCGCAATATCTCTTGCTCTGTCTTTTGTTTTTCAGGTATTGGTATGCCATATTTATTGGCCAGAATTTTAATGGCTTCCGGAAAACTTACATTTTCAATTTTCATGACAAAATTGAAAACATCACCACCAACGTGGCAACCAAAACAATGAAAGAGATTTTTGCCTGGTGTAACCGTAAAAGACGGCGTCTTCTCGCCATGAAAAGGGCAGCATCCCCAATAACGGCCGCCTTTCTTTTTCAGTGCAACATACTCTGAAACGACTTTAACAATATCAGCTTGTGCCCGAACCTGTTCTTTAAAACTTTCATACACATCATTCATAAATACACCCGTTACACTAATTCAAGAAACTTACTGATTTATTATATTCAATATGAATGTTTTTTTTCCTCTTTTTAAGTTAAAGATTTTTGAACAACGACTTTTAACTATATAAAATAATTATTAGTTAAGCACTGCTAAAACACACAAAATATGGTGTATGTCGGCGCTATACCTACTATATTTGCATTCGAAAAACTAAAAACAATCCCATATGGATATGCCCTCTTCTAATTTTTATTTCTACGCAATCATATAAAGCAGCTACTATAGTTTTTATTAGAAATTTGATATAATTAAAAATTACGGAGGGTATATTTATGAAAAAAATTTTGATTCTTGTCTTTCTACTTTGCTTATTCCCTTTATCATGTCTGGCAAAGCCTGTAATAAAGTGTGATAAGCAGACATTCGATCCCCTAACAACCACATATTATCTGGAAGGCAATGTTTCCGTTGATACAGGCAGCCGGTTAATTACTGCCAACAGAGCACAAGTTGAACTATACTCGCTGGAAGTATACGCAGAAGGCAATGTAAATCTTACGCAGGATAACATGGTTTTTACCGGTGATACTGTTCATGTTTACGGCAGTCGGAAAACGGCAGTAGTAGAAGGTGATATTAACTTCAGCGATGGCAGTACCACAATTACAGCTTCCAAAGGCTCTTTTAATTGGGCTACAAAAGATGCTGTTTTTGAAGGAAATGTTCTGATAAATGCCGATTCATCTTCCTTCACCGGAACAACGCAAAATCTCTTGCTAACCAATAAAAACGAATCCGGTCAAATTACAACCAATAAAATAATCTACAATGTGCGAACCAAAAAGTTCCATGAGTAAAAAACCCCCGCAATGCGGGGGTTTTTATTTTTTTACAGCAGAAGCTAACGATTTATATTTTTGGCTGCATACTCCAGAATCAAGCCAGCTGTTTCTTCGACAGCCCTATTTGACACATTGATAATTTTACAATGTATTCTGCGCATGATTGCTTTGGCATATTCCAATTCTTCGTTAATACGATTTACATCAGCGTAAGTCGCATCATCTGACAGTCCCATAGTTTTTAAGCGTTCAACGCGAATTTCATTAAGTTTATACGGATCTATCAACAGGCCGATAACTTTGTGAGACGGAACCTTGAACAATTCCTCTGGCGGCGTTATTTCAGGTACCAGCGGTACATTGGCAACTTTCAGCTGTTTGTGCGCCAGATACATGCTTAAAGGAGTCTTAGAAGTACGTGAAACACCAATAAGAACTATATCGGCTTTCGAAAGGCCCCAGGGATTTTTGCCGTCATCGTATTTGACCGCAAATTCAATAGCTTCGACACGCTTGAAATACTCGTGGTCAAGAGCATGGATGAGTCCAGGTTGATTTTTTGGCAATAGCCCTGATGTCTTCTCAATCGCTTTAAGCACAGGACCTATGATATCAACTACTTCAACGTTCTCTTCTTTTGCCTCGCTGGCAATTATTTCACGTAATTCCGGAGATACTATTGTATGGCAAATTACAGCATTGTTTTCCTTGGCTTCTTTAACAATCGCATGAACCTGTTCTGCATCTCTTAGATATGGAACACGGATAATATCAAATTTTTCCTGCACAAACTGGCTGATTGTTGCTTTTGCTACAGCCTCAGAAGTTTCGCCAATAGAATCGGAAACAGCATAAATTATTGGTAAACTAGCTATGATAAATTCCCCCTTTGCCCTCTGCCAAGTCAACCAGCAGTCTGGTAAAATTAGTCTTGGTAATCCTGCCTACGACTTCATAACAGTGCTTCTCTTCATTAATTGTTTTAACGACCGGCATACAATCGATCTCATTATCAATTAGACGTCTCGCGGCAGTTGCTACTGACTCTTCCGGTTTTGTGACGATTAATTTTGATAGCGGTGTCATAACCATGACAATTGGTATATTTTGTAGGTCAGCGCCGTTGTTGATGGCTGTTTTCAATAAATCCTTGCGAGAAACAACGCCTAAAAGAGTACTATTATCACCGACAACAAAAACTGTGCCGATATCCTCCAGAAACATGGTAACAACTGCGTCATATGCACTTTTATCATTGTGAATCCCGATAGGAACAGATTGAATATCACGCACGCAAATACCTGATATTTCTTCCATAAGCATACCCAAAGTATTTTTGCCAGTAAAATAATATCCAACTTTAGGCCGTGCATCCAATATACCGCTCATTACAAGAATTGCAAGATCCGAACGCAATGCGGCTCTTGTTACGTTTAATCTTTCTGCAATATGTTCGCCTGTAATAGGTCCGTCCTGACGAACGATTTCTGCAATTCGTTTCTGTCTATTGCTCAGAGAAATGTTACTCACATCCTTCCCAAACTCAAAATAGTGTATGCTTTATTATACGCTATTTGTCTAAAAAATCCTCTTTTTAAATAACTGATACACTAAATAATTATGTTTAAAAATTTTTTCTATAAAAAACACCCATACGCAAGTTGCCGTCTTTGGCTTGGCAACCTTTGCATGGGTGTAATTCTTTACTATAAATTACCAGATAAGATCAGTGTCGTCAGCTTTGCCTTTGCCAGTCAAAGCATCTAACATGATACGCTGTTCAACTTGAGCTACCATTTTCTTGGTAAACTTCACGGTATCAGGATTTACTGACATACTATCAATACCATTTTTCACCAGGAATTCAGCAAACTCTGGATATACGCTTGGTGCTTGTCCACAGATTGAAACGGTCTTGCCATCTTTGTGAGCAACTTCAATCAAGTGTTTTATCGCACGGCGTACAGCAAGATTACGTTCGTCAAAGATATGGGAAACCGTATCATTGTCGCGGTCGCAGCCCAGTGTAAGCATTGTAAGGTCGTTGGAGCCTATTGAATAACCATCGACATACTTGTTAAACTGATCAGCCAATATTATATTGGCAGGGATTTCAGCCATTAGCCATACTTTAAAGTCTTTGCCACGAGCAAGACCTTCTTGGGCCATCAGGTTTGTTACCTTTTCACATTCCTCAACACTGCGGCAGAAAGGTATCATAACATGCAAATTCTTAAGACCGAATTCTTCACGGACTTTGCGAACAGCTTTAATTTCCAATTTGAAAGCTTCTATATATTTTGGGTCGTAATAGCGGGAAGCTCCACGCCATCCTAAAAGCGCGCTCGGTTCATAAGGTTCGAATTCGTCGCCGCCTTTCAGGTCACGATACTCACTGGATTTGAAATCGCTGAATCTTAAAGTTACCGGGCGCGGTGCCATAGCCTGGCAAACCTGACGGAAGCCTTCTGCCAATTGGTCAACAACTTTTTCCGGGTGACCTGTTTTAATCAAATACAAAGGATGCTCATGAATGTAGGTTGTCCAGATAAATTCTTCACGCATCAAGCCAATACCGTCACAAGGGAGAACCGAATATTTTTCAGCAAGCTCAGGATCACCAAGATTCATATAAATCTTAGTTCCAGTTACAGGGAAAGTTTCAGCAACAACTGCAGCGGCAGCTTCAGATTTTTTAGCGCTTTCAATAATACCTTCGTAAACAACACCGTTACTAGCATCTACCGTAATATCAATACCATCTTTGATTGCGGTAGTAGCTGATTCTCCTCTGCTCTTTGTACCAACAATACATGGAATACCAAGCTCACGGCTGACAATAGATGCGTGGCAAGTCATGCCGCCTGAATCTGTTACTATTGCTTTAGCCTTCTTCATTGCCGGAACCCAATCCGGAGCAGTCATTTCGGTAACAAGGATTTCACCATCTTTAAATTCATCAATGCGGGATGGATCAAGAATTACATGCGCACGGCCGGAAACCAATCCTGGGCTTGCAGGCAATCCTTTGACAATAACTTTACGGTCAGTAGTTATTTTTGCACTTTCCACTTTTTTGCCCTCTTCTTTATTACGGCGAGACCAAACGGTTTCCGGACGAGCTTGCAATATCCAGATTTTGTCAGTACGTTCGTCAATGCCCCATTCAATATCCATATAGCAGCCATAATGTTTTTCAATCTTTTTAGCATAGTTAGCCAGCTCAAGAATCTGCTCTGTAGTCAGGGTCTGTTTGTGGCGATTTTCTTCAGGCACAGGCTGTTCTTCGCAATCGCCGCCTTTTTTACGAACAAGCATTACATCTTGCTCGTTAACATTAGTTTCAATAATTTTATTGTCAGCTTTGGAAACTGTATAGTTATCAGGAGTTACGGTTCCTTGTACAACATATTCGCCAAGACCATAAGCAGCTTCAATCAGGATATTCTCGTCATTGCCGGTTGCCACATTGACAGTAAACATTACGCCAGCAGCCTTAGAGAACACCATCATTTGAATAACAGCGCTCAGAGCAACATCAAGGTGATCAAAGCCTTGTTTTTCTCTATAGTATACGGCGCGATCTGTGAAGCATGAAGCATAGCATTCCTTTACTTTTGCAATAACAGTTTCAGCACCTTGAACATTTAAATAAGTATCTTGCTGACCGGCAAAACTAGCATCAGGTAAATCTTCTGCAGTAGCACTGGAACGGACTGCAACAAAAGGCAGCTCCTCGCCGACTTTTTTTGCTAATTCAGCATAAGCCTCTGCAATTGCTTTCTGCAGATCATCAGGCATCTTTTCAGCCATGATAGCTGCACGCAGTTTAGCACTTACATCACGCAGCAAAGCGCTATTCTCAACATCGGTAAGTTCTGCAAGCAGGGCTTCCATTTTTACCTTAAGGCCACTTTCCTCGATGAAATATCTATAAGCGTGTGCAGTTGTTGCAAAGCCGTAAGGAACGGGTACATCCGTCTTTGAAGTCATTTCTCCGAGAGAGGCTGATTTACCGCCGACTATGGAAACATCAGTTTTTTCTAACTGTTCAAACCAAAGTAGGAACTGTTCTTCCTTTTTCATTGTAGCACTCCTTTTGTCATATACTTATTAAATGACTATTTCTAATATAGTATACACTATATCACGTTTATGCTCGTTGTTCAAGTGAATTTTTTATAAATTTTATACATTTTTGTACTTTTCTTTACAGTACTATCGAACTTAGATCGCCGACCATACTAGCTGTCTCTTTGACTTGTACCAAGAGAGCTAAACGATTATTTTTTACATTTTCATCTTTATCCATGACCATTACTGTATCAAAGAATTTGTTAACCGGTGCAGACACTTCATTCATTAATTTAAGCACTTCGGCATAGTTGTAAGCAACCAAGGCTGGAATAGTTTCTTTTTGTAAACGGCAGATAGCTTCATAGAGTTCTTTTTCTGCAGTTTCTACAAACAAGTTTTCCCGGATAATAGTCTCGCCCTCTGCTTTTTTGCAGAGATTGGCAACACGGGTAAAGGCTTGAATGCTTTCAGCTGCTTCCGGAGTTTCAACGTATTCAGCTAACGCCTTCGCCCTTACAAACAAATCAACGATATCATCATTGGCCTTTTCATTTAATACTGCATCAATAACGTCGTAGCGAATTCCTTGGTCACTCATCATGTTTTTAACGCGCTGCACAAAAAATTCTTGTAATTGCGCCAACAATTCACCACTTTTAGCACAAGGAACATTTAACAGTTCTAACACAGCAGACATTGTCTTAAGTAAAGGCAGATGATAATTGCCATCAACTAAAATATTAATAATACCAATTGCCTGGCGGCGCAAAGCATAAGGATCCTGCGAACCAGTAGGTATTAATCCGCGGCTGAAAGTAGCAGCAATATTATCCAACTTGTCGGCAATACCTACCAAGCGGCCAATATCAGTTTTTGGTAATTCATCACCGGCAAAACGAGGCAGATAGTGCTCAAATATACCCTGTGCTACTTCAGGTTTTTCACCATCAAGCAGGGCGTATTCACGTCCCATAACACCTTGTAATTCGGTAAATTCACATACCATGCCGGTCACTAAGTCCGTTTTGGACAACAGAGCAGTACGTTGCAAAACATCTTCATCGACTTTTACGTTGAGGTTCTTTTTCAATGTCATTGCAATATCAGCCAAGCGCACACTCTTGTCATAAATATTGCCAAGACCTTCCTGGAACACGACAGTTTTCAATTTTTCCAGACGTTCTTCCAGTTTAATCTTTCTATCTTCATTAAAGAAAAATTCCGCATCGCTGAGACGAGCACGCAAAACGCGTTCGTTGCCATGGGCCACAATATCAAGACCTTCACTGTTACCATTACGAACAGTAATAAATTTGGCCAGTAATTTGCCGTCAGCAGTAAGCACTGGGAAATAACGCTGATGTTCACGCATAGGAGTTATAACGGTCTCTTTAGGCAATGACAAAAATTTGTCGTCAAAATGTCCGCACAGCGCCGTAGGATATTCAACAAGATAAACTACTTCTTCCAATAAGTCTTCGTCTATTTCGGCAATGCCGCCTTCTTTTTGCGCCAATTCTTCTACTTGCTGACGTATTATGCTTCGGCGTTCATTTTGGTTAACAATGACAAAATGGTCACGCAGCACCTTTTCATAATCGCCGGCGCTAGCTATTTCCACTTCACCTTTGCTCAGGAAACGATGACCTAAGGTGTTACGTCCTGATTTGACACCAGTTATTTCAATTGGAATAATTTTATCGTCTAACAATGCAACAAGCCATCTTATCGGGCGTACAAAACGGAAATCATGATCAGCCCAACGCATATTTTTAGGAAAAGATAAAGATTCCACAATATCGACCAAGAAAGCAGGCAAAAGGTCAATTACAGCTTGTCCTGTCAATTTTTTAACCGCATAGACGTACTCATCGCGAACAATTAAATCTTCAACAGCTATTCCTTGTCCTCTGGCAAAACCCTGTGCGGCTTTTGACGGAGCACCATCCGGGCCAAAAGCAATCTTTAATGAAGGCCCTTTGCTTTCAACGACTGTACTAGCTTGTGTTTCTTCAACGCCTTCCGCAATAAAAGTCATACGGCGTGGTGTACCGAAAACAGTAACTGAAGCAAATGGAACGCGAAGTTCTTGCAGCTTCTTCTCTGCTAAACCCTTCAATTGCTCCAAAATGCCCGGCATAAATTTAGCAGGTATTTCTTCTGTTCCTATTTCAAATAATAACTTCTGTTCCATATTTATTTATCCCCTTTCAGTAGCGGGAAGCCCAATTTTTCCCTCTGTTCAACATAAGCAGCTGCGCAGAGACGTGCCATTGCCCTTACACGCCCAATAAACGCCGTTCTTTCGCTGACGCTTATGGCTCCGCGGGAGTCAAGCAAATTGAAGGTATGCGAACACTTCAACACATAATCATAGGCCGGGCGGATATTGCCGGTTTCTATAACACGCTTAGCTTCTTTTTCATATTTGTCAAACAGGTCAAATAACAATGCAGTATCAGCAATCTGGAAATTATAATAGGATTGTTCTACTTCATTGGTATGAAAAACATCTCCATAAGTAATATCGCCAACCCATTTAACATCATATACGTTTTCAACGCCCTGTATATACATGGCAAGACGTTCTAATCCATAGGTAATCTCGACGGTAACCGGTTTAACATCTATGCCTCCAACTTGTTGGAAATAAGTAAATTGCGTAATTTCCATACCATCAAGCCAAACTTCCCAACCAAGTCCCCAGGCTCCAAGTGTTGGAGATTCCCAGTTGTCCTCCACAAAACGAATATCATGTTCATTCTGGTGAATACCTAATTCGGCCAGACTTTGCAGGTAAAGCTCCTGTATGTTTTCAGGTGAAGGTTTAATAATTACCTGATATTGATGGTGCTGGAAAAGACGGTTGGGGTTATCTCCATAGCGGCCATCTGCCGGTCTTCTGGAAGGTTCAACGTATGCAACGCGCCATGGTTCAGGTCCAAGCGCCCTGAGAAATGTGGATGGGTTCATAGTGCCGGCACCTTTTTCGATGTCATAAGGCTGAGCCATGATACAATCCTGTTTGGCCCAAAACTCTTGAAGCTTCAAAATAATCGTTTGGAAATTCATTTTCTTCCTCCTTAAATTTATACAGGTTTGCAAACAAAAAAGCCTCCATCCCTGTAACAATAATATGTTACAGGGACGGAGGCTTAAAGCTCCCGCGGTTCCACCCTGTTTGACTGCAAGCAGTCCTCTCTTATCAAATATAAAATTTTGGCTCCCGGGTGCCTTCGTCTTTGATATCGGCTTACACTATCCCGACTCGCTGCTGCAAAAACTACTTATCCCCTTCATTGCCTTTTCTTTAAGAAAATATAACAGATAGCCGGGTCTTTGTCAACTCAAAAAGAAGTATATCAACTTTTGTAAGACAATGGTTAAAGAGTTCCTCTGGCTGCTTCCACACGCGACAATTCATTCGCCTGCAAGCAGTCGGTCGCTGATGTGCAGCAAGCCCGTCACTTCTTTAGCCCTTGCCTTTCCCAGCAAGTTCTAAAACAACTGCGTATGTTGTCACTTGTTTATTATACGCTGATTTGGGCAAGAAATTGTAAGCTGACAAGAGGTTTATCCGTTTGATAAACCAGAAATTTATATAATGTTTGTTCAAGCTGCATAAGATCCGCGCCACGCACTACGAATTTCTCAGGGTTTGCAAAATCCAGACGCTGCAGTTTTAACATCAACTCACGTGTGCCAACTGCAAAAGGTAGTTCAGCACCTGTGCTGCAGTTATCACAAACAACGCCCCCCTGTACAGTACTGAAATAAGCATCTCCTTCAATTTTTTCGTGACAGGTCGTGCAATTTTCCAGTGCTGGATCAAAACCGCAAAAGCTCAATAGTTTACACAAAGCGCTGACAACAACAAGCCTCTTATTGTGACGACCAAGCAAAACCAGAGCTTGCTGTAAGAGTATAAAAATCTCTTCCTGGGGCGAGTATTCCTCCGTCAGATTTTCCACTGCTTCAGCGATAACAGCCGAATATGCAAGCGCTAAAATATCCATCGTTTGCGGCAAAACACTAAGCTCACACTGCTGCAAAGTATCAAAACGCCTGCCACCTATCAGCCTTGCAGAAAGCTGCGCAAACGGCTGAATAAGCCGTCCACCGTTGGACTTGCCATACCTGGCCCCATACGCGATAAACGACACCTTACCATGTTCACGTGAAAAGCAGACTGCGTACTTATCCGCAGTCTGCCAGTCTTTCACTCTTAAAATTATTATCTCGTCCTGATAAGCTACCTTATTCATTTTCCGTTTTTTTCACACCTTCAGGAACATATTGCGTAACTTTAACCCTTTCGACCCTGAATCCGGCAGCGCGTAAAACTTCAAACTTAAATCCTTCAGCTGCAACTATATCGCCAACTTCCGGTCGTCTGCCCAAAAGTCCGAAGACAAATCCTCCAATAGTATCCTCTTCAGGCTCATCGAATTCAATATTTAAAATATCACTGACATCATCCAAAAGAACCAAACCATCAAATTCATAGGAGCCATCAGCCAAACGCGAAATTTCAGGTTCCTCCTGGTCATGTTCATCCTGGATATCGCCAACAATTTCTTCCAGCAAATCTTCCATTGTAACAAGTCCTGCAGTGCCGCCATATTCATCAGCCACAACAGCCATCTGAATGTGTTTTTTCTGCAAAGTCTGCAAAATTTTAGCTATCGACATACCTTCAGGCACAACAACTATCTCACGCATTATATTACGCAAGTCATAATCATCGCTTTTTCCCTTTAAATCCATCAAATCGCGAATATGGATTATACCTAAAGTATGATCCTTGTCTTCAAGACACAACGGATAACGAGTATGGCCGCTCTCCTTGACAACTTTCATATTCTCGGACAAAGTGTCGTCCGTGAATAAACACACCATGTCCTGCCGCGGAACCATAACCTCGCGCGCAACCCGATCAGCAAAATCAAAGACATTATCAATCAAGCGGCTTTCCATATGATCAAGTACACCGCCACGCTCACTCGCACTTACAATCATACGAAGCTCATCTTCCGAATGAGCAATATCTTCTTTTTGAACTGGTTCAACACCCAATAGCTGCAATATAGCACGTGAAACCCTGCTGAAAATAACTACAAGCGGAAAGGTTAAGATATAAAACAAACTAAGCGGTTTGGAAACCGCCATGGCAATTTTTTCAACTTTACCCAAAGCAATAGCTCTTGGCACCAATTCACCGAAAACGACATGAACAAAAACAAGCACAAAGATTGTTAAAAACACCGCAGCCACATGAACTGACCAAGGTTCAAAATAACTAATACCAATAAGACTACGCATCAATTCGACCAACAGAGGACCACCAAGCCAGCCAAGAGTAAGCGAGGCTATCGTTATCCCCATCTGGGTTGCGCTGAGGTAAGTGTCCAAAGACAGCGTCATTTCCAAAACCGCTTTGGCACGGTCATTGCCTTGTTGAATTAATTCTTCCAGCCTGCTTTTTCTGATTCGTACAAGCGAATATTCCGCCATAACGAAAAAACCGTTTAACAGTGCCATTATAAAAATAAGCACCAATTTCATTGCGTTCGATAACGCAGGATCGCCTTCTATAGGACATCCTCTCCTAACAATTAATATTTATGGGGTATATAGAGAAATCATATCATGATATTTTTGTATGGTCAAACAAACAAATTATCCTTCATAACCAAACTGACGCAGAATATTTTCCCTATTGCGCCAATCAGCTTTCACCTTTACCCAAAGATCAAGATACACTTTGTTGCCCAAGAGGCTCTCGATATCCTCACGCGCTTGTCTGCCGATAAGCTTGAGAAGACTGCCCTTTGCGCCAATAACTATGCCCTTCTGTGATTCACGTTCCACATAAATTGTGGCTCTGATATAAAGGTCATCGTTATTTCTGGTCTTCATTTCCTCTATTTCGACAGCAATGGAGTGCGGAACTTCGTCTCGCGTCAGTTTCAACACCTTTTCTCTGATCATTTCAGCAGCTATTACCCGCTCCGGTTGGTCAGTAATCATATCCTCCGGGAAATATTGCGGTCCTTCCGGTAAATGCTTGACTATCTCACCAACCAAAGATGCAAAATCTTTGTCTACTAAAGCAGAAGTCGGTACGACAGCAATAAAATCAAAGCTTTTTGTATATGAAGAAATAATAGGGAAAAGCTGTTCTTTGTCTGCCAACTTATCAATTTTATTCGCCACCAGGATAACCGGCGTCTTTACTTTTTTCAATTGTTCAATTATATAATCGTCTCCGGCACCCTTCTTCTCATTGACATCAACAACAAAAAGAATTACATCTACCTCGTGCAGGGTGCTTTCTGCCGAACGCACCATATACTCGCCCAATTTATGCTGTGGCTTGTGAATGCCAGGAGTATCCAAAAACATAATTTGTGCATTATCAGTATTAAGAATGCACATGATTTTATTTCTTGTAGTTTGAGGACGATCTGACATTATCGCAATCTTTTCACCAATCAAACTGTTTACTAATGTGGATTTACCAACATTTGGCCGCCCCACTACAGCTACAAAGCCTGAATAATGCGTCTTTTGTGTTTCTATGGCAATCACTTCCTTTGATTATTTATAATTTCTTTAGGTTATCCGAGCTAAAGCTATATGGCAGCAACTCTTCCAACGTCTTTCTTATTACTTTTCCGTTACAATTGGCTAGGAATAATTCATTGATACCAAACTCGCTCATAACCTGGCGGCAAGCGCCACACGGCGCAACCGGTTCTACGGTTGCTGCTACAACGCAAAGAGCCTTAAATTTTTTCTCGCCTGCAGCAATTGCCGCATAAATCGCGTTGCGCTCTGCGCAGCATGTTAAACCGTAAGAAGCATTTTCGACGTTGCAGCCAACATAAATATTATTGTCTGCAGTCCTTACCGCAGCTCCTACGTTAAATTTTGAATAAGGCGCATAAGCTTGCTGCCTGACAGCTAAAGCAGCAGCATAAAGTTCTTTGTCCATCACAAATAGCCTCCTAGCGAGCAGCCAAAAACTCTTCGGACAACTTTATTTCTCTCAAGGCTTCCTCTTCCTTGGCTCTCATCACAACTTTATCCTCTTCTTGCATATGATCATAGCCCAAAAGATGCAGCAAACCATGCACAGCAAGATAAACTA
The DNA here is from genome assembly GCA_012517145.1 of Acholeplasmataceae bacterium. Taxonomy (GTDB): domain Bacteria; phylum Bacillota; class Negativicutes; order Acidaminococcales; family Acidaminococcaceae; genus RZYP01. The sequence continues at coordinate 28,271 of JAAYVM010000054.1, forward strand.
TTTCTCGTTCCAAGCCGTGTCCGAACTCCTCAGCCTGACGAGTTGCGGTCTCAGCCGAAATAATAATATCGCCAAGCAAATGAACTTCCGGTCCACCCACTAATTCCGGTTCACCGCCGTCTTCATCAAGCGCGAAGGACAAAACATCTGTAGCACGATCAACATTACGATAATCACGATTCAAGGTGTGAATTTCTTCATCGCTTACTATCGTAATATCAACTTCTTCATGTTCTCCCAGACCATGAAGCTTCGCTACCGCATTCAGGCCATCGCTAAGCAATTGTTCCAGCTTTTCCGGTATCTCAACAATATCCTGATCGTTTTCAAGAGAAATTATCATTTTTCTTCCTCCTGCTCTGTTACTTTTTTACTTTTGCTGCTTTCAAACTTCTCATAAGCCCGCACTATTTCCGCTACAAGTTCATGTCTTACAACATCGCCCTCAGTAAAGCGAACTATCCCTATACCTTTGACGTCACGCAAAACGTTGGCTGCCTGATTAAGTCCTGATGAGCGGCCAGTTGGTAAATCAATCTGAGTTACATCACCAGTAACAACCATTTTAGAACCAAACCCCAGCCTTGTCAGAACCATTTTCATTTGTTCATGAGTCGTATTTTGCGCATCATAGAGAATTATAAAAGAATCGTTCAGATTGCGTCCCCGCATATACGCCAAAGGTGCTACCTCTATGACGCCCTTAGCAAGATATTTTTGGAAGTTTTCCATACCTAGCATATCGCTAAGCGCATCATAAAGAGGACGCAAGTAAGGGTCAACCTTTTCTTGTAAATCGCCAGGCAAAAAACCAAGTTTTTCGCCAGCTTCCACAGCAGGGCGTGCCAAAATCAAGCGCTCTACCTCTCTTGTTTTAAGTGCCTTGACAGCCATAGCTACCGCAAGATAAGTTTTGCCCGTGCCAGCCGGGCCTATGCCTATTGTTATCGTATTCTTTCTAATGGTTTCCAGATAGTTCCATTGGCCAAGAGTTTTGGCCTTAATTTGCCGTCCACGGTTAGTGACCAAAATAGTTTCCGCAAACATCCTGTGCAGGCTCGCTTGCCGTCCCTCAACAATCATTCTCACGCTATAGCGCACATCATGAGCGGTTATGGGCAAACCTTGCCGATAAAGAAACAGCAATTCGTTCAAAAGCTGCTCTGCTAAAGCAACTGACTCCTCCTCACCGCTTAAAACAATAACATTGCCGCGTGCAACAAGCGTGCAGGTCATGCCTGCCTGCATAATACGTAAAAACTCGTCATTTCTACCCAAAATACCGAGAAGTTCTTGCTGGTCCCTTATTTCAATCCTCTGCTCCGTTTTTTCTAACGACAAATGCATCCCTCCCTTAATTTATGATAAAGGCTCAATTCTCTATGATTGATATTGTTTTTATGATGACATCCTGAGTAGGTTTATCATTGCTATCAGTCTTGACTTTGCCAATTTTTCTTACTACTTCCATACCTTTTGTAACTTTGCCAAAAACTGCGTGTTTGCCGTCAAGCCAAGGTGTAGCTTTCAAAGTAATGAAAAATTGCGAGCCTCCCGTATTAGGTCCGCTGTTCGCCATCGACAAAACACCTTCACCATCATGTTTGAGTTTTGGAGAAAATTCATCTCTGATTTGGTAACCCGGACCACCTCGACCGTTTCCCATCGGATCACCGCCCTGAATCATAAAACCGTCGATAACGCGATGAAATATTAATCCATTATAAAAACCCGCTTTGGCCAGCTTAATAAAGTTGTCCGAAGTAGCAGGCGCATCCTCAGTTGCCAAAGCAACTTCAAAGGTTCCCATATTAGTTACAAAAACTGCCGTTGAAGGTTTAGGTTTTTCCACCTTTTTCTCTCCACCACAAGCTGAAACCAAAAATGCAAAAATTACAACAGATAACAATGCTAATATCTTCTTCAAAATATTTCCCCCAGATTCACTATTCTTAATCTTATTATAAAGCAAAGCATTCAAATATGGAATTTTTAAATCAAGATATGCTGCAGCCAGGAGAATACTTCCTCGGCAGCTTTATGCCCATGGTTAGTAAAACTATGATCAGCATTAGGAATTACAACCAGTCGCTTCGGCAAGCCAGCCAGGAAATACGACTGCTGTCCTTGCGCCAAAGGAACTGTCTCATCCTTCTCACCGTGAATAACCAATAAAGGTCTTTTCTTCCAATTACGTAGTAGTTCAATTAAATCGTACTTGTTTATATCATGCAGAAATTCCGGCGTTAGGATAAGTTCCCCCCTCTCATCATTTAAATAGAGATTTTCTCCATTTTTTAATTTAAGATAACCAGCTTTGCCTAAAGAATTTAAAAAAGTCAGATGTAAATCATTGGGCGTTGCCCACAAAACTAGTCCTTTAATCTCGATGTCTCTAGAAGCCGCAACAAGTGAAGCGCAGCCTCCCATACTTCTTCCTAAAAGAACGATCCTGCTGCCTTCATAGCGTTTTTTAACATATGTTACTACCTTCTCCAACTCAGCTATCTGTTTGCTCAATATCTGACTGCCATTAAAATTAAAACGTACGACATGAGCAATTTCGCCAGCCAAATCAGCCAGATTTTTAGCTCTGCCGCCACCTTCCATCGAACCACGGAACCCATGGGCCATAATCAAAACAGGCTGGGTATTCTCTTTAGCCGTACAGGGAGTAATAACCAGATCAATTTCTCCATACGGTCCTTTAATACTCGTTTCTTCATCTTTTTTCAATTCAATCATCGGCTAATCTCTTCTTTCTGCTTTTAACCACAAAACATGGAGTATTGGTACAATATTATATTTCTATATATTATAGCAGAAAATCAATATCATATTATGCTTTGACTTTTAACCAAACATATTTAGCCTTGACAAAGAGCTTGTTTTTTAGCTATAATATTTCACGTTAAGGGGTTATAGCTCAGTTGGTTAGAGCGCTTCGTTGACATCGAAGAGGTCTGCAGTTCGAGTCTGCCTAACCCCACCATTTTCAATAAATAACAGAGCCATCTGCGAGTAATTCGCAAAATGGCTCTGTTTTTGTTTTTTAATCTTCTTACAAAGCAGTTCAGGCAGTAGAACATCACCCGTCCAATCCCCTTGAGGCTCTGCACATCTTTTCATAAAGATTCCTAAATATGTTTTCAGGATCTGTTTGCCGCTTAACAAAAGCATAATTCTCTTTATTCCATATACTCCAAAATTCTTTTTCAGAATACAAGTTGGTAGAGATAAGTGTTTTTATGCCTCCAAGTTCAATTAGCTTTTCTTCGATAATTCTATAATAATGTTTAGGATTATCTCTGTGCATACCATAAATTGCAATATCAAGGAATAGTTCATCCTTAACATTTTTAAGAAATTCATCCGAAATCCATTCATATTTTCGTACAATCTTGTAGGGAACGCACCATAACGGAAAGTGATTAACCTCTTTCTTAAACCAATCCATGAACTCGTCCATCCTTGAAAAGGGAATAAAAGTATCAACTGTTATCGGAATAATGTTTGAAGGCATAAATTTTCTGAATCTATTGGCGGCGCTCAATGTGACATTTGAGTTAATGAACCACCCAAATAATATTCTTCCAAGCAACGATTTAGGATATACGTTCGTCACACCCTTGTTGTATCTGAAAAAATAATCAGGTGTTTTCAAGTAATCTTCCCTTCTTGTCGCGGTGCTTAGATAATAGACACTCATCCAATCATAGTTGTGTGTATATGGAGCCTTGTCGATAAAATTGCCCGTACTAAGGACATATTCTTCCGGCGAGTGAATTATGCCATCCATAAAATCTGTATCTTTTTTGATGTAGTGACCCCATATCGCTTCCTTATATTCTTCCAGGCTCCTGTATTTTTCATATGTAATTTTTACAAATGGCTTTACGGGTATAAGCCTGAATTTAAGCCTTGTGATTATTCCTAAAGTGCCAAAAGTACCATGCAACATCTGAAACAATAGTTGATTCTCATTGTCAGGTGTACATATCAGCACATCACCTTTGGCGGTTACAACCTCATATTCAAGACAGCTGTCATGAAACCCGCCAAACTTGTATGACATTGATTCAATAGAACACCCTGCCACAGCGCCACCGACAGTTATTGTTTTGAGCTCAGGTACAACAACCGGAGCCAATCCGTACTTAATCGTAGCATCTACAACCTTCGAAAACGTAACGCCAGGTTCCGCAATGCAAAAACGCCTTTCTTTGTCGATTTGAATTATCTCATCAAGGTCACTGATGTCAAGCTTTTCGTCTGAGTGTCTCTTATCAAATGGTTTTGGGACTTCATGCGAAACAGCCTTCTTCTTCAGAGTCAAAGGAGCAGTACTTTTTCGTTCCTTCAGTTGTTGTGCTACTCTGCTCACTTTTTCTTCATGAGACAACATTACGCTCAACTCCCCTGTTTATTCTTCATGAAATATCAGCACAAGACTTTATATCAGCCTTTATTTTGGTCAAATAATAAATTCCATTAATTAGCAAAAGCTATGACCTCTTTGAAAAGTGATGGCCATAGCTTTTGTTTAGCCATTTGAAGCTGCCAATACTTCAAAACTAAAAGAGCTATAACGCTTATGTTTGTTCTTAATGAAATGCTAGATAGCAATACCATTTAGCATTTATCTCACAATTAAAACTGGCATAGTAGCATACTGGATAACACTGGAACTAACGCCTCCCAAGAGCAAGTCACTGATGCCGCTAAGTCCCCTGCTGCCTATGACAATTGCTTCACAACCGGAAGATTTAGCTTTAGAAACGATCCTTTCTGAAGGATGGCCCACTTCTAGAACATATTCAACATGATTAGGATAATTTGCTAATTTTTTCTTTGCCATGTCTAAAACCTTTTCTCCGGCTTCTTCCAAAGCACTGTTCACCTGATAAAGAGTAGCACTGTCCCAGGGAATTGTCAGTGGCACTATATTGCCGTTATAAGGCTCTACGACATGAATTATCAGAAGCTCGCCATCAAAATTCTCACCCAGAATAATTGCTTGTTCAAGTGCCCTCCAGGAATTTTCAGAACCATCAACCGGAACCAGAATTTTTTTGAACATATATACCCCTCCCTTTGAATGCAGAATTGACTTATTTTTTTGCATACAAGTAATCATATGTCATAGGAAGACTATTGTTTAGACCCTTTGTGAATAAGATTTGAAACACATCCAAATCTGTGGCTCGAAAAGAAGCAGCACAGCACTGCAGATATAAACTCCACATTCTTATAAAGCGTTCGTCAAATTTTTCTCTTACTTCATCGATATGGGATAAAAAGTTTTCATACCAGATATCCAAAGTTTTTGCGTAATGCATCCGTAAACTCTCAATGTGCATTGGATGAAAATCGTATTCAGGCAACTGCCACATAATTTCTCTCAAAGAAGGAATATAGCTTCCAGGAAAGATATATTTTTTCATCCAGGTATTTGAGGCGCTCTTTTCATCAGCGCAGGTAATCGTATGCAACAACGATATGCCTTCGGGCACTAATAACTTATTTACTATTTCCATGTATTTGTGAAGATTTTCTTTACCAACATGTTCAAACATCCCCACACTGACTACTTTCTCAAATTGATAAACTCCTTGCTCCATGTCAAGATAATTCATTAGTCTGACATCAACTTTGCTATTAAGACCCATTTCGTTTATTATTTCTTTTGTTTTGCGGTACTGCTCTTCACTCAAGGTTATGCCAAGAGCGTTTACTCCATATTCTTTAGCAGCCCTAATAATAAGTTCTCCCCACCCACTACCGATGTCAAGCAGCCTCTCCCCTTTTTGGAGATTCAGTTTTCTTAGGATATATTCAATCTTATTAGATTGTGCCTGATCCAAACTATCATCAGGGCGAGTAAAATATGCGCAGGAATAACTCATGGTCTTATCCAGCCAAAGTGAAAAAAATCATTACCCAAATCATAGTGATGCTCAATATTACTCTTCTGCTCTTTCTTATTTATTAAACTATTGATTTTACTTGTAATGTTTAATATTTTCGTGTTACAAAAAATGTTTTCATTCTTCGCCATCATAGCAAGAAGTATTTCCAGTCTGCCTTCGAAATCAATGGTTCCATCCATATATGCCTCACCTAATGCCAGTCGAAGGTCTTCTGTTGCCATATACTGAGGTTCTTTGCGAAATATCAAATGGAATTCTGGCGGAGCATCTCCATATACACATTCCTCTCCGTCCCAGAAGGTCACTTTCAATCCTCCATGTTTAATTCCATGCAATAGTTGCTTCAGCAATAGTTTTTTCATCCCAACCACCATCCATATCTTCTATCATAATCAAAGATTTCTGGATATCTTAACATTCAACCAATAGATATTAGTCAGATATGTTAACAGACAGGATATTTTGCGAATATTCTTTCTATAATTATAGTATATCAAATACCACAAGGCAACGTTGCAGTATTTATTTTATATTCATAAATACTTCTATCACAAAATAGCTCAATGCATTGAACATTAAGTAAATATAAAACAAATGATGCTTCACAGCCAAAAGGTTGTGAAGCATCATAAATATGGCAACTTTGATTATTGCTAAGATACAATTATTCTAATTTATTTTGGCTTTGTTCTCCCTCATCGAAAAGATTTGACAACCATTTGCGTTAATATCCTCACCCCTAAAGGCAAAGCATCTAACGAAAAATGCATATCAGGATTGTGTAAGCCCGGTTCAAGATCGCACCCAAGACCAATATATGCGGCTCTTATGGAAGGTTTGTTGTACGTATACAAATGAAAATCCTCGCCACCTGGCGATATTTCTACTGGCAATACTCCCTCATGGCCTAAAATTTCCTCAATTGATTCTTTTGCCAATTCCACTAAGTCTTCATCATACACAGCAGCCGGTACGCCGGGATGAATAGTTATTTCTGCACTAGCCCCTACGGAAGCAGCCCCTAGTTCAATTGCTTTTGCAACCTGCTCTTTCAAATTGA
>JAAYVM010000055.1 GCA_012517145.1 Acholeplasmataceae bacterium
ACTGCCTGTTTGCAATCACCGTTAAACCTACGAGCGATGGGGAGGGTGGCACAAACGTGAACAGATATCACCTTTGTATTTATTCTTCCCCGCAAATTTTGCGGGGATTTTTTATTACCAATATTCAGCAAGTGGGCGGATATGATGAAAGGGATAAGGTGTAAAAATGGCTGATTACCCGATAAACTTGCGCATGGCCAACAAAAAATGTATTGTTGTCGGCGGTGGAACTGTTGCCTGCCGCAAAGTTAAGTCACTTCTCGCTGCCGGTGCCGAAGTAACGGTATTGAGCCCTGAATTGACTGTTGAACTTAAGGAAATGCAGCAAAGGAATCAATTTAATTACATTGCACGGCCTTATCGCAAAGGCGACTTGAGAGGATTTTTCCTTGTAATTTGCGCAACCGATGATTCAGCTGTCAATGAAGCAGTTGCGGAAGAAGCTGAAGCAGCTGGTATTTTGGCCAATGTCGTTGATGTGCCTGAACTTGGCAATTTCTCAGTACCAGCGCAGGTTAAGCGCGGAGATTTGCTGCTGACGGTTTCTACAGGCGGTAAAAGCCCGGTGTTAGCTAAAAGGCTCAGGCAGGAATTGGCTAAGCTGTATGGCGAGGAATATGGTGAGTATCTTAATCTGCTGGACAAAGTGCGCCGGGAACTTAAGCAAAGGCTGGCAACGCCAAAAGAACGTGAGTTCTTTTGGCGTGAAACAATAAATGAAGATATCCTTGCTATGTTAAGGCAAGGTAGAATTGAAGAGGCGGAGGCAATGATTCGTCATGCAGTTAGTAGTATTGGGATTAAATCATAAAACCGCACCGGTAGAAGTGCGGGAGTGCTTTTCTTTTTCGGAAGAACAAGTTAAGCAGGCATTAAAATATTTCCGCAGCTGTGAGGGCTTCAGTGAATGTGTTCTGCTTTCTACCTGCAATCGTACTGAAGTGTATGCTGTTGTAGAAGATGCTGATGAGGCATTAGCGATTATGCGCCAATTCTTGCAGAAGATGGCAGTAAACACACCTGATGCCAGAAGATATTTATTTTTCTTTACGGGCGAAGATTGTATTAATCATCTATTCAGGGTGGCTTCCAGCCTGGATTCCCTTATCATAGGCGAGGGGCAAATCCTGAGTCAGGTAAAACGAGCCTATTCACTGGCACGTGATGCAGATAGTACCAGTACCGTGCTGAACACTTTGTTTCACAAGGCCATAGCGGTCGGTAAAAAAGTGCGCACGGTGACCCATATCGCTTACAGCGCAGTATCAGTCAGCTATGCAGCTGTAGAAATGGCGAAGAAAGCTTTTGGAGATTTACAGGAGTCCAATGTATTAATTGTCGGTGCCGGACAGATGAGTGAACTCACAGCTAAGCACCTCGTTGCCAATGGCGTGAAAACGGTTTTTGTCTCCAACCGTAATTATAAAAGAGCAGTTGAGTTGGCTGACAAATTCCAGGGGGTGGCTGTTAAATTCGAAAACTATATAGAGGCTGCGAACAAAGCGGATATAGTCATTACCTCTACAGGTGCTCCGCATTATATGGTACGCACCAGGGATGTTGCCCGTTTGATGCCGCTAAGAGAAAGCAGACCGCTTATTTTTATCGATATTGCCGTACCGCGGGATGTGGAACCTGAGGTTGGAGAGATTAAGGGTGTTACTTTGTACAATATTGATGATCTGGAAGCCGTTGTAGCTACGAATATCAAATTAAGGAAGAAAGAAGCGCTTGCAGCAGAAAAAATAATTGCCGCCGAAAGGGCAGAGCTGGTAGAAAAATTCCGGTATCTTTCTTACCAGCCGGTATTGGCGAATCTACGCGATAAAGCTGAACAAATGAGGCTTCGGGAAGTTAAACGTGCTTTGGCGAAGCTGCCCGATATCTCGCCGGAAGAAAGAAAAATCATGGAAAATATGTCGAAGATGATCGTGCGCAAATTGATGCGTGATCCCATGATCAGCATGAACGAAGTAACAGGAACCAGTAAGGAACATTTTTATGTTGATGCCCTGTGCGGGTTATTCAAACTTGAGCAGACAGAGGAGAGCAATAATAATGAAGAAAAATATTGTTATCGGTACGCGCGGCAGTAAGCTTGCCTTATGGCAGGCAGAACACATTGCCGGCCGCATTAGCGAAAGGTTTCCTGCGATTGAGGTTACGCTGAAGAGAATCGTTACCACAGGAGATAAGATCCTTGATGTGCCGCTGGCGAAAATAGGCGGCAAAGGCTTATTCACTAAAGAATTGGAAAATGCCATGCTGAGCGGTGAAATTGATTTGGCGGTACATAGCCTGAAAGATATGCCGACAGAATTGCCGGAGGGATTGATGTTGGCAGCCATTACTACACGCGCTGATGCCAGCGATGCCTTCGTCAGCCTGCGTTACAAATCTCTTGATGAATTGCCGCAGGGCGCCAAAGTAGGTACTTCCAGCCTGAGAAGAAGGGCGCAGATCCTTAAATATAGACCTGATGCACTGACAATTGATTTGCGTGGAAATCTTGATACCAGGATCAAGAAACTGGAAAATCAGGAAATGGACGCTATTATTCTGGCTGCTGCGGGCCTTAAGCGTTTGGGCCTTGAGCAATATATCACCCAAATTCTGCCGAACGAAATCTGCCTGCCTGCGGTTGGACAGGGGGCTCTGGCCATTGAAACCAGACAGGATGATCCAGAAGTACTGTCGGTACTGGAATTTTTGAATGACAGCGAAACGATTGCAGCGGTAACCGCAGAACGTGCTTATTTGAGAGAAGTGCAAGGCGGCTGTCAGGTTCCTGTCGGCGTTTACGGCAAAGTAAGCGGTGGTCATTTGTTGCTGGAAGCAACGATCCTGAAAATAGACGGGACCAGAGAAGTACGTGCGCAAATCGACGGCAGCTGCTCTGAAGCCGAGGAGCTTGGTATCAAGCTGGCACAACAAATGCTGGCGGCCGGCGGCAAAGAAATTCTTGATGAGGTTGAATATTGATAATGTAAATCAGCAAGTAAATACGCTTTAACCTTACAGGCGCTAAGCGAACAGATATTAGGAGGAAAATTATGCCAGGAATGGTTTATCTAGTAGGTGCAGGCCCCGGTGATTACAAGCTTATCAGTTTGAAGGGACACGAATATATTCAGGTTGCAGACACTATCGTCTACGATAGGCTGGCCGATGAACGTTTGCTCGCGGCTGCGCGCCCCGATGCTGAAATGATCTATGTAGGCAAAGCTTCCAGCAAACACACCATGCGTCAGGAAGAAATAAATCAGGTGCTGGTGGACAAAGCGCAAGAAGGCAAAACTGTCGTACGCCTGAAGGGCGGCGATCCGTTTGTCTTTGGCCGAGGTGGCGAAGAAGCCCTGAAACTGGTTGAAAATGGTATTCCGTTTGAAGTAGTGCCAGGTATAACTTCTGCTATTTCTGTGCCTGCTTATGCCGGCATTCCTGTAACACACAGGGGCATCGCAACTTCCTTTGCGGTGGTGACCGGCCATGAAGACCCGACAAAGAGTGAATCAACGATTAAATGGGACAAATTGGCGACAGGTGTAGATACGCTTGTATTTTTGATGGGTGTGGAAAATCTGCCGCACATAACTGCAAAACTCATCGCAAACGGACGTCCTGCAGCAACACCGGCAGCTGTTATTCGCTGGGGTACAAAGCCGGAACAGCGTGTGCTGGAAACGACGGTAGGCAGAGCTGCACAGGATGTAGCAGAGCAAGGACTAAAACCTCCTGCTATCTTCCTGGTGGGTGAGGTAGCTGCTTTGCGGCAGCAATTGGCATGGTTCGACACCAAGCCTCTATTCGGCAAAACCGTATTGGTAACCAGAGCCAGGGAACAGGCCAGTGTTTTGACTAATGAGTTGGAAAAACTGGGTGCATGTTGTATTGAGGCGCCAGCTATCAAAATCGTGGAACCGGAAAGCTTTCAGCCTTTGGATGATGCTTTGAAGAAGCTTCCACAATATGATTGGGTGATCTTCACCAGTGCTAATGGTGTGGAGCGCTTTTTCGAACGGCTTTGGTCAGAAGGCTATGACTGCCGTATGCTAAGCAATGCGAAAGTTGCAGCTATTGGCTCGCAGACTGCGGCTAAATTGAAAAACTACGGCATTAAAGCCGATATTGTGCCGCCGGAATTTCGCGCCGAAGGTATTGTGGATGCTCTGCGGGGAGAAATCCAGCCGGGCATGAATATATTGCTGGCACGGGCGCTTGAGGCGAGAGATGTACTGCCGGAAAAATTACGCGAGATGGGTGCTAGTGTTAATGTAGTGCCGGTTTATCGGACAGTAACAGGTACTGCCGATCGTGATTTGGTGCGCGAACAGCTGCAGTCTGGTGCGATTGATGTAGTTACTTTTACCAGTTCTTCCACAGTGACCAATCTTTTGCAGCTGTTAGGTGAAGAAGGTGTTAATCTGCTTAAGAAAGCCAAGGTAGCCTGTATTGGACCTATTACGGCTGAAACCTGTGAAGAATATGATATCAAGACGGATGTTAAAGCTGAAGAATATACTATTACGGGCTTAGTCAAAGCCATTCGCGAATTGTATGGGGAGGAAGAGAAATGACAACACCTTTTATTCGCCCCCGACGCCTGCGGGTATCGGCCGGTGTACGTACGCTGGTGCGTGAAACTGAATTATCCGCAGCAGATTTTGTTTTTCCGCTGTTTGTAGTGCCAGGAACAGGCATCAAGGAAGAAATTGCCTCTTTGCCGGGGATTTACCATCTTTCTCCGGACATGGCGGTGAAGTTAGCCAAAGAAGCTTACGAGGCAGGAATTCCTGCTGTTATTGTCTTTGGTTTGCCGGAGTATAAGGATGAACAAGGTTCCAGTGCCTGGGATGCTGCGAGCCCGGTGCAGGAGACAATTCGCCAGATTAAGGCGGCACTGCCGGAACTCGTTGTTGTCAGCGACGTCTGTCTTTGCCAATATACCAGCCATGGTCATTGCGGCATGCTGAACGGCGAAAAAATCGACAACGATTCTACGCTGCCGCTTTTGGCACAAACTGCACTAAGCCATGCGGAGGCAGGGGCAGACATTGTCGCTCCTTCCGATATGATGGACGGCCGCGTACTGGCCATTCGGGAAAAATTAGATGCGCATGGTTTTCAGGATGTGTCCATCATGTCCTATTCTGTCAAATATGCTTCAGCTTATTATGGGCCTTTCCGGGAAGCAGCAGACTCTGCTCCGCAGTTTGGTGACCGCCGTTCTTATCAGATGGACCCAGCCAATGCACGGGAAGCTATAAGGGAAGCAGCTCTTGATGTGGCGGAAGGTGCTGATATGCTGATGGTGAAGCCGGCACTCGCTTACCTGGATGTTGTCCGCCAGATCAGGGATAATTTTGATTTGCCTTTGGCGGTTTATAACGTCAGCGGCGAATATGCCATGGTCAAAGCCGCGGCAGCTAACGGCTGGATTGATGAAAAGCGCATCGTGCTGGAAACACTGCTGGGCATGAAGAGGGCAGGCGCAGATATCATCATTACATACCATGCTTTGGAGGCGGCGCGCTGGCTGCAGGAGCAGTAAGCGTTTATAAATTTGAGGAATGAAGGAGTACGGAAAGCTATGACATTAAATTTGGAAAAATCAACGGCAGCTTTTGCCGAAGCAAAACAAGTCATCCCCGGCGGCGTGAATAGCCCGGTGCGTTCTTTCCGCAGTGCCGGCGGTACACCGCCTTTCATTGCCAAGGCTAGTGGCAGCCATATTTACGATATTGATGGCAATAAATACATTGATTATGTTGAATCCTGGGGACCAATGATTCTGGGACATGCCCATCCTGTGGTGACGCAAGCTTTACAAAAGGCATTACTATTAGGAACGAGTTACGGTGCGCCAACTTTGCTGGAAACGGAACTCGCGAAGCTTGTTACGGAAGCTGTTCCTTCTATTGAGATGGTGAGGATGGTCAACTCCGGCACGGAAGCAACGATGAGTGTTCTGAGACTCGCAAGGGCATACACTAAGCGCAATAAAATTATAAAATTTGCCGGCTGTTACCATGGACATCATGACAGTCTTCTGGTAAAAGCCGGTTCAGGTGCTACTACCTTCGGCGTACCTGACAGTCCGGGTGTGCCGGCAAGTGTAGCTGACGGCACGATTACGGTTGAATATAATGATGCGGAGCAGCTGGCCGAAGTTTTCAACAGTATGGGTGAAGAAATTGCTGCCGTCATCATTGAACCGGTGCACGGTAATATGGGCATGGTTCTGCCGAAGGCCGGTTATCTGGAAAAAGTCAGGGAGCTGACTGAACAATACGGTGCTCTCTTGATTTTTGATGAGGTTATGTCCGGTTTCCGTGTCGCTTATGGAGGTGCCCAGGCTGTTTTCGGCATTAAACCGGATCTGACCTGTCTGGGTAAAGTAATAGGCGGCGGTCTGCCGGTAGGTGCTTACGGCGGGCGCAGGGATATTATGGAACACGTCGCACCAGCCGGGCCTGTTTATCAGGCTGGCACCTTGAGCGGTAATCCGCTGGCGATGACTGCCGGTATTACTACGTTAAGGCTTATTGCTTCCGAGCCTGATTTCTATCAAAAACTCAGTGCCAAAGTACAGTCTTTAAGTGCTGGCATTAAGGCGCAGGCTGAAAAACATGACCTTACGCTGCAGTATCACAATTTAGGTTCGATGATGTGCATTTTCTTTAGCAACCAGCCGGTTTACGATTATGAGAGCGCAAAAAAATCCGATGTCGGCGCTTTCAATACATATTTCCATGCCATGCTGGAAGAAGGAATTTACCTTGCTCCTTCCCAGTTTGAGGCAGGCTTTATGTCGGCGGCACACAGTGACGCTGACATTGAGGCAACTATCGAAGCCAGCGGCAAGGCTTTTGCCAAAGTTGCTGAATATTACAGCAGGAAATAAAAAATGTTCATACAAGAAGTGAGCCCTCGCAAATTTTGCGAGGGCTTTAAACTTGTGGCAGGGAAAGAAAATTAGGCGTATAATAGATGAATCAAAACAAAGAGGTGATGCAAAATGGATATGCCTGCAGTAACATTGCCGGCAGCCGTAACAGATACGATTCAGAGCTGGAGTACCGAAAGCCCCGTACTGGATTTGTCCGACAGACTTGGCGTAGTGAAAGAAACATGGGATCTGCAGACCTTCAGTGATTTGCAGGATGGTAAAGTCGCTGTGCCTGACGAAGTAATCAATGACACTTTAGCGAAGGCTATTGATGATAGCGAACGCGTGAAGGAACTTACGATAGAGTCCCTGGAAAACCATCAGTTGAAAGTTACGGCTGTAACGGCAAAGTCAGGAAAGCTTGTCATGATTTGTCAGCTGGAGCAGTTCGAACATGACAAAGACCACTCTGTGATTAAATTAAAAGCCTTGAGCAAACAATTGCCGGACAGACCAATGATGTCCTGGATTTTCTCCCGCATCAGTTTGTCCCTCGCTACTAAGCTGGTAGGTCATATTGACCCCGCTAAAGGCGTGAACATGCAATTTAATGGCAACGAGATAACCGTTGATTTTCATCAGGCTTTGTATCGATCGGCCATCGGCAGTGTGGAATTATTTGGCTATAGGCCGCTCGATTATCTGACTGTCGATAGTGCAACACCGAATAAAGGCTATGTAGAATTTCAGACCAATATGGCCTTGCCGGACAATATCAAAGAAATGATTCAGAATTCATTGCAGTTGGCACAGAACTCTTAACAAAAAACATCCCACACTTTTTGTGTGGGATGTTTTTATTAGGTACGCATTTTATTTTTATAAAACAAGAATAAGCCGAGACCTGCTAAGGTGACTATAATACCAATACCCTGCTGCAATGTAATAACTTCGCCGAGAATAAAATAGGCCAAAATACAGGTACCGATTGTTTCACCCAGTATGCTCATGGAGATAACCGAGGTGCTTAGCCATTTTAACAGCCAGTTAAGCAACATTTGCCCTAAGATGGTTGAGATGAAGGCTATACCTAGAAAGGCAGCCCAGGTATTTTGAGAGTAATCGATGAAAGATAGCTGTTGACTGAGGGCGTAAACGGCCAAGAAAAATGTGCTGGCAGCATAACCCAAGATGGAATAAGGCACTACCGGCAGTTTTTGCCGCATATGCTGTCCAATGAAAAAATAGGCAGTAATAAAACCGGCAGCAATGAAAGCAAGCAGATCGCCGTATAAAGCCTGCATACTGATTTCAAAATCTCCCCAGGCGATAATGAAGCTGCCAAGTAAAGCGACGATGCTGCTGAGTATTGCGCTAACGTTAAAACGTTCTTTAAATAGAAGGTATCCGCCCGCGAATGAAAAAAGTGGCTGCAGGGTGACGATAACGGTTGAACTGGCAACAGATGTGTAGTTTAGTGATTCAAACCATAAAATATAATGTATAGCCAGAAAGAGACCGGATAATAGTCCCGTTTGCCATTGACGCCTGGAAAGAGACTGCAAATCCTGCCAATAAGCTTTATTCAAAAGCAAAAGCGGCAAGAGCAACAGCAGTGCGAAGAGAAGACGGTAGAAAGCCGTAATCGCAGAGGGCGCAGCTGCCAGTTTTACAAAGATGGCCGAAGTAGATAGCGCCAATACGCCTAAAAATAAAGTTAAATAGTGTATAAATCCTGCTTGCATCTGATAACCCCTTATTTCGCTGATTATAAAATGCATTATATTATATTTACGCCGGTAATTACAGCATTATTTTATCTTAAGAGCGGCAGGAAACCAGTTAATTTGTTCACTTTTTTCTTATCGCCATAAATTGCTATTCCCAGATAATTATGTTTTTCTTCCTGGACAGAGGCTGCCTTTGCAATGTATTCATTGTAAACATTGCAGCTCTGTGCCACGTCCGAAAAATCGACAGCGATCAGTTCACTGAATTCCTCATTGTACAGTCTTTCTCGTAAACTTTTGAGACTGTTCTGATCACCTTTTAACATGGCGACAGGAATGGAAATAATACCGAGGTGTGCTTTTTGGGAAGCATCCAATACATCGGGACCGACCTGTTCAGGGACCTGCCTGCCCAGAGTAACACCTAAAATGGCAGAAGTGTTGGCAATAACACCTAGTGGTAATTCTGCATCTATGATCATTACACATTTTTTTAATGAATCAGACATTCAAGAAATCTCCTTCATGCTATTTAAATATTTTCATGTATTGTTTAGGCGTTAAACCAATGAACCTTTTGAAAAAATTGGAAAAATGACTTTGGTCAGTAAAGCCAGTCTGCATAGCAGCTTCAATTGGCAAAACTCCTTGTTCCAACAATACTTTGGCTTTGGCAATACGTATTGTTTCAAGATAACTATAGGGCGAAATGCCTTTTTGCCTGGTGAAGGAGCGCAGCAGGTAGTATTTGCTGAGGCCCGTCAAGTGGCATAAATCTTGCAGAGAAATATTCTCGGCATAGTTTTCTTCTAAAAAATTACAGATGACATTGACTTCCGTACTCAGTTCAAGCTGTGGTGCTGTTGTTTCCTGCTGGGTATATTCAGCGATCAGCTGTTCTAAGAGAAAGAAAAACAATTCCTCTTTTTGGAAACTTTTTTCTTCTCTCATTATTACTAAATGTAATTCCTTTAAGAGTTCTACCAGTTCCGAATGAAAGATTACCTGTTCAGTGAAAGAGGGCAGAAAGTTTTTGCCTGTTATTTCCAAAGCAGCCTTCTGCATGGTTTCGACGGCAATATTAAGACAGCGATAATCCAGTGTCTGTCCGTCAATTTGCTCACAGGTATGATTGTCGCGTGGGTTGAATATCAATAAGTCCCCTGGCTCTATTATATATTCCTTGCCTTTGCACGAAAGGTGTCTCTGCCCCTTTTCGATGAAGCCAATAACATAATGTTCGTGGAAATGGTTAGGAAACTTTTGCATAATTCCTTGAAAATTATAGGCTTCAATTTTGAGGTCGGTATCGTATTTTACTATCCTGGTTTCATTTTTCACTGATTTCCCCTCCTTTCTCTATTATATGTTATTTAGTCTAACATTAATAAAATGCCGGTTTCTTGTATGATATTGCTCTTAAAAGATGTAAGGCAGATACAGGCAAAAAAATACTCCCTGTCAGGGAGTTAGTATTTATCATTTTTTATTGTTTTTGCGTTTGTTTTGCATGTATTGGTTGAAGTATAACAACGTGCGATAGGCCGCATAAAGTGACTCGACAATGAAAAAGATTACTATTATTGCAACTAGAATTGGGGACATTCTTGAACTCAAATTGATAAATAGTTCTCTCCCAAACATATAATGGCCTCCTCGCTTAAAGAATAACTGGACGTAACAGCTCAAATATTATCAGAATGGTACAATGAAAGCAACCTATTTTCTTACCATAATTATAACATATTTGATGTGTGCTTTTCGCAAGGATGTCCGCTTTTTAGTGTGAAAGGCTATTCGTATCAGGAAGATAATAATTCGTTTTTGCAAGCGCAAAGTAGTCGAAAAAAATCGAGCGCTTTTGTCTTGGATATTTATGATATAATGTAGTCACCCTAAGAAATGAGGTGATTACATGGTGGATAAGAGCAGATTAAGAGTTTGTAAGTATCATCGTATTGCACACCCTGAAAGCGCTGATTTTTCGACAGCAACGGAGAAATTAGATGGTTTTGTCGATATAGATGACTTTGAAAAGCTATACGATAAAAACTTTAATCCGGTGCCCTTTTCTGAATTTGTAATTGACCATGAATGCCGGGAGGCAGCTGAAAAAGCTAAATTTCATAGGAATAAAAAAACTATAGCCGAACTATATGAAATAATATTAGAAAAACAAGGCAAAGAAGGATTAAAAAGAGCTCGAGAACTTTTCAGACGTGAAATTGGCTGCTATTCAATTGACGAGAAGAGGATTTATTTGGCGCTTCCTTATCAAGAAGACGAGATCAAGATACTGAGTAAAATCGTAAAAGAACTGAAAGACTGAATGCAAACCAGCAAAGCACTTGCCGCTAAGGTGAGTGCTTTTTCTATACCTTCGAATCTCGCAGCCGAATGCGTAACAAAAAAGCTCCCTTATTAAGGGAGCTAGTAGAACAATTGGAGCGGATGGCGACACATGCAATACGAGATCGGCGGGAGCAAAGGGAGGCGCAGATGAAGTAGTAGGGCAGCGGTTACGAGCGTAGCAAAGCGGAGTGAGATAACTTCAAACAGGCGAATCGAGCCATCAACAAAAAAGCTCCTCGAAAAGAGGAGCACATAATCAATGGAGCGGATGGCGACACATGCAATACGAGATCGGCGGGAGCAAAGCGAGGCGCAGATGAAGTAGGGCAGCG
>JAAYVM010000056.1 GCA_012517145.1 Acholeplasmataceae bacterium
GAAGAAAATCCAGCCAAGAATCCGGCATTGCTTAATGCTGTTTTAAAATATTTGGCGGCAGAACGCTATGGTTGTGACATTGAAGTTTTAATGCCTTATTCCATGAGGTTGAAGTCACTTGGCGAGTGGTACGTACAACTTTTGGCGGAATCACTCGGCAAACGCTGCAACCGGCAGGGTGAACAGATAAATTACGGCAGAACACCTATTGCTGCTGTCGGCACAACTGACATGCATGCTCAGACGCAGCAGCATCAGGATGGCCGCCGAAACAAGGTTGTCCAGTTTGTAGAAATTATTGAAAAAACTTGTGACGTAAAGTTAGGTAATCCTTTCGGTGATGATATGGAGTTTTTTGCCAAATATAATGGTATGTGTGTTGACGAGGCACTGCAGATAGCTCTGTCTGCCAATGCTCAGGCGCTGAATGAGGATTGGCGTTTCAACGCTAATTATCAGCTGCCTAAATTAACTACTTATTATGTAGGGCAATTGTTGTATTTTCTGATGCTGAGTGTTGCCTATGAGGGTGAGCTGGCAGATGTCGATGCTTACGACCAGCCTGGCGTTGAAGCATATAAGAAAATAATGAAAGAAAAACTTGGCAGATAACAGGTAATAAAATACAAAGGCCTTACAGCTTGTGCTGTAAGGCCTTTTTGCATGTCTGATCATCTTTCACGCAGTACGATTGGTTCGTTACTGGCGCTTGCCGCAAGGGCTCCGGTAATCATACCACGTTTTGCCATAGTTTTTAAAACCAGATTACGACGATTTTTACAGTCTTCCGGATTTTCATAAGGATTCAACGCAGAAGGAGCATTGAGCAAACCGGCAAGAGTAGCCGACTCGGCCAGCGTAAGTTCGTCAGGAGTTTTCGCAAAGTAGACATTTGCAGCCTGCGTGACGCCGTAGGCTCCCGCACCAAAATAAGCGCTGTTCAGATACATTTCTAAAATATCATCTTTGGAATAACTGCTTTCTGCAATTAAGGCCAGAAAAATTTCCAGAGTTTTGCGTTCTACACTTTGCGTTGAAGAAAGCAGTGTATTTTTGATAAGCTGTTGTGTAATGGTGCTGCCGCCTTGTACTATTTCATCAGCTTGAATATTAGCAAGGAGCGCACGCAATATTCCATCGATGTCAACGCCACTGTGTTCATAAAAGCGGTGGTCTTCTATGGCTACCACGGCTTGTGGTAATGTTGCCGGCAATTTATCGATTTTTACCCAAGCATCTTTATTTACTTTTTCTTGTACGGGTTGTTTGATATGAGCGGCTTGCCAAACCAGGTATAATGGTCTTGGCCAGGAGGAAGGCGCAGGCAGTAAGGACAGCGGCGAAAATTCGGATTTTTTTACCGTTGTTTCAACAGAAGTAGTAACTGATTTCAAATCAGGCTTATATTGGGGACCGATATTTTTGGGAAAAGGAAAGAATAAGAAGATAAGAAAAAAGATTAATATGAAACCAATTTTTTTCATTGGCAGGAACCTCCGGATAATAATAAACTCTTCATTAATAATTTTAACCGAAATGAATATTAATGGCTAGCGAAAAATGTTGGAAGCATGGCGTAAAATCATAATGTTGCAAGGAAAAAAGTTTTGATTATTACAATTAATAGTAGTAAAATTGTATTTATACAATAGGGGGGTGTTTCCTGTTGTACACACTTGTAAGACATGTTTTTATGGTAAAAGCAGGAAACAGATGATTGCATAAACAATGCATAAAAATAAACGATTTTGAATAAAAACATATGCATATAATCAAGCAAACACAACGTTTGACAACGATTATTCATTATCTGCTTATTTTTTCATAAAAATACTTGCAAAAAAATTCATGTTAGTTGTATAATAATAAACATGCAAAGAGGAGGATGGATATGAAGGCTAGCGTTATTGGAGCAACAGGGTACGCCGGCGTTGAACTTTTGAGGTTGCTCGATGGCCACCCAGAGGTGGAACTTGGAGTTATTACCTCAGAAAGCAGTACAGGAGAGAATATTGCGGCGATGTATCCGCATTTGGCAAAACGGGTCAGTCGAGAACTGGCTAGTATGAAAGAAATTGAGAAGATTGCCGCTGACAGTGATGTTATCTTTATCGCGCTGCCGCACGGGCACGCTATGAAAATTGGTTCCCAGCTGCGTAACAGCAAGGTACGTATCATTGATTTAGGCGGAGATTATAGATTTAAAGATCACAAGGTTTTTGAAGAGTGGTATAAACTAAAACATGAAGACCCAACAGCAAATGCTGTTTATGGTCTTACCGAGCTATATAGAGAAGAAGTTAAGAAAGCAACAATTCTTGCCAATCCGGGCTGCTATACGACTTGCAGTATTCTGGCTTTGGTACCTTTATTCAAGGCTGGTCTGATTGAAACGAAAGGTGTCATTGTTGACGCGAAGTCTGGAACTACTGGCGCAGGACGCAGTTTAAAGGTTGGCAGCCTTTATTGTTCGGTTAATGAGAATTTCCACGCTTATGGCGTTGCCAGTCATCGCCATACACCGGAAATTGAGCAAACATATTCGGATTTTGCCGGTGAAGAGGTTATAATTCAGTTTACGCCGCATCTACTGCCGGTCGACAGGGGTATTCTTTCGACTTGTTATGCTAATCTGAAGCAGGGTGTAACTGATGCCCAGGTGGCTAAGGCCTATAATGACCTTTACGGTGAAGAGTTCTTCATCCGAGTTCTTGGCAAAGGCGCTTGTCCGGAAATAAAAAATGTCAGAGCTTCCAACTATGTTGATATAGGTTGGGAAATCGACAGGCGTACGGGACGCATTATTGCTATGTCTGCTATTGATAATTTAGTAAAAGGCGCAGCAGGACAAGCTGTACAGAATATGAACGTAATGTTTGGCATAGAGGAAACAACAGGTTTAAGACAATTGCCGATATATCCTTAAGGAGGCGTATTAAATGATAAAACAAATAGACGGTTGGTTGACGGCTCCTCAGGGATTCGTTGCTGCTGGTGTGAAAGCTGGCATTAAAGCAAGCGGCAAAGAAGACGTGGCAGTTATCATGAGTACCGTTCCCGCAGCAGCAGGTGCGGTTTTCACCCAAAACAAAATGTGTGCGGCACCAGTAATTGTCAGCCGTGAAGCTGCGAAACAACCTTATGCGCAGGCCATAGTGGTCAACTCAGGCTGCGCTAATGCTTGTACCGGTGAAAAAGGCTTGGCTGATGCCAGAGAAATGGCTTCTTTTACTGCAGGATTACTGGATATTGACGAAAAAGGCGTTTATGTTTGTTCAACGGGTGTTATTGGCCATTTCTTGCCTATGGATAAGGTGAGAACGGGTATCGCTGATGCCGTAGATAAAATGGATGAGAGCGAGGGCGAAAGTGCTGCTCTTGCCATCCAGACAACTGATACATTTATCAAAAAGATTGCCTATGAATTTGAGATTGGCGGCAAGAAGGCAAGAATTGCCGGTATTGCCAAAGGCGCTGGAATGATTCATCCTAATATGGCCACCATGCTGACTTTCATAACTACTGATGCTGCTATTGCTCCTGATGTTCTGAAAAGAACAGTTAAGGCTGTAGCAGATAAATCTTTTAACATGGTCGTTGTTGATGGTGATACAAGTACTAATGACAGCATGATAGTACTAGCCAACGGTTTAGCGGAAAATGAGATTATTTTGTCAGAGGAACATCCTGATTATCCTATTTTCTTCGAAGCATTCCTGCGTGCAGCGCAAGATTTAGCAAAGATGATTGCTCACGATGGAGAAGGCGCAACTAAGTTCCTCGAAGTAAACATTATTGGCGCAGCTTCTTTTGCTGATGCTAAATTGGCCGCTATGGCAATTGCTAAGTCACCACTGGTTAAAACTGCTTTCTTTGGCGAAGACCCAAACTGGGGACGCATCGTCTGTGCCGCCGGTTATTCAGGAGCAGCCATGCAGGCAGATCATGTAACATTGAGCATTGGCGGCGTGAGATTAGTGGAAAACGGTCTTAATGTAGGCGTTCCGCTGGAAGAATTGACTTCTATCATGGCCGAACATGATATCAGTATTACAGTTGATTTGGCAGCAGGTAAAGAAAAAGCAACAGTCTGGACTTGTGATTTCAGCTATGAATATGTAAAAATTAACGGAGAATATCATACATAGAAAGCAAAATATACGATAAAGGGGTATGTGCTATGTTAATCAGAGAAGAACAAATTAATACACTGGTGGAAGCTTTACCATATTTGAGAGATTTCAAAGGCAAAACAGTAGTTGTAAAATACGGCGGCAACGCTATGCTGAATGACGAAATAAAAAATAAAGTTTTGCAGGATATCGTATTTCTGCGATGCGCAGGACTCAGACCTGTAGTTGTCCATGGAGGCGGACCGGAAATTACGGCTATGCTGCAAAAGGCTGGTAAAAAGACGCAATTTGTCAGCGGCCTCAGAGTTACCGATGCTGAAAGCGTAGAACTCGCCGAAATGGTGCTGGTCGGCAAAATCAACACCGACCTGGTAGTACGTCTTAATCTTTTAGGCGGCCGTGCAGTTGGTCTTAATGGCAAGGATGCTAACCTTGTGCAAGCCAAAAAACATTTGGCTGATGTTTACGAAAATGGCGAAGTGAATCTTGTTGATATTGGTTATGTTGGTAATGTGGAAAAAATCAACACGGAATTGATTAATATCTTATTGGACAACGACTTCATTCCTGTTATCGCTCCTACCGGTGTAGGCGTTAACGGTGAAACTTATAACATCAACGCGGACAGCGTTGCGGGTGAAATTGCCGGTGCTTTGAAGGCGGAAAAACTCCTTGTTTTGACTGATGTCAGAGGAATTTATTCCGATTACCGCGATGAAAACAGCTTTATTTCTACTTTAACATTTGAAAAAGCGCAGGAACTCATCATTCGCGGCAATATCGACGGCGGCATGATTCCAAAAGTAAAGGCATGTATTACCGCTCTTTCCGGTGGTGCGCATAAAACTCACATCATCGATGGCCGTGAGCCTCATACTATCCTTATGGAGATTTTCAGTGATTCCGGCGTAGGTACGGAAGTAGTAAAAGAATAATAAAATATATTGTTAGAGGGGATAAGGGATGAATCAAGAAACAGTTATCGCAGAAACTGAAAAATATTATTTGCCGGTTTTCAGCCGGAATCAAATCGTGCTTGATCATGGTAAAGGCTGCAAGCTTTATGACATGGATGGCAATGAATACCTGGACTTTCTGGCAGGTATTGCAGTAAATGCTCTTGGGCACGCTCATCCTGTATTGGTTAATGCCATCGCTGAACAGGCTGGCAAACTGATTCATTGTTCTAATCTGTACTATACAAAAGTGCAGGCAGATTTAGCTAAGACGCTGGCTGAGGTAAGCGGTTTTGACCGTAGCTTTATATGCAACAGCGGTGCTGAAGCCAATGAAGGAGCTTTGAAGCTGGCGCGTAAATATGGTCATCAGAAGGCTGCAGGCAAACAAAGGATAATTTCGGCCATGCATTCTTTTCATGGTCGTACGTTAGCCACTTTGACTGTTACCGGTCAGCCTAAATACCAAAAGGGTTATGAACCGCTGCCTACTGGTTTCGACTATGTAGAATACGGCGACATCAAAGCACTTGAGAATTTGATGGGTGAGGACGTTTGCGGTGTCATCCTGGAGCCTATTCAGGGTGAAGGCGGTGTGCATGTTCCTTCAGATGAATATTTGAAGCAAGTTCGTGCTTTATGCGATAAATATGATGCACTTCTTATCTTTGATGAAATTCAGACCGGCCTTTGCCGCAGCGGTAAGTGGTTTGCCTGGGAATACAGCGAAGCTAAACCAGATATTATGACCTTGGCTAAAGCTTTGGGCGGTGGCTTCCCGGTAGCTGCTTTCCTGACTACTGAGCGCCTGGCGCATGTTTTTGCTGCCGGTGACCATGGTTCAACTTTCGGTGGCAATCCTTTAGCTTGTGCGGCTGCTAATGCCTCTTTAAAGGTAATGCGTGAAGAAAATCTTGCCGTTAAAGCTGCAGAAACAGGTGCTTATTTCAAAACACAGCTGGAAGCTTTGCAGAAGAAGTTCCCGGATAAAATAATGGAAGTTCGCGGCCGTGGCCTGCTGTTAGGTATGGAATTGTCGAAACCGGGCAAACCGATAGTTGATGCCTGCCTGCAAAAAGGCATGATTATTAACTGTACTGCTGGCAATGTCATTCGTCTTGTGCCGCCGCTCGTGATTACTAAAGCGGAAATTGATGCTCTGATGGCTGTTTTTGCCGAAGTATTTCCGGAATTCTGATTAGAGTGAGAGGCTGGATGATATGCGCTTAAGACATAAAGATTTAATTTCGATGAATGATCTGTCCGTTGGTGAAGTAGCAACGATATTTGATGTCGCCAAGAAGCTGAAGCAAAAACAGAAAAAAGGAGAACCGCATCAATACCTGAAGGGCAAAACACTTGTCATGATTTTTTCCAAGGCGTCCACACGTACAAGGGTTTCCTTTGAAACAGGCTTTTTCCAGTTGGGCGGTCATCCTATCTACCTGAATGATTCTTCTTCTCAGGTCGGACGTGGTGAACCAGTGCGTGATACGGCAAGGGTGCTTTCCCGCTTTGCTGATGGCATTATGATCCGTACTTTTTCGCACGATGTGGTAAAAGAACTTGCAGAATTTGCTTCTATACCTGTAATTAACGGCTTGACAGACCTGGAACACCCATGTCAGGCATTGACGGACTTGTTCACAATTTTGGAACACAAGGAAGTCTTAAAAGGCCGTAAACTTGTTTACGTCGGTGACGGCAATAACATGGCTAATTCTTTGATGGTTGCCTGTGCCAAAGTTGGTATGAATATGGTTTGTGCCTGCCCAAAAGGTTACCAGCCGGATCCGGTTATTTTAAGTGAGGCCTGTGAGGAAGCGAAAAAAACAGGGTGCACCATTGAAGTGGAAGAAGACCTTTTTAAGGCCGCAAGAGGCGCTGACGTTCTTTATACGGATGTCTGGGCGTCAATGGGTCAAGAGGGTGAACAATCCATCCGCAAAGAAGCACTTGGCGATTACCAGATCAATAAGGAACTGCTGAAGGTTGCGAGACCTGATGCTATAGTATTGCATTGTCTGCCGGCACATCGCGGCGAAGAAATAACTGACGATGTTATTGAAGGACCGCAGTCTGTGGTTTTTGACCAGGCAGAAAATCGTTTGCATGTGCAGAAAGCTATTATGGCTTTACTGATGAGTGACGAAAAAATTTAAGTAATCTTATGAAAGTATGCTGATTACAGTACTTTTATTAAAGATAAATAAGTGATGAATTTTAGGGGGATGCATCTACAATGAACAAAAAAGACATTAAGAAAGTAGTATTGGCTTATTCCGGAGGTTTGGATACATCAGTTATCATTCCTTGGCTGAAAGAAAACTATAACAACTGTGAAGTTATCGCTGTAACGGCAGACCTTGGACAAGGTGCCGAACTTGATCCGGTTTATGATAAAGCTTTAAAATCCGGTGCAAGCAAATGCTTCATTCTTGATCTGAAAGAAGAGTTTATTGCTGACTATGTATGGCCGGTAGTTAAAGCTGGTGCTGTTTATGAGAAAAAATATCTCTTAGGTACTTCTTTTGCCCGTCCTTTGATTGCTAAGAAACTTGTTGAAATTGCTTTGGCAGAAGGTGCAGATGCTGTTGCTCACGGCGCTACCGGCAAAGGCAATGATCAGGTGCGTTTTGAATTGTCAGTAAAAGCTTTGGCACCGCAATTGTCTGTAATCGTACCTTGGCGTGAATGGAACATTAGGTCTCGCGAAGATGCTATTGACTTTGCAGAAGCACACAATATCCCAATTCCTGTTACCAAAGCTCATGACTATAGCATGGACCGTAACATGTGGCATCTCAGCCACGAAGGCTCAGACCTGGAAAATCCATGGAATGCACCGAAAGATGAACTCTTTATTGTTACCAATACTCCAGAAAAAGCTCCTGATAAGGCTGAATACGTGGAACTGGAATTCGAACAAGGAGTACCGGTTGCTGTTAATGGTACTAAACTGAGCCCTGCGAAGATTGTCGAAACCTTGAATGAAATTGGTATCCGCAATGGCGTAGGCATTTGCGATATGGTAGAAAACCGTCTTGTAGGTATGAAATCCCGCGGCGTTTATGAAACTCCTGGTGGCACTATCATTTATTATGCTCATAATGAACTGGAAAATCTCTGCCTTGACCGTGCTACTAACCACTATAAGCAATTAGTTGGTGTAAAGTATGCGGAATTAGTCTATGATGGTATGTGGTTCTCTCCTTTGCGTGAAGCACTGGCAGCTTTTGTTGATGAAACACAAAAAACTGTTACAGGTACTGTCCGCTTGAAACGTTATAAAGGCAATGTCATGAGCGCTGGCGCTAAATCGCCATATTCCCTCTATAGCCAGGAATATGTAACTTTCGGTGCAGACGAAGTTTACAACCAAGCTGACGCAACAGGCTTCATTACTTTATTCGGCTTGCCACTTACCGTCCGTGCCTTGATGAAACAAGGAAAACTAAAATAATGGCTAAGCTTTGGGGCGGTAGATTCAGCAAAAACACAAATGAACTCGTGGATGCCTTCAACGCATCCATTGAGTTTGATAAAAGGCTTTATCATGAGGATATTCGCGGCAGTATAGCACATGCCACAATGCTTGGGCGAGCTGGTATCATCCCAGTTGCTGATGCAGAGGAAATAGTAACCGGTTTGAAACAAATTTTGGCCGACATTGAAGCCGGCAATTTCAGTTTTGAAGTGTCTTTAGAGGATATTCATATGAATATCGAAGCACGTCTTACTGAAAGAATCGGCAGTGCAGGGGCCAGACTGCATACGGCACGCAGCCGTAATGACCAGGTTGCTTTGGATATGCACATGTACATGAAGCGGGAAGTAGTAGAAATCGGTGAACTGCTTCTAAAATTTGAGCAAGTGCTGCTAACTGTCGCTAAGGAACATGAGAAGACGCTGATGCCTGGCTACACACATTTGCAGCGTGCTCAGCCGATTACTTTTGCTCATCATCTTCTGGCCTATTTCAATATGCTGCAGAGGGATTTCCGGCGTTTGCAGGGAGTCTGGGCCGGCGCTGACATAATGCCTCTGGGCGCAGGTGCTATAGCAGGTACTACTTTCCCTATTGACAGGTTTGACGTTGCCAGCCAGCTGAATTTTGCAGATGTTTATGCAAATAGCATGGATGCGGTAAGTGATCGTGATTATGTGCTTGAATTTTTATCCTTCGCGTCTATTCTGATGATGCATCTCAGCCGTTTAAGTGAGGAAGTCTGTCTTTGGTCCAGTACAGAATTTGCTTTTATTGAACTGGACGACGCTTTTGCAACTGGCTCAAGCATGATGCCTCAGAAGAAGAACCCCGATATTGCTGAGCTTGTTCGCGGCAAAACAGGACGTGTTTACGGACACTTGCAGGCAATGCTTGTTACGGTCAAAGGTTTGCCTCTGACTTATAATAAAGACCTGCAGGAAGACAAAGAAGGCTTGTTTGATGCTATTGATACCATCAAGTTCAGTCTTGCCGTTTACAGTGATATGATTGCTACGATGAAGGTTAACGTTGATAAGATGGAACAAGCAGTCAGCAAGGATTTCTCTAATGCGACTGATTTAGCCGATTATCTGGTCAGAAAAGGACTGCCTTTCCGCCAGGCACATGAAGTTGTAGGAAAATGTGTGGCTTATGCTATTAAAAACGGCAAATTCCTTCCTGAGGTGACTCTCACTGAATACAAAGAGTTTTCAGACCTGTTCGAAGAGGATCTGCTGGAAACTCTCAAGCCTGAAAACTGTGTGGCAGCGCGTACGTCTTATGGCGGACCAGCTTTCACCGAAAATGCTAAACAACTCATTCGTGGTGCTGAAATATTGAATATGCAGAGAGCTGTTCTGGAAGATTTGCACAAAAAAATATAGTTCACAATTTATTTTATTAAATAACCTGGTAATGTTTGGCATTATCAGGTTATTTTTTGTATAATAAGTGTTAGGTATGCCAAAAGGCAGGGAAGGATGAATTAATTTGGTAGCGCAGATTGAAGGTGTAATACAAACTATAACAGTTTTGGATTTAGTCGATATTCTGGTTGTTACGTATTTTCTATATCGGCTTTATCAGATGCTGAAGAATACGAGGGCAGCTTCACTTGTTAAAGGGCTCTTGGTTCTTCTTATTGCTGCTTTAGTAAGTAATTGGCTGCATCTGCATGTTATAAACTGGTTGCTGGAAAAGAGCATGACTGTAGTATTGGTTGCCTTGCCGGTTGTTTTCCAGCCGGAACTCAGGCGCGCTTTAGAGCAGATAGGCCGTGGACGTTTTTTCCGCAAAACAGTTGTTCTTGATGAAGAGGAAGTCGAACATATGCTGTCTGCTTTGGCCAGCGCAGCTATGGCGATGTCTCGTAACAAAATTGGTGCTTTGATAGTATTTGAACGTGAAACCGGTCTGGATGACTATATCGAAACCGGCATCCAAATTGATGCTTTAGTTTCGCATGAGCTGTTTATGAATATTTTTATACCGAATACACCTTTGCACGATGGGGCCGTCATTATTCGAGGCAATCGTATAAAAGCAGCTGGCTGTCTTCTGCCACTTACGGAAGACCGTAATCTGAGCAAGGAGCTTGGAACAAGACACAGAGCGGCAATAGGCCTTTCTGAACAGTCTGATGCGCTAGTGCTCATTGTCAGCGAAGAGACTGGTACTATTTCTTTGGCAAGAAGCGGTGTTTTGCAGCGATATCTTACAGGGGACGACATTAAGGATCTTTTGCGGCCAGGAATGAGCCAACCGCTTTTGGGATGGAAAGATGATTTGTTAGAAAAACTCAACGGTTGGAGGAAAAAGTCATGAGAGAAAGCGAGCAAAGGAACAAATGGGTTGTGCGTATCTTTGCTTTTTTAGCTGCCTGCGCTTTGTGGCTTTATGTCATGAACGAACAGAATCCAATTACGGAACGTTCTTTTATTGTTCCGCTGGCTAAAACAAAGCTGGCAGACAATATGGTAGTTAATAATATGCCGGAAACGGTAACCGTAAAAATTAAGGGAACAAGAACAGTTGTTTCCAGTGCCAGAGAAAAAGATATTATGGCTTACATCGATTTTTCCAATGCAGCTAAAGGCCGTCATGGCTTTGATATTATAGCTAAGTCGACTGTTGGGGATATTGTCGAAATTAGTCCCAAAACAGTTTTTCTTGACCTGGATACCATCGGCGAACGTACGATGGAGGTTGAGGCGCGTATTGTTGGAATCCCAGGTTCTGGTTTTACTGTCGGCAAGCTGGAAATTGATCCGCTTAAAGTTACTGTGTCAGGCGCCAGCAATCGCTTGGCAAATGCTTTTAAGGTTATCGCCTTGGTGGACATTACCGGCAAAGAAAAGAATTTTGAAGACTATGCCAACTTGACTCCTGTTGCTATTGACGGCAGCGAAATGTATGATTTGAATGTCCAGCCAAGCAGGGTGCAGGTCAAAGCATTGATGCTGAAGCAATTGGCGACAGTAGAACTGCCGATTAAACCTGTTATGAGCGGAATTCTAAAGAAGAACTATGCAATAAGTTCTGTGAAAACAATACCTGAAAAAGTTAAATTAACAGCTGATCCTGCGGTCCTGGCAGGCATAACGGAAATCAAGACAGCACCGATTCTGTTGGATAATATCGAAGATGATGTTGAAATGCAGATGCCGCTTAACCTGCCGGATAAAGTTCTTGCTGAGACACACAGCGTTTTGGTGAAGATTCAACTGGAAAAGCCAAGATAACGGAGTAAATTTATGCGAATACGCTTTAATAATTTGAGAGTATCCTTGCTGAACGATGCGCCGCTTGATGAATTAGCGGCGAAAAAGCTGGGAATAAGAAAACAAAATATTATTAAAACAAAAATCTTACGGCGGGCAGTCGATGCCCGCCGTAAAAATAATATATGTCTTGTGTATCACCTGCTTCTAGAGCTTGATTGTGACGAGAAGAAAATGAGGCAAGTCCTGCAGGATAATAATGTTACGTCATGGCAGGCAGAGAAAATACAACAACTGGAATATGGCAAGGAACAGCTCTGCGAGCGGCCAATTGTTATCGGCGCGGGGCCAGCTGGCCTATTAGCCGCTTTTATGCTGGCAAAGCACGGTTATCGTCCACTCCTTCTTGAGCGCGGCAAAGCGGTAGCGCAGCGCCTTGATGATGTACAGCGCTTTTGGCTGACAGGAGAATTTAATCCGGAAAGCAATGTGCAATTTGGTGAGGGCGGCGCAGGAACCTTTTCCGATGGTAAATTAACGACGCGTGTCAATGATCCTGTTATGAATGACATTTTGGAAATTTTTGTGGAGGCTGGTGCGCCTGAGGAAATACTTTCAGAACAAAAGCCTCATGTCGGTACGGATAAATTGAGAATAATGGTTACAGGGCTTACCAGAAAAATCAGGGAACTAGGCGGCGAAGTATGTTATGAGCAGCAGGTCGTTGATTTCTTGGTAAAAGATGGTGCTGTTTCCGGAGTGGTGTTAAATAATAATCAAAAAATATTGGGTAATGCAGTTGTACTTGCTTGCGGTCATAGCGCCAGAGATACCTATGCCATGCTGGCAAAGCGGCAGATTGCGCTAGAGGCTAAACCCTTTGCAATCGGGGTGCGAATAGAGCATCCGCAGGAACTTATTGATAAGGCTCAATATGGTGAATTTGCCGGCCATCCTAAATTGGGTGCGGCGGATTATGCCCTTGTCTATCACCATAAGGAAAATGGGCGTACAGCTTATTCCTTCTGTATGTGCCCAGGTGGTTTGGTTGTGGCAGCTGCGTCTGAAAGCGGCGGCGTTGTCACAAACGGCATGAGCATGCACAAACGCAATTCCGGTATAGCAAACAGTGCTTTGGTCGTTAACGTCGGAGGCACTGATTTTGGCAGCGGGCCATTAGCTGGAATAGAATTCCAAAGACAATATGAAAGACTCGCTTTTGCTGCCGGCGGCAGTTCTTACAGGGCGCCTGCTCAAAATGTGCGCAGCTTTATGACGTCTGAAACACCAAGCCTGCAAACAGCTTTTTCACCTACGTATCGCCCGGGGATTGTACCGTATGATTTGACCAAGATTTTGCCGGATTACGTGGCAGTGACACTGAAGGCTGGTTTGATGGATTTTGATCGCAAAATCAAAGGCTTTGCCAGCGAGGCAGGACTGCTGACGGGTGTTGAAACAAGAACATCGGCGCCAGTAAGAATCTTGCGTGCTGATGAGGATAAACAATCGATATCGCATAAGGGACTGTATCCGGCCGGCGAAGGGGCAGGGTATGCGGGCGGCATCATGAGTGCGGCACTGGATGGGTATCACGTGGCGCAGGCAATCATGAAACGGTTTAAGCCACTGAGCTAGTTGTTATTGTATTGCAAGCGCCCGCAGATATTCGTCGCTACGGCTTGACGCACACGGTCTCGCTGGTTTGCAGAGCAAACCGAGCCCTGAGTGACGTATGCCCGCTCACGAACATCATGCCGGCCGCTTAACGTAGGCTAGTAGGGCGCTACAAGCGTCCGCAGATA
>JAAYVM010000057.1 GCA_012517145.1 Acholeplasmataceae bacterium
AGCATGATGACGGCAGCTGTCGGCTCCTTAAGCGTTATGTATCCGCAAATGGCTGATCAGCTGGCAGCTTTTGGCGCCGCCAGCAATATGCTTTCGGGGTTGGATGGCCTCTATATGAGTTTATGGATTGCTTTGCCTATGACGGAGAAGCTATATAAACACATCTATCATTTTAAATATGGCGAATGGCCACAAGGGGAGGATGCTGCCAAATGAACAAGCAAAATATGATGGAAACACTTATTATCTTGCTGATTGTGGCGGCATTGTCACTGGTGAGCAATACTTTGGGGTCCAAGAACACTTTTGTCGAGGCAATCCCGGGCATGCTCATACTTGTCGCGATAGCTCTGGCGGGTATTGCAATGGGAAGATATTTGCCTGGCGGCATACCGGGTGTAGCATATGTTGTAACCTTAGGATGCATTCTTACTTATCCAGGTGTTCCTGGCGCCGAATTTATCAATGCCTGCATGAAAAAGGTTGGGTTTGTTTCCCTTTGCACACCTATTCTTGCTTATGCCGGTGTAGCAATAGGTAAAGATCTTGATGCCTTTGCACATTCAGGCTGGCGTATTGTTGTTCTGGCTTGTGTGATATTTGTAGGCACTTATTTTGGTTCTGCGGTAATCGCACAAGTGATTTTGAAATCTATGGGTCAGATATAAGTTTGTTTTGTTTAACGGCCGTCCAAGAAATTGGCGGTCGTTTTTTCTCGTCTACTAATGCCTTGTAAATATCAGGTTGTTGATGAAAAACAGATTTATTGAAAAAAAAAGAAAAATGATATAAAATGATATAAGTTTATAAACGGGAGGTTATTGTTAATGGCTGAAAATAAAATTCTGGCAACTGCGACCTTTTCTAGCGTAATTCATAATAATGAAATTTGCGATGAAATAGTGAAATGGGGAGCAGCTAACGGATATCCTGTCAAAAAAGCTAAGCTCAGCAATGCTTTAGAAGCTTACGTCGGTTTTACACCCGAATATATGATAGTAGCAAGGCGCCAACCTCCTATTCCCGGTGGCTGGGATGTTACTGTCGAAAAATATGAGCCTGAAACTCGCATTATTCCCGTCAATGTTAAAGTTAAAACAGACGCCGAAGGCAATAAAACCTATGAAATGAATAAATTTATTTTGAAAATGATGGAAGAATACCGTAAAGAAGGCCTCAGTATAGAAGTCGGCGAAGCTTTTTCCGAAGTTTATGGGTCGTCAGTGCGCGATTTACGCTGCACCGGTCACCCTATACTTGTCGACGGATTTGAAGATTTTATCGAAAATATGCGCTAAAGGGATAAGTACCCGCTGCCTTGGACAGTGGGTACTTTTTTTGGGTAAAATGCTAAAAACATGCAGACAATTATTGTTGCCTGCTATTGTGCAAAGTCTGAAGAAAAAAGTCTTCTTGTGCTTGTAGAAAACAGAAGTATCATATATAATAAATAAAGAATTTTGGCAATCCGGCAGATACATGGCAAAGACGGAAAGAGTAGAGCCAAAAGCTTTTGAAGAGTTATAAATTATAAATGATTATTTCGAAGGGCTTGCTCCTTTTCTTTTCAACATGGTTTTCGATGATGAAAGGGTGGCAGGCTTCTCTCGTTATGTGGAGTGAAAATTGTGCAGCCGGTTAAAATTACCATTGATAGTCATGCAAAAGGACTGAACGCTGATGATTGTCTGCAGACGATTTTCTTCGGCCGGATGAGTGAGCGTGACGGCAAATTTTATGTTGTTTATGAAGAAACTTCAGCCACCGGCCTTGAAGGGACCAAAACAACAATTAAATGGGATAACGAACGCATAGTAATATTGAGACACGGCAAGCTGGAACACAGGCAGGAGTTTGGTCTTGGTTTCACAGACAACAGTTTATATAAAACACCTTATATGGATATTCCCGTAGTTGCTAGAACCAAAAAAATTGCTATTACCCGCGACGATGATATCTGGAAGTTATGCGTTGAATATAGTACCGAAATAGGGGGCGATGCTCCTAATGAAATCAGCTTGAAGATTGTGATTGAGGAGGAAAACAAGGGTGAACATTAAGGAAATATTGGCACAAAGTATTAAGGATGCGGCGCAAAGAGCGATTGAATCCGGAACAGTTAAAGACGGTGAATTGCCGGCAGTGGTTTTAGAAGTACCACCGCAAAAGGAATTTGGTGATTTTGCCACTAACTTTGCTATGCAGGCAGCCCGCAGTTTAAAGTGTAATCCAAGGATGGTTGCCCAGGCGGTAGTTGATAACCTGAATTGTGCTTATATTGATAAAACAGAAATCGCCGGCCCTGGCTTTATTAATTTTTATTTAAAGCAGGATTGGATTTATAGCTTGCTCAGTAACATTCTTGCGCAAGGCGATGCCTATGGAGATTTGAAACAGGAAAATCCGGAAAAAATCCAGTTGGAATATGTCAGTGCCAACCCGACAGGCCCTTTACATGTTGGTCATGGACGTGGTGCGGCTGTAGGCAGTGCGCTTGCTAACCTGATGAAAGCTGCCGGTTATAATGTTACCCGTGAATACTATATAAATGATGCCGGTAATCAGATTGAAAATCTGGCTGCTTCCGTTAATGCCAGGTACCTGGCTCTTATGGGTGTGGAATGCGAATTCCCGGAAAACGGTTATCATGGCGTTGATATAATTGATACGGCTAAGCGCATTGTGAAAATATATGGTGATAAGTTTATGCAAATGGAAGAGGAAGAACGTTTGCATGAATTTAAGACTTTAGCCTTGAAGGAAAAACTGGCGGCGCTGAAAGAAGACCTGCAGGCTTTTAATGTTGACTTTGACGTCTGGTTCAGTGAAAAAACCTTACATGATGAAGGACGCATCAAAGCTGCCTGTGATTATCTCTTGGAACGCGGGCATATGTATGAAAAAGACGGCGCTTTATGGCTGAAATCCACAGAATACGGCGATGATAAAGACCGCGTTGTTATTCGTGATAACGGCATACCTACTTATCTGGCTGCAGACATAGCTTATCATAGAGATAAATTTGAACGTGGTTTCGACCATGTTATAAATTTGTGGGGTGCAGACCATCATGGTTATATTGCACGTATGAAGGCTGCTGTTGGTTCTTTAGGTTATAAGCCGGAACAACTGGAAGTCCTTATTTTACAGATGGTCAGCCTTTACCGTAATGGTGAGCTTGTTAAAATGTCCAAACGTACCGGTCAGAGCGTTACGCTGAATGAGCTGATTGAGGAAGTAGGGACTGATGCAGCGCGTTTCTTCTTTATTATGCGTTCAATTGACAGCCAGCTTGATTTTGATTTAACGCTGGCAACAGAAAAATCAAGTGATAATCCTGTTTATTATGTGCAGTATGCCTATGCGCGTATCTGCAGTATCTTAAGGCAAATAACCGACGAAAACATTGCTATTGATGAGAAGGCTCCACTTGCTTCCTTAACTGCAGAAGTTGAAATTAATCTTATCAAGAAACTTGGTGAGTACCCAGAGTTAATTGCTGCTGCCGCAAAAGAAAGAGCACCGCATCGCGTACCACATTATGTTTATGAATTAGCAAGCTTATTCCATTCTTTCTATAATCAATGCCGTATTCTGGGTGTAGAGCCTGAAGTACAGCAGGCAAGGCTGCTTCTTGTTATAGCTGTGAGCCATGTGCTGAAGCATGCGCTTAATATTTTGGGTATCTCGGCACCTGAAAGAATGTAGTGATATTATTTGATAAATTAGCGTCGTCGAAACGTCGTGGAAATAGCGGGGGAGGAAGAATATGACAAAATATATTTTTGTAACTGGCGGAGTAGTTTCGTCATTAGGCAAAGGCATTACGGCCGCTTCTTTAGGCCGATTGCTGAAAAGCAGGGGATTTAAGGTTACCATACAGAAATTTGACCCTTATATAAATGTTGACCCGGGAACGATGAGCCCATATCAGCACGGCGAGGTTTTTGTGACTGATGATGGCGCTGAAACTGATCTTGACCTTGGTCACTATGAACGTTTCATTGATATTAACCTCTCCAAAAGCTCAAATGTGACGGCAGGACGCATTTACCAGACCGTTATCGATAAAGAAAGACGCGGTGATTATCTCGGACATACTGTGCAGGTCATTCCGCATATCACTAATGAAATTAAAGAGCGTGTTTATTGTGTAGGCCATCAGGATAAAGCTGATTTCGTTATTACTGAAATTGGCGGTACAGTAGGCGACATCGAAAGCTTACCATTTCTCGAAGCGATTCGTCAGGTAAAAAAAGAAGTCGGCAAGAATGATGTTTTATATATCCATGTTACTTTGATTCCTTTCATCGAAGCTGCAGGTGAACTCAAATCAAAACCAACGCAGCATAGCGTTAAAGAACTTCGCGCTATCGGTATTACTCCGGATATCCTTGTTTGCCGTGCAGATAAAGAAATACCTAAGGACATGCGTGAGAAAATTGCTATGTTCTGTGACGTTGATCAGGATGCTGTTTTCCAGGCCATTACCGCTTCCAGCATTTATCAGGTACCTATGCTGCTTGAACAGCAGGGTATGGACGCGGTTGTACTGCGTAAGTTAGATGTTGAAGACAGACCAAAAGACATGAGCGATTGGAATAAGATGGTTGAAAACATTCTGCGTCCGCATAGCCATAAAGTCAAAATTGCTATTGTTGGTAAATATGTTGAGCTGCAGGATGCTTATATCAGTATCGTCGAAGCACTGAAACATGCGAGCTTCTATAATGATGCTGACCTCACTGCAAAATGGGTCAATGCTGAAAAAATTGAAAATCCGGCAACGGACATGGATGAAGTTCTCGGCTGCGTCGATGGTATCCTTGTACCGGGCGGTTTTGGTGATCGTGGTATTGAAGGTAAGATCAAGGCTGTCCAATATGCGCGCGAACACAAAATCCCATTCTTTGGTATCTGCCTTGGCATGCAATGTGCTGTCATAGAGTTTGCACGTGACGTATGCGGCATGGCAGGAGCAAACAGCACGGAATTCAACGAAAAGACACCTTACCCCGTTATATATTTGATGCCGGAACAAATGAGCGTAGAAATAAAAGGTGGTACGATGCGTCTTGGCCAATATCCTTGCAAGGTTGCTGCCAATACCTTGACTGCAAAAGCCTATAAAGAAGAGCTGATTCATGAACGTCATCGTCATCGTTATGAAGTTAACAATGATCTGAGAGAAGAACTCGTTGCTAAGGGTCTTATTATCGGTGGCACTTTGCCAAATGGCAAACTGGTAGAGATTGTTGAATTACCGCAGGATGTACATCCTTGGTTTGTTGGCGTACAATTCCATCCGGAACTAAAATCAAGACCGACTAACCCTCACCCGTTATTCAGGGAATTTATTGCCGCAGCAATTAAATAAGACGATAAATTAAGGCAGGCGCTTCGGCGGCCTGCCTTCGTCTATTGGTAATAAAAAGGGTATATGAGACCACAGAATTTGGTGGTCTGTCATTATTCTAGCTGTTGGAGTATAATGGTGGTACATAGGCAAGCGTCGTTCGGTTAGTCATGATTTTTTTATGAGGTGAGTATAATGTTGAAACGTATTTTCATAAGTTCGGTATTGCTGATAGCGATATTATCATTTGTCATATCGCTATTGGGGGGTAAAAACAATGATGAGGCTGTCGTACAAATGGGCAACCGCGTAGCGGTGATCAGGATTGAAGGACCAATTATGGCTGGAGAAGCCACCGATGGACTCTTTGCAGAAAATGTTGCCAGTACGGGCAATATTATGGCGGAATTAAGAGCGGCGGCCAAAGATAAAAGTGTTAAAGCAGTCCTCTTACGCATTAATTCCCCTGGCGGCAGCGTAACGGCGGCTGAAGAAATTGGCCGCGAAATCAAGAGACTGAAAGAAGAAACCGGCAAGCCTGTTATTACTTCCATGGGCGATACTGCTGCTTCTGCCGGTTATTGGCTGGCTGCCTGCAGCGATAAAATCTATGC
The DNA here is from genome assembly GCA_012517145.1 of Acholeplasmataceae bacterium. Classification (GTDB taxonomy): domain Bacteria; phylum Bacillota; class Negativicutes; order Acidaminococcales; family Acidaminococcaceae; genus RZYP01. Next base: position 5,971 of record JAAYVM010000057.1, read on the forward strand.
CAATTCTTCGACACTGACAGGCAGTATAGGCGTTTATATTCCTTATATGAATACGGAAGAGCTTTACAAAAAAATAGGCATCTCCGGTACAAAGATCAAAAGCGGTGAATATAAGGATATTCTTTCTAATGAACGGCCAATGACTCAAAGTGAAAGAGATTTATTACAGAAAATGGTCAATGAGATGTATGAACAGTTTGTCGGAGTTGTGAGTGAAGGCCGGAAAATGCCGGTCGACAAAGTTAAAAGTCTGGCAGACGGCAGGGTTTATACTGGCAAACAAGCCAAGGAGTTGGGACTAGTTGATGAAATAGGCAATTATTACGATGCACTGGATGCTACAGGGGCGTTGATTGGCAGCGAAGGGACTCCTGAAGTCAAAGAGTTCAAAAAACAGAAACCTTGGCAAACTATTTGGGGAGCAGAAATAACAGATTTTATTTTTGGGAGGATAACTGAGAATCTGACAAAGCAGACGCGTACTTTCGAGATGCAGACTCCACATGCTGAGGGGTGATTGTCATGAGAAGAAAATCCTTTGATGTTTTGTTTGAACCTAAGCAAGGTATGGTCGAGTTAGCGAAGAAACCGACGATGTGGCGAAGTTTATTTTACTTTGTAATCAGCGTGGGCGCTTTTATCGGCGTCATAACGAATGTGGTTTTTGCAGACCAATCCATAGCTGTGCGCTTTGCTGTTTTAGTTGGATTTTTGTTGATTAAACTAGTCGCTTTGGCTTGTTATGGTTGTTTCCTGCATGGCCTCAGCGATATCTGCGGGGCACCTGGTGGAGATATCCGCAGTTTCCTCTGCATTCTTGGGTTTACAACTTTGCCTTATCTCGTTTTAACACCAATCGCTCTTTTGGGTGTGAGGTTCGGCGGCATCTGGCTTTTGCTGATACCATTTGCTGGCTTAGTAGGTCTTATCTGGTGGTTTTTCCTGGTTGTCAGGGCACTGCAGGTTGTTTATCTTATTAATTTTCTCAGGGCATCGGCGATTGTTGCCTTTAGTCTTTTCTTACTGATGATTATCATGTTTATGCCTTTTTATCTTGGTACAAAGATGATAGCTTTAAAGTTGGGCTGATTTTCCCTTGCACAAAACTGTATAAAGTGTAATAATTTAATATAAATTGTTATTTTTATGTCAAATGAGGATGCAAATACCTAGAAGGAGTGTTAAATAATGAACAGAGAATTATCAATGGAGTTTGTCCGCGTAACTGAAGCAGCTGCTATAGCTTGTGGCCATAGTGTAGGACGTGGTGATAAAAATGGAGCCGATCAACTCGCTGTAGATGCCATGAGGAAAATGTTTGATACCGTTAATATCAGCGGTACTGTTGTTATCGGTGAAGGTGAAATGGATGAAGCTCCAATGCTGTATATCGGCGAAAAAGTTGGTTGCGGCGGACCTGAAGTTGATATTGCCGTTGATCCGGTTGAAGGAACCAATCTGGTCGCTAAAGGTCAGCCAGGTGCTATTGCGGTAATTGCTATCGCTCCGAAAGGCTGCCTGCTGCATGCTCCTGATATGTATATGGATAAGATAGCTGTTGGCCCGCGTGCAAAAGGCTGCATCAACATTGATGCTCCTATTCAGGAAAACCTGGAACGCGTTGCTACAGCATTAGAACGTAAAATTAAGGATTTAACTGTTGTAGTGCTTGATCGTGAACGCCATCAAGGCATTATTGAAGACATCCGCCGTGCAGGTGCGCGTATTCAACTGATTACTGATGGTGATGTCAATCCCGTTGTTAATGCCGGCATTGAAGGCACCGGCGTGCATATGTACATTGGTAAAGGCGGTGCTCCCGAAGGTGTATTGGCTGCAGCTGCCATCAAATGTCTGGGCGGCGATTTCCAGGCAAGACTTTGCCCTGAAGATGACGAGCAGGTAGCACGTTGCCTGAAAATGGGCATTGGCGATATCAACCGCATACTGACTTTGGATGATCTGGTAAAAGGCGATGATTGCATGTTTACTTCTACTGCTATCACCGATTGCAACTTGCTTAATGGTCTCAATTATTTTGGTAATGGTGTACGTACGCATACAATTTCTATGCGTTACATGACAGGTACAGTTCGTTTTGTAGATGCCGTGCATACTTTTGACAAAAAGAAAATGGAAATAAAGCTGTAAGGCTTAGGAATTAATGAGTTTGATAGTAAGATAAAGAAGGGTTTTGGCTTTGGCTGAAGCCCTTTTTAGCGTATCTAAGAAGGCGAAGAAAATATATGCGTGATGAGCTTATCTCTCTTGTAAAAAAAATAGATGTTGTACGTGAAGCCGGCGAAATTCTTTCAGCCGGCTCAAAAGGCTTGAATATTTTTGGATTAGCAGACCTGCAGAAGGGCTGTTTTTTGTCTGCCTTGGCTGGTCTTCGCAAGCACAACGGCCCCCTGGTCTTTGTTTTGCCTGGACGTGATGCGGTTCGTGATTATAGACGTGAGCTTAATTATTTTTACCCTGAACAGGAAATGCTGGAACTTTACCCAGAAAATCTTACGCAGGTCAGAGCAGATGCTAAAAATCAGGAAGTTGCGGCAGCCCGCGTTATGGCTCTCCGTGCTATGCATGCTGCAGGCTTCAGTATAAATTTTGTTACAGCAGAAGCCCTTTTGCAGCGACTGCCTGCTCCGGAAGCTATCTTTAATAGCAATTTACTGGTCAAAGTGGAAGATATTGTCGAACAGGAAGTGTTGATTGCCAAACTTGTCAAAATGGGTTATGAGCGTACTGAACAGGTTGAAGCACTTGGCCAATTTTGTCTGCGCGGCGATATTATGGATATATATCCTATTAATGAAGCAGATCCGGTACGTATTGAATGGTTTGACAATACAATCGATTCCCTGCGCAGCTTTGATATAAAAACCCAGCGAGCTTTGCAGGTTAAGGATTCCGTGGAAATCGTTTCCTTGGGAATAACCGAAAAAGCAGATAATTCAAATGTTTTTGAATATTTATCACCTTCGGCAACCCTCATTATGGATGAGCCAGCTAAAATATTCGAAACTTTGCGCAACTTATTCGGCGAAAATGTCCAGGACTCAGCTCGTTTATTTATGCCCGAAGAAATTTTAGCTGCATGCGAAAAACACGGCTGTCTTAGTGTCTCGGCACTGCCGCATCGTTTTTTTAGCGCGCAGAAATCATTTACTATTCCGGTAAGAGCATTAGCCCCTTATAACAGGAATATTGATCTTCTTGTATCAGACTTGCAAGGCTGGCTTAATGACGGTCTTTCACCGCTTATCATGATGGGCAATGTGGACAAGGCTAAAAATATGGCAGAAAGTTTGAAAGGCAGAGGTCTGCCGGCATCTTACGCCAAAGAAGGCCAACTGTATCTGCCTGAACATATCAGCGTTTTTGCCGGGGAGATGAGTGCAGGTTTTCGTTCCTGGGGAGAATCCTGGTTGCTTTTAACGGAAAATGATATTTTTGGAGTTCAGAAAAAACGCCGTATAAAACATAAGCAGAGCGGGGCTAGGATACAGTTCTTTTCGGAAATTAAAGCCGGCGACTATGTCGTTCATGCTGTGCATGGTATCGGCCGTTATGTAGGTGTGGAAACTTTATTGGTTGGCGATGCCCACAGGGACTATCTCCTTTTGCTGTATGCCAATGAGGATAAGCTTTACGTACCTGTCGAGCAGGTAAGCCTCTTGCATAAGTACGTCGGTAATGAGGGACAGGCACCGAGACTATCCAAAATGGGCGGCTCGGATTGGAAACGTATCACTAATAAGGCTAAGGCTGCAATCACAGAATTAGCTTCGGAATTACTCAGGCTTTATGCACAAAGAAAAATTGTAGCCGGTCATGCATTCGGACCTGATACTGAAATGCAGCGGGAGTTTGAAGCTGGTTTCCCATTCGAAGAAACTCCTGACCAATTACAAGCTATTGAAGAAATAAAAAGGGACATGGAAAAACCTATCCCAATGGATAGGCTGCTTTGCGGCGACGTTGGCTATGGTAAGACAGAGGTTGCTGTCAGAGCTGCTTTCAAAGCTGTTACTGATGGCAAGCAGGTGGCAGTACTAGTGCCGACTACGGTTCTTGCCCAGCAGCACTTTATGACTTTTACGCAAAGAATGGAACCTTTTGGCGTTAATGTTGAACTGATAAGCCGGTTCCGTACTCCCAAGGAGCAACGGGCAACTTTGAAAAAACTGCGGGAAGGTCAGGTCGATGTGCTTATTGGCACCCACAGAATCCTCCAGTCTGACGTGCAGTTCAATGATCTTGGCTTACTGATCATTGATGAGGAACAGCGCTTTGGCGTAGGCCAGAAGGAAAAAATGAAGAAGTGGACTGTTGGCGTCGATGTGCTTACCTTGTCTGCGACTCCTATTCCGCGTACCTTACACCTGGCGCTCGTTAATGGCAGAGATATGAGTGTTATTGAAACGCCGCCTGAGGACAGGCTGCCGGTAGAAACCTATGTAGCAGAATATAATGATGATATGATTAAAGAGGCGCTGGAGAGAGAGATTCGCCGGGGCGGCAGAGTCTATTATGTGCATAACAGGGTGCAGGGATTGGAAGCACTGGCACGCAAAATAAGACAGTTGGTACCTGGCATATCTGTCCGCATAGCACATGGACAGATGCCTGAAGAAATGCTGGAAGATGCCATGATAGGTTTCTATGAAGGCAAATTCGATGTCTTGTTAAGTACGACGATTATCGAGAACGGCCTTGATGTGCCGCTTGCCAATACCATAATTATCGACGGTGCTGAAAACTTCGGTTTATCCCAGCTCTATCAGATGCGTGGCAGGGTTGGCCGCTCTTCTCGTCTTGCCTATGCCTATTTTGTCTATAAAAAGAATAAGGCTTTGAGTGAAATTGCGGAAAAAAGACTGCAGGCCATCAAAGATTTTACGGAATTGGGTGCTGGCTTCCGCATTGCTATGCGTGACTTGGAAATCCGCGGTGCCGGAAATCTGCTTGGCGCACAGCAGCATGGTCATATTGCCGGCATAGGTTTTGCTGCTTATTGTGACTTGTTGGAAAAGACTATTATCCAGATGAAGAGCGGACAGCCATTGGCTGAGCCGGAACCTGATCCTGTCCTGGAAGTTGATATTGATGCCTACATTCCGGATGATTATATTGATAATCCGCGCTATAAACTGGAGCTGTATCGCCGTTTTGCGGACATGCAATATAAGGATCGCGAAGATTTCATGGACGAGATTATTGACCGTTTTGGCAATCCACCGGAACAAGTTGTTGCCTTGTGGAAGGTTGCCATAATCAGAAGTCTGTGCCGCGAAATTAAAATAACAGGAATAGTTGCTAAGCAGGGCGAAATTCGGATTACTTTTGCTGAACATACGCTGACAGATCCTGAAGGTATCATGGCTGTGATCAAGGAAAACGGGCCTTATATAAAATTCAGGAGCGGTACGCAATCACAGTTGATACTCAAAACAACGAAACTCAAAACAGATTCTTTATCCTGGCTGGAGAAGACTTTATTGCGCTTCATAAGGCATGAATAAAGTATGACAGGCATTCGCCTTTGCCTTATAATTAAGACAAATAGAAAGGGGTGACCACAGTGGTTAAGGACAAATTTTTACGCGGCGCATTAATTTTAACTGCTGCTGGTCTGATGGTTAAGATTATCGGCGCCTTCAATCGCATATTGCTGTCTCGACTACTTGGCGGCGAAGGCATTGGCCTTTATCAGATGGCTTACCCCGTTTATCTCCTGATGGTTTCAGTTTCATCAGCCGGTATACCAATTGCTATTTCTATTGTAGTGGCAGAAAAAATAGCAAAGAATGATTATGCGGGGGCAGCGAGAATTTTCCGCGTTTCTTTGGCCTTGATGGTCGTCACGGGGATTTTCTTTGCAGTAGTTCTATATGGTACAGCGGGTTTTCTGATCGACAATAATATAATTCGTGATGAAAGAGCATACCAAGCTTTGATAGCGCTTACCCCGGCAGTTTTTTTCGCAACCATTCTGGCTAGTTTCAGAGGTTACTTTCAAGGTCATCAGATTATGACGCCTCCGGCAGTCTCACAGATTTTGGAGCAGTTTGTCAGGGTTGTAACCATGGTTGTGCTTGCTTATTATCTGCTGCCTTATGGCTTGGATTATGCCGCGGCAGGTGCGGCTTTTGGTGCCGTTCCCGGAGCGGTTACAGGGTTGATCGTACTTTCCTTCTTTTACGCAAGGTATCACAAGAATTGGCAGCAGCAAACAGTCACGAACTGTAATGTTGCACAGGAGTCAATTAAAGAAATTGCTGTGCGTCTGGTGAAACTGGCTTTGCCGGTATCCTGCGCAAATATTATGCTGCCTGTGGTTACAGGCATCGATATGCTGATCATTCCCGGACGCTTGGAAGTGGCTGGTTATACCGTGGAACAGGCTACGACACTTTTTGGTTATTTCGCAGGTATGGGTCTGCCCCTCGTTATGTTGGCGACGATTCCAACAGCATCATTAGCGGCCAGTATAGTGCCTGCTGTTTCTGAAGCACATGCACTCCAGAACTTCGAAGGTATTCGGCAAAAATCACTTACTGCCATTCGCTTATGCCTTTTGCTGACCTTACCGGCGGTAGTGGGCCTGGCGGTTTTGTCAGAGCCAATTTCATTATTGTTATATGGAACAAAAGCTGCAGCTGCTTCCATTACGCATCTGGCACCTGCAATCTGTCTTTTGGGCTTGCATCAGATTACGACAGGCATGCTGCAGGGTATGGGAATGACTATGATGCCGATGCTGAACATGATAGTCAGTACATTGCTAAAAATATATCTGGTCTGGCAGTGGACCGCAGTACCCACTTATGGTATCGTGGGAGCTGCCTGGGCAACCAATATTAACTTTGGCTTGGCAGCAGCACTTAATCTATTTTTCCTTCTGCGTTATTCAACTTTTTCCTTACCACTGAAAACTGCGGCAAAAATCCTTGCGGCAGCACTTTTAATGGGTATCTGTGCGTATTTTTCCTATGTGGAATTGATAAGATACATAGCAGGAAATACAGTTAGTACTTTGCTGTCAATTTTAATAGGCTGCATAGCATATTTCTTTGTGCTTATTTTTGGCAGTGAGTTAAAGCAAGCAGAGATGGCAAGAATGCCTTTCATTGGCAGTAAGTTGGTTAAGTTTTGCAAAAATATTCATTTGATGAGGGATGAAAAATGAGTAATGGTAGTCTTACGATAGTAGGCCTAGGGCCTGGCAGCGCCGGGTATCTTTCTTTGGAAACAAAGCAGGCGCTGGAAAATGCAGAAAAAGTTATTTTGCGCACTGCCGTGCACCCTACGGTGCCGGAGCTGGAAAAGCAGGAGATGAAATTTGTCAGCTGCGACCATTTCTATGAAGAGGGACGTACATTTGAAGACGTTTACGCTAAAATAGTTGATTATGTTCTGGCGGAAGCTAGAAACGGCAAGGTAGTTTATGCAGTGCCTGGCAGCCCCTTGGTTGCAGAAAGAACAGTTGTTCTTTTGAGGGAAGCTTGTACAAAGCAGAAACTGGCACTTGAAATTTTGCCGGCGATGAGTTTCCTTGATCTAGCTTATGTCAAGCTGAATCTGGATCCTATTACCGGTCTTAGAATTGCCGACGCATCTGATGAAAAATTATTGTCTGATGCAGGAAAATATCCTTTGATTATTACACAGGTTTACAGCAAATTGGTTGCTGCCGAACTGAAAATAAACCTGATGGAAGTACTGGAAGATGAGACGGAAGTTTTCTTCATGCGCAATCTGGGCCTGCCTGATGAAGTGTGTAAAGCTGTTCCACTCTATGAACTGGACTGGCAGGAAAATATTGATCATTTGACAACGGTTTATGTACCTGCTTTAAAAACAGGCAAAATGGATATGACACCTTTGATTGAAGTTGTCAAGACCTTGCGCGAACCAGGCGGCTGTGTCTGGGACAGGGAGCAAACGCATGAGAGCATTCGCAAAGGCCTGATTGAAGAAACTTATGAACTTCTGGAGGCTATTGACAACAAAGACCTTGCAGGAATGAGGGAAGAACTCGGTGATGTCTTGCTGCAGGTAGTTTTTCATGCCCGCCTTGCCGAAGAAGAAGGCGGTTTTACCATGCAGGATGTCATCGATGACATCGTAGAAAAGTTAATCAACAGGCACCCGCATGTCTTCGGTACTATTGAAGTGGGCAGTTCAGAAGAAGTAATTCATAACTGGGAAAAAATCAAAGCCGAGGAAAAAAAGGAACGGACATTAATTTTGGATGGTGTCTCGCCTGGACTGCCAACGTTGATGAGATCTTACAAATTGCAGTCTAAGGCTGCAAAAGTAGGATTTGACTGGCCGAATGCCGAGGAAGTTTTGAAAAAAATACAGGAAGAACTTCAGGAATTAGCAGAAGCGGTAGCTGAACGTGACCAGGATAGTATTGAATGGGAGCTGGGAGACGTCCTGCTGGCGATAGCCAATTATGCCAGACACCTAGGCGTAGAGCCGGAAACAGCTCTCAACAGAGCGAACAACAGATTTGTGAGCAGATTCAATTTTATTGAACAGGCAGTGCTTGCTTCAGGCAGGAACTGGGCGGACTTTTCACTGTCGGAACTCGAAAAATTGTGGCAGGACGCTAAAAAAATTGAAAAAAATTAAAAAAAACATCAAAAAACCTCGTTAACAAGCAGGAATAACGCAAAGAATAACGAATTATAGGCATAAGTTGGTAATGTACTTAGCTTAGGCACTGTACAAATAA
>JAAYVM010000058.1 GCA_012517145.1 Acholeplasmataceae bacterium
CTGAAGCATTTGATAAACCAATATTCACAAGTATTCCCATTGAAATACAAATTATTGTTAATGATGTTCCACCATAACTGATAAAAGGTAATGGAAGTCCTGTTGTTGGAATTAATCCTGAAGCGACTGCAGCGTTTATAAATGCATATATGACAAATGATAACGAAATAGCAAAAGCTAAAAATTGTCCAAATTTATCTTTAGCATTAACATCAGCACCTTTATCAATAAGTGACTGTACATACTCTTTATCATTCATTTCTACTGCTACATGCAAGTATGTTCTACCATCGGGAGGCTTCAATCTTAAACTTATTTTCCTGCCAAAATTTGGTAAAATATCAGAGAAAAAGATTTAATGCACCTATAGTTTAATGGATAGAACGATGGTTTGCGGAACCATTGATCCAGGTCCGATTCCGGGTAGGTGCACAAAATATGAAACAACTTTTTTTAACCTCTAGTGCTGATTGTGTTTTGCAAGATATTGTCAAACATCTTCCCAAAACCCCTAAGGCTTACAAGCTACTTTTTATAGGTACAGCAGCTGAATCTTACCAAATAGAACACACTTGGGTAGAAGCCGACAAAAAAGCACTGCTAAAACTTGGTTTTCAATTGGAAAACTATTTTATTACAAATAGACAGGCAAAAGAAATTGAAGCAAAACTAGAAGATAAAAATGGCATTTTTGTTTGTGGCGGCAGCACTTATTATTTAATGAATCAAATTATAACAACTGGTTTTGATAAAGTTTTAAAAGAAAAAATTAAACAAGGTTTAATCTATATCAGTTCTAGTGCTGGTTCAATCATTATGGGTCAAAAAATAGATTTAGTTCCCAGTATTGAAGATAAAACTCAATTTCCCAATTCAATATCAACTGGCTTAGCAATTACAGACTATGCCATTTTGCCTCACTGGGGAAGCCAAGACTTTGCCAAAGAATATAAGGCTGAATTTAAGGATATGTATTGCCAAGGAGTAAAAATTTTACCTTTAACAAATCAACAGTATCTATATATTAGCGGTGAAACCGAAAAGTTAATCCAAATTTAATTTTTCTCTAAAATATAATTTCCCAGGAGAAGTCGCATAGCGGTTTATTGCACTGGTTTCGAAAACCAGCGCCTGAAAAGGCTTCGTGGGTTCGAATCCCACCTTCTCCGCCATTGTGTACGAAGAGCCGCAATACCTTCGGAATAGGCCTTAGTATCGGTATTTTTCACCAGTTCTAACCTTTGGTATTTAACTTGCAGTGGTTTAGCCTCTTTTTGGAAGTGAATGTAGTAAGGCATCACTTCTATGTAAAGCTTTCCAGCCTTAATTTCTGGGTTATATCCCAAGGACATAAGGATATCCCTCTTTAGTTCTAACCCTGCCTTTCCCATTCTGTTGGCTCTGAGAAAAGCTTCTCTGGCATAAGTAGCGAAATTAAAGACCTTCTCGGTTAGCTCCAGCCATTGGTCAGCTCGACTCTCGGTGTGGCGTAGTTTTTCTCTCATCTCTGTAATTTTTCCTTGCAGGTCATTGCGTTCTTTAATAAAGGTGTCGTCATCGATTAAGTCCCGGTAGCACATCTTGGTCAGGTTATCCAGCTCTTTTTGGGTAGTTACGAGGTTGGAGTGCTGCATTTCATAAACTTTGGTTCGGTCTTCTATCTCACGGTCATTGTTTTCGTTGAGGATCTTTAGTGCCCAATCTCGGAACTCCGGCAAGATGGTGATGCTGTCCAATTCCTGCTCAACTTGTCCTTCTAGGTCGTCTAAAGGCAGCATCTTTCGCTGTGAACAGTTGATGGTGGTTTTCTTCCTGGTGCAGTGGTAATAAGTAAACTCTTTGACTTCTCCTGTCTTTTTAATAAACTTTCTCTTGGTTTCGGCAGTATAGAGGCAACCGCACTCAGCACAGCGGATAAATCCTGTAAAGGCA
>JAAYVM010000059.1 GCA_012517145.1 Acholeplasmataceae bacterium
AACATCAATCAGCTTCAATGTAGATAACCCAAATGTGGAATCAGTTAAAATGACCGTTATTCCAGAAACAGTCGGACAGTTCACCGGATTGACAGATAAGAACGGAGTCGAGATTTATGATGGTGATGTAATCGGTAGGATTGGATTTTATAACAACGTTATATTTCATAACGGCGTTAATTTTTCATCATATCCGGTTAATAATCCAGAAATGTCCTTTATACTTAAGCAATCATCAATCGATGAGTATGACAAAGTAATCGGAAACATTCACGACAACCCCGAACTACTCAAATAAGCCATGATCGAAATAATATCAATCGAGTACACGACCACGCGAAAGAACAGCGCAACACGTCGGATTGAGTTGAAGCGGCAGCACTTCGTAAACAGCAAGGAAGACCTCAATGAGATTGAAAGGCGGATAGCCGACAGATTCAATACCACGCGGGACAACGTGTATATCAGGACAAAGGACCACGTAAAGTATTTCGCAAATGAAGATGAATTTATGTCTAAAACAAACAGAAATGTATAAAATCAACGACAAAGTTAAGATAATGGCGTGTGTATCGTGTCATGAGTTCGAGATCGGACACATTGGAACTATTACCCGTGTAAAGACGTATTCCGATGGAGAGGTAATTTATCAGATTGATGATAATTGGTGGGTTGAAGAATCAGAGATTGATCCCGCATGAAAGTCGAAGCGTGGGTATGTGCTTTACTTGAAACTGCATCCCGAAATTAAACCTAAGAAGCCAAAAAAATGAAAAAGCTGAAACAATTATTTTGCAGACATAAATACGCCGTAAAAAGATCGTACGTACAGAGGTCGGTAGGCGCTCCCGTGGAGTGTATTTCAGAAATTGAAACATGTGTAAAATGTGGAAAAGTAAAAATAAACACTAAGCCGGAAGCATTTTCGTATTTACCAAAATAGCAGTAAATGAAATACAACCTTTCTATACGCACTGACCAAGAACGATTTAAACGCCGCTGTAACGAACTTTATAAGGCCGGTAAGGTAGTTGAGCTTACATCGACTGAAAAGAGGTCGTTAAACCAAAACAAATACCTACATTTGATTCTAACGTGGTTTGCAATGGAAACTGGCTATTCGATGAATTTTGTAAAAGTCGAATATTTCAAAAAGCTGTGCAACCCGGATATTTTTTGCGTTGAAAGGGTGTGCAAATTTACCGGGCAAATCTTAACTGACCCAAAAAGCTCTGCCGATTGCACCACGTCTGAACTGACCACGGCGATTGAACGGTTTAGAAATTGGTCACAGGAAGCCGCCGGAATTTATCTCCCTGAACCGAACGAACGGGATTTTTTGCAGCAAATTGAAATTGAAGCGAGCCGAAATAATTTTCGCTAAAAAATCAACGTTTTCGGGCTTGGCGAAGTTGCCGAACCAAATGATTATTAATAACACTAAAATATAAAATTATGACAAAAGTTTCAGAAAACCACGAAGGCAATAACGCTAATACTTTGTTAGCAACTGGGCTCTGTTTATACGATGTATGGTTCAGAGTTATTCGCACAGAAGATTACTACACGCCTATGATGTATTTACCTGTTGAAAGGATAAGGATTGAATACAAAGCAGGATTAACAGATGGATATATGCTTTGTGTTCCTGTCGGGAAAGAACTTGATATAAACCCAGATTACATTCGCATCGAGGAGTTCCAGCCTTGTTGCTAACACGTGTTAGCCATCTGGTGCGGTCAAATAGTAATAACTTTAATTTGAAAACGAAATGGAGCAAAAAATTTTAACAGAAAAAGACCTTAAAAGATTAGGTTTTACGTGCGTAGAAAACGACATGTATATAAACAAAAAACAATGGCTATTGCAAGTTAGTAATGACTATGTAGATGAAGAAAATGGAGAGATAATTAACCGAGATGGAACTTGGTTTGATGCAATTGGAACATGGAACTTTCAAAAGAATGGAGAAATGGCAGTAAATACACTTTGCCGAGGTAATTATGTGTGTAGGGCGGTAAATACCGTGGAAGATTTGCAACTCTTATTTTTTGCGCTTACTGGCAATAAACTTGAATTGGAACACGAATGTAGCACTTGCGGCTAACGGTTGACGGTATGAAAAGTTGGGGATTAAAAGAGATAAACTTTCGCACCGCACTAATGATAATTAATAGTACAAACCTTCGGGAAACCACACACGCCCCAATTTTTTATACCGTGTGT
>JAAYVM010000060.1 GCA_012517145.1 Acholeplasmataceae bacterium
AAAAGCAATGGATCCAAATCTCATTCTCAACCCAGGCAAGATTCTTGACGTAAAAGCTTAATCTTGGTATATAAGCAAAATATTAAATGGAGCTCACCCGATTTTGGGATGAGCTCCATTTGTATTTATTTTAACTTATTTACGAAATCAGCCAAAGGTTTTATACTATCACGGTTTGTCCAATCCATAGGTTTTTCACAAACCTCAAAAAAGCCTTTACTGTCTTCATCAAGCTTTTCCATTTTAGTGTGTTTGATTTTAGTTTTTAAGATATAAATAAGAAATTTGTCCAGCAAATTGAGCTTCTCAAAATTAAAGGCTCCGCGCAAATAGAAAAGAGCTACTTTGTCTCTGATATTGGCAGCAAAATTTTTTACGAGAACGTGCCTGAGGTTTTCCTTTCTTTCCGGGGCACAGCCAACAGCAAAAATGATAATATGTTTCCCGCCAATTTTATCCATATTGGCCGTGAGCAGCTCAACTCCGGATATGCTGTCTGCATAAAGAAACCCTCCGAATATAATAGTTTGATAGCTTTCAAGTTCTTTAACAGATATTTTCTTTGCATCGAAAAGATCAGCTGACAATTCATGCGCTATCCACTCTGCATATTTTCGGGTACTGCCGTGTTTTGATTTGTATAAAACAACAATTTTCTGAATCATTTTAGTCCTCACCTAATATTGATTATCAACCATTTTCTGTACAGACTAAGTTTTCGCTGCAACTTATATTTATCCTGCAAACGCAAAAAATTCCCGAATAAAATAAAAACTCTCTCTGGTCAAAACAGTTTTAAGCAAACCATTTATTCAAAGAGAGTCGAAGTCAACCACGCAATAAATATTTTAAATTGCAAAACAAGTTTAGTACTCCATTTCACCACTGTACACATGACAAAGGGACAGATAGTACATCATTTCCATTGCCGAAGTAAGTTGTGTTTGTTCACCATCATAACAATTTTCTCCTGAAGTTGAAATGCAGCTTAGTACATTAAAAGATTTACCTTCTTTTTGCTCAGAAATTTCACTGGCTTTGGCTAAAAATTTACTCGACATACTTATCACTCCTTTTATTATATATTCCAGCTTTCCCTCCAATAATTTTTCAGGATCGCCGGTATTGCACAACGCAAAATTATACAAAAAGGCCGCTACCAGCCCTTTAGCTGATAGCGGCTTCATTGCCTGCTATTACTTGCCATTATTGTAAATCCAACAACTGGTAATTGTCAATATGAAAAGCAAAAATTTTCTCTAAAAATTTTATAAATATTCACCAAGATTTTAAGCCATTTTTTTGTTGTAATCTTCTAAAGTCAGAACAGCTTCACGAATCATATCCTTGGTTATTTCATACGGAACATGTACTAAGTCTTGTGTATCTTTCGCTTTATTAATAACAATATCCAATTCATCCATTGTTGTAATATCAAGATCGGCAAGTTTCGTTGGCAAACCAATGCTCTTATTGAATTTAAAAATGCGTTCGAGTTCGCTTGTTTGTTTATCAAGTGTGAGTAATACAAGAACGCCGTAAGATACGATTTCGCCATGCAGATGCTTTTCCATGGCCTCACCCAGTGCTGTTGCACCATAATAGATAGAATGAGCCAAAGCGCTGTTATAGTCATTGATTACAAGGTTCGAAACAAGGCCCGTGCTGACGATAATGGCTAAAATTGCTTGTTCCAACGCAAAGCTTGTCTGGTTTTCTTTGCAGTCTGCCATAGCTTTTTCGCCATATTTTACCAACGGATCAGCACTCATGGCACTGATATTTACCCCAAGAGCATTAAAGTGCTCCAATTCATCATTGCGTGAAGAGAAAACCGATTCATAGTGTTTAGCAAGCGTATCACCGATGCCTGCCCAAAGGTATACTTCTGGAGCTTCAGCGATTATTTTGGTAGAAATGAAAATATGATTGGTTGGTATATCCGAAAGATAAAGATCCCTGAATTCACCATTTGGATAGTAGTAAACAGCTACGCCGGTGCAGGCAGCACAGGTGCTGGCAATAGTCGGGAAAGTGAAGAACGGTTTTTTCAAATCATGTGCTACCATTTTACAGGTGTCAATAGCGCGTCCGCCGCCTACACCAAAAAGCATATCTGCTTCTTGCACCGCTTTGTTATTCTTTAATTCTTCCACATGCTCCAGTGTCGCATCGCCGCCATACCAAAGAACGTCAAGAATTTCCAAATCAGAACCTTTTACAGCAGCTTCTATCTCCGCCTGAGCCTTACTGAGGGCGGTCTTACCACCAATTACGGCTATTTTCTTGCCATATTGACGGCAAACATTTGGGATTTCCGTAAAAGCGTCCTCTCCAATTGTATAATTTGGGAAAAGAATTGTGTAACTCATGATAAAAGCCTCCATTTGATAGTATTTGCTCAAAGAGCGCAATGTGCGAACGCACATTTAATAGATATTCTTTGCAAGTTTAAAGAAAAGATCCTTAATCAATACTTTTTCAAAACCAAAGGAATAGCGCATACTGTTGCAAAAAGCCCATTAGCGACAAGAACCATTAAACCAGCATTATAAGTTCCTGTCAAAGCAATCAGCCAACCAATAATTGCCGGTATAAGTGCTGAATAAAGATTGGTAATGCCATTCATTACACCGCCTGCAGTGCCAACGGAATGAGCAGGAATAATTCTTTGTTGAATAGTCCAGGCAGGTGAAATGCCGAAGCCAATAGACCCAACACCAAAAGTCAAGAACATAGCTGCATGTACGTTGTCCGTCGCCTGCGCTCCCAAATAAATACCAACTGCTGCGCAGAACATCGAGATTGCACACAAAACAGCTCTTCTATTAAACTTGTCAGCAAAATATCCTGACGCAATAATACAAACCATGCCAAATACATATGGCATAGATGCCCAGACACCCATGCTGCTCCAGCTAAACCCACGGGCCATTTTTAAATAAGAAGGAAGCCACGCCATCGCGCCCCATAAAATAGAGCCGAGACAAGAATAATACAAAGTTATTAAAATAAATTTATAATTTGTAAAAAGCATTTTTAAAGTAGCAGCAAGCCTTGGCTTTTCCATGCTTGCTTTTTGTTTTTCTTCTTCTGCTTCTTTTGCCAAGGCTTCTTCAATATATCTTAGTTCAGCTTGATTGACACCTTTGTGGTCAGCCGGTTTATCTGTTGTATATTTCCACAATAAATAAATAGGAATCATACCAATGAGTGCTAAAACAAAGAAACTGTCACGCCAGCCAAAATTATGAATAATAGTAGTAAAAAACGGCATTGCTACAGCAGGTCCAGCCATAAGTCCAACAACCCAGGTTGCATTAGCCCTACCACGTTCACTTGGTGGGAACCAATTTTTAACAAACTTTCCCTGCATGGGGAAGTGCATACCCTCACCTAAACCAAGCAATACACGGCTGGCAATCATAATCATAAAAGTTTGTGCCAAGCCACCGATAATGGAAGAAATGCCCCATAAAGCGAGCGCTAAAATCATGGTCTTACGAGCTCCAATTCTATCACCCAATGGCGTAAGAACAAAGTTGGAAAAACCATAAGCAGCAACAAACATCGATGTTAACAAACCCATTTCAAAAGGCTTCCCATTGATACCCATAGCATCTAAAAAAGTTGGATCAGCAATCAAAACCGAAACATTCACACGATCAAGGTACGCAACCAAGACAGTGATTAAAAGAATAATTACGACACCTACACGTTTTTTGGTTGGTGTTTCGTCAATAGTTTCTTCAGCTACCATATTTCTTTCCCCGACATTTTCCATACTACTGCCTCTTTTCCTTAAATTTTTATATACACCTGTCAGGCCTGGACAGGTCTATAACAAAAAACAAAAACGCCCCTACTGGTGCTTTAACACCAATAGGGGCGTATAAAAATACGCGGTACCACCCTAATTTATTACTCATACGCACCAGTCAATCAACCAGCTCGAACCTAACGCGTTCGTTACGCATCATGCTACTTGGCTAACCTTTCGCTGATGAGTTCATGGGTGATTTACTCAATCAGGGCTCTGTACCGGCTTTCACCATAGACCGGCTCTCTGTGACTTTGCTTCCTGTCTTTCTTCCCAATCATCACTTTTAAATGTAATTTATTAAGTTTTTTTGAATACATCTTGAACATAGTAACAAACCATAATATGCATGTCAACATAAAGCCCAATATTTGATAAAAAATATTGGGCTTTATGTAATTATTTAAATAAAATGTATGTTTTATTACAAAAATTCCATTCAGTAATTATCTTGATGATTAAATTCTGCAGATTCAACCCAATCACTGACTTTATTCAACAAATCAACAATTTCATCAATGGTTTCAGCATGTGACTGTTCTTCTTTAATCAATCTCTCTATAACAGCTTTTGCGTTAAGAT
>JAAYVM010000061.1 GCA_012517145.1 Acholeplasmataceae bacterium
AAAATAATCGAAGACTGGCGCCAATCTTACAATAAAATTCGACCACATTCCTCTCTTGGACATTTGACTCCAGAGGAATACGCTCTGAAAATTTCTGGTGAATACTAACATTTCACTTGGACAGTTTTTGGGGGCAGGTCAGGAGGTATATTCTTGGAGACATTTAAATTAAAAGTTTCTGTAGGTAATGCGGAAATAAATCTTGAAGGAGATGGAGAACTAGTTCACATTATATTCCAAGAATTAAAGGAAAGTGGACTAGGTAAATTGGCTCCATCAGCAATAAATTATCAACCAGCTACAACTTATAATGATATTATTGAAAACACTTGTGAAAATAATCAAAAATCAGATGATTTATCTGATCATACACCGCCTTCACAAACACAAGAATTACCAACATTAGAGAATGTAGTATTACAGGGTACTCCTAAAACAGAGTCTGATTGGTTGCTTATTTATGCGGTGTATTGTTCAGAGCAAGGGAAAACATTATTCACAAAAGATGATTTAAGAACTAAATATAACGAAACTAACCGTATGACTGATGCACGAAGTAAAAACTTTATGACAAATGTAAAATCTTTAGTTTCTTCAAAATATATTTCAGCCGTTAACGCTAACGAATTTAGGTTGGAAAATGACGGATTAGTTAAAGCAAAAGCGATTCTCAATGGTTCTGGAGATAGTACTAAAAGTAAGAGAAACGGTTCAACAAATAAAAAAAAGGCTCTGCCGACATATAAGATGTTAGATTTAGACCTTTCACCCGATCAGCGTTCATCATTAAAAGCTTTTTGGACTCAACACAATCATTCAGCAAACATAGACAAGTCTGTACTAATCGCATTTTGGTTAAACAAAGAAACGGCTATCAACAACTTTACTGTTGATCACTTTTTTTCTATACTGAGAACGCTTGATGAAAATGCTAGTTTTGATCTAGCATCTGCTATTTCTAATGCCAAGAACAAAAAAAGTTATTTTATTCCGGATTCCAGCAATGGTAGTTTCAAACTAACTCATATTGGCGAGGATCATGTTAAAACACTTGAAACTATGGAAACCACTTTAAAATGAGTGATCTTGAAACCTTTTCTTTTAATATACCTAATATTAACGTACGCCCACCAAGTGAATTAATACAGTTTTTCGCTTATTATTTGCAGGAGGTTAAAGGACTCAGTCCCATTTCAGCGTCAAATATAACTTCATGCTTTAACGAACTTTGTATTAAGCCATATTCCAACATATCATCCTTTCTAAGCCTAAAAGCAAAAGGGAAAAAAGCTATATTTATCAAGCAAAAAAAAGGCTACACTTTAACAAAACAAGCTAAAGAATCAATTGCTAGGGAATTGTCAATAAAAGTTGAAATTCCAGTATCAGACGCTTTGATCAACTTATCTATAGTTGATAGTACCCCTTATTACATTCAAGGAATTGCAAAACAAATGGCCCAATGTTATGAATGTAGCTTTTATGATGCAACTTTAGTATTGATGCGAAAGTTAGTAGAAACACTTATTATTGAAACATTTGAGCGCTTTGGCATAGATGATTCGATTAAAGACACCAATGGTGATTTTTTTTATTTGAGCAATCTTATACCTGCATTTTTGAACTCTTTAAAATGGAATCCAAGCAGAAATTTACATCAAAATATTGCCAAAATTAAAAAGTACGGTGATTTGAGCGCACATAACAGGCGCTTTCAGGCGAAAAAGACTGATATAGATAATTTCAAGTTTGAATTGCGTCAAGTACTGCAAGAAATCATTCTTACTATCGATTATCCTAATTGGGATAAATCTTCTAAATAGCAAATATTAATAGATTCTCAGAAAAGAAGCGGTGACTTTTTAATAAACTCACCGCTTCTTTTTACAAATTGCAAACCTCAAATTCATGCATAGGCATAAAAAATTTATCCTGCATTCTCTCTTAAGAATGATTTTTTGTTAATTTATCAACTTTATTTTTATTATTATTTAAAAGTTAGAAATCCAAACAAAAACCACCATACGAATTTAGAGTGGTTTCAATCAAGCCGGCAACACCATCAAGGGCGCTCTCACTACGCTCGAACCACCATTCACAGAAAAGTAAACATACAAGCTTTAGTTCGTACTATGTGCTTTTATCTGGTGAGCAGTTAGTTGTTCCTCTGGACCATTCCACACGCGACAATTCGCCAGCAAGCTGTCGGTCGCTGATGTATATGAGTCCCGTCACAGCAAAGCTGCTCACCATTTAAGAGAAGGCCTTGCTCGGATAGAAACTTCTAACATATAAAAAAAATACACCATACCGAATGGTATGGTGGTAAGCCTATTATACTCAAGCCGGCAACAACATCAAGGGCGTTCTCACTGCGCTCGAACCGCTGCGCCGCACGCGCTGAAGCGCTAGCCGGCTCATGCGTCCCAGGCCAGGGCCTGTTCGGATAGAAACTTCTAACATATAAAAAAAATACACCATACCGAATGGTATGGTGTATTTTTAACCGGCAGCTTTCTATCCTCCCAGGCCGCTTCCAGCCAAGTACTTTCGACGTATGGGGGCTTAACTACTGTGTTCGGGATGGGAACAGGTGGATCCCCCCAGCTATCGCCACCGGATATTTTGTTGAA
>JAAYVM010000062.1 GCA_012517145.1 Acholeplasmataceae bacterium
ATCACTGTAACGGTTGTCGATTCTAAGGGCGAGCCGATTATTGGTGCAAATGTATTGGTTAAAGGAACAAATAAAGGAGGCATTACAAATCAAAAGGGTAAGTTTACCCTTAATGTACCTAATTAGAAATCAATAAGGTGAATCTAATACAAACAGAAAATAAATGTAAAATGCATTAATCCAAACTAAAGTATTATTATGAACAAAAAATGGCGTTATCTTTTAGCATTGATTGTATTGTTGGGTTGTTTTGTCCCGACAAATCAAGTGTGTGCTGTTGAAGTCGTTCAAAGTGCACGTCAATCAAAATCTATCACCGGGGTCGTGAAGACTACATCCGGTGAGCCTGTTATTGGAGCCAGTATCCTTATTCAAGGAACTGCAAGGGGTACCATTACCAATGTTGACGGTAAGTTTTCATTGGATGTCTCTCAAGGTACTAAGTTAATTATTTCTGCAGTAGGCTACAAGAAAGTAGAACTCACTATTGGAAAGAGTAATTCTTATACCGTAACAATGGAAGAAGATACTCAGACCCTAGGCGAAGTAGTTGTCACAGCTATGGGAATAAAAAAAGAAAAGAAGGCTCTAGGTTACTCTGTTCAGGAACTGAAAAGTGATGAACTGATGAAAGTCAAAACGGCTAATCCTTTAAACTCTTTGGCTGGTAAAATAGCTGGCGTAACGGTAACTCAAGCTGGTGGAGCTGCAGGTTCCGGTGCCGAAATTATTCTTCGAGGAGGTACTTCTCTCGAACGTGATAATCAGCCCCTGTTTGTTGTAGATGGAATTATTTATGATAACCAGACTTCTGTTAATGGTGATTCGAGTTTTGATGGTATGATGTCAACAACTACCACAAATTCTAATCGTGTAATGGATATCAATCCTGAAGATATTGAAAGTATGTCTGTTCTAAAAGGACAAGCAGCAGCAGCCCTTTATGGCTCTCGTGCCTCTGCAGGTGCCATTATCATTACTACGAAAAAAGGTAAAGAAGGCTCTGTGCTAGTAAATTTTAGTTCAAAACTTAACTTGGTTTGGGCAAATCGTCTTCCAGAACAACAAAAGACCTATAAGCGCGGTTATTATAATGCCAATGGTGATTTGCAAGATTATACAACAGAATCATGGGGTGAAGCTTATGGAGCAAACGATAAAGCATACAATAATATAAGTGACTTTTTTAAGACAGGGTCTTCTTTTGATAATTCGGTAAGTGTATCTGGTGGTACTAAAGATGGCAATTTCTATTTATCGGCTTCGCGCTTTGATCAAAATGGTATTATTCCAACGACTGATTTTGACAAAACAACATTTCGTTTTAATGGAGAACAGAAATATGGTAAATTGACCATAGGAGCTAATGTTGCTTATTCGCAGGCCCATACAACAAAATCGATGACGAGTGCGGGACTTTATGGTTCTGGAGGTAACGGTACAATGACTTCTGTTTATACATGGGCACCAAGCGACGACATGACTCATTATTTAAATACAGACGGTAGCAAATATCGTATGTTTGCTGGTAAACAAGACCTCGCAGATGATGTGGAAAATCCTTATTGGCAGGTTCATAGAAACTCATTGAAGGACGATACAGAACGCATCACAGGAAATATTCATGCATCTTATGATATATTTGATTGGTGGAATATCTCATATCGTGCAGGTGTTGATAGCTATACAACAACTAATAATACTTTTATTGCTCCAGGCGGTGCTGTAAAAATTGCTTGGCAGAATGGTATGATGAGCGAAAATGAAGATCGTTTTCGCTACTTATCTTCAAACTTGATGACTAATTTTAAATATAAAATCAGTGACTTTGATTTTAGTTTGATGTTAGGAACAAGTGTTGAAGATTGGTATTCAGTAACTAATAGACGCTTAGGCTTCAATTTTGCATCTGATTTTTATAGCTTCGCCAATATTGAGCCTGCCAATAAATCTTTTCAGGAAATACATTATCGTCACCGTTTAGTAGGTACATTTGGAGAATTTAATGCATCATGGAAAAATATGCTCTATTTAGGTGTTACAGGTCGTAATGACTGGTCGTCAACATTACCTCCCGAAAATCGTTCTTATTTCTATCCTGCAGCAAATATAGGTTTTATCTTTAGTGAGCTACTCCCTAAAAATAATATTTTGACTTATGGTAAAGTTCGCGCATCTATTGCTGGTGTTGGCAAAGATACAGATCCTTATGAAACAAATACTTCTCTATGGGGTGTTCACACTCAACTCGGCGGTTTAACAGGATTGGGAAATAATTGGAATCGCGGTAATCCATATTTAAAACCGGAAAGAACTAAATCTTATGAACTTGGATTAGAAACACGCTTCTTTAATGGTCGTTTAGGCTTTGATGCTACGTATTATTCAAATAAATCGTATAATCAAATTATATCTCCGCGTTTGAGCCAAACAACTGGTTATATATTCTGTTCCGTTAATGCTGGTGATGTTAGAAATAAAGGTATTGAGATATCGCTTACAGGACAACCCATTAAAACACGTGATTTAACGTGGGAAACAACTTTAAATCTATCTCATAATAAAGGTACTGTTGAAAAGCTAATTAGTGGAGTGGATATCCTTTATGTAACAGATGTTCAGGTAGGTAATGCAAAAGCAGCCTCTTTCAACAACGGTAAATTTATGGGAATTTCCGGTTCACAATGGGCTCGTACGGACAAAGGACAAGTTATTTTAGATAAGTATGGCATGCCCACATGGGACGGAGAATCAACTCATTATATTGGCAACCGTGAGCCCAAGATTCAGGGAGGTTTAAACAATAGTATCCAATATAAAAACTGGAATCTTTCATTTTTACTGGATTTCCGTTTGGGAGGTGCCGTATATAATGGAACTGAATATATGTTGACTAATAATGGTCTGAGCAAACGCACCTTGAATCGTGAAACGTTGACAATAAAGGGCGTTGTTAACACAGGTACAACAGATACTCCTGTTTATGAAGATAAAACTTTTACTTATAACGCTGGAGAAAGTTATGATATGGGAGCTTCAACAAAGACAAGCGGACGTAGTATTATTCAAGATTATTGGGGAACTTACTACCCCCGCGAATCTTCCAATTTTATGACACAAGTCAATTGGTTGCGTCTACGTTCGGTTACATTATCATATAGCTGCCCACAATCATTATTGACTAAATTGAAATATATTAAAGGATGTACATTCTCCGTTACTGGCACCAACCTTTTATTGCTGACTAATTACAAAGGTCTCGATCCAGAAGCCTCTGCAGCAGGATCCGGTACTATTGGCTCAAGCTCTGTAGGTTTCGATTATTGTGGAGTCCCTGCTACTGCCGGCATGTCATTCGGCGTTAATCTTACATTCTAAGTTTATCATCAATTTATTAAAAAATTACGATATGAAACTTTTTAAATATATAGGATTATGTGTATTGTTAGTATTGACTACGACTTCGTGCACTAACTATTTGAATATCAATACAGACCCTGATACACCATCTAATAGCACGGCAAGTGTTCAAACGCGTTTACCGTGGATGCAACATTATTATCTATATGCCCAAGGCGTAGCTAATGTTCGTACTGCTTTAATTACCCAAGAAAACACAAGTCTTGGAACTCGTCGTGCTACCCGTGACGGCTATTTGGCAGGTTGGAGAGGAGATAATTCAACTTCTACTACCGTTTATCAATGGCTGTTTATTGGATGTCTTGCAAACTTTAATGATATGATAGCCAAATGCGAAGAAGTTGGTGCTTATCAATACGAAGGAGCAACTTATGCTATCAAAGCAATGGCGTTTATGTTGATGCAAGAACTTTATGGTGAGATGCCCTATACAGAAGCTTTAGGATCTGCTGTTACACCAAAGTATGATAATGGTAAAGTTATTTTTAATGGTTGTATCAGTGATATAGACAAGGCCATTGAGCTCTTGAATAAACCCCAAGCAAGTACTGTTCCAGCACTTTCAGCTGGAGATAGTTGGAATGGTGGTGATGTTAACAAATGGATTGCAATGTGCTACGGTTTGAAAGCCCGTTGGCTGAACAACTTATCTAAAAAAAGTGGCACTTATGATACAGCAACTATTTTGGATTGCCTTTCAAAAGCTCCTACATCCAATGCCGTTAGTACAGTCATCAAGCACCAGGATTTAGCTACAGATAACGTTGGTGATATTTTGTTTGGCGATCCTATGTATGCTAATGTTAATTATTGTTCCATCGGTATGAATAAAAATACTCGTCCGACATCGTGGTATGCTGGCATGTTGACTAATTTCGACAATAAAGGTATAGAAGATCCACGGGCTGACAAATTACTACCTTGGCGCCAAGGAGGGGATAAGATATGGAGACGTTCTTCAGGAGCAGATCAGCAATCGCCTAGACGTATGTCCAATTATCCATATCCTACAACCTATAATGATCGTACAAATAGTGCTGTTACTTTGACAGCTTCTGATGGTACGGTTTTAACCGTGGCACCCGGATCATGGTATTGCAACACGACAGACAAGACCTGTTGGGGTGATACAATATATAATTCATTTTATTCTTCAGCACTAAACCAAGGCGATCTTAGTGAAGATTGGACATCTACAGACGGTTCTATATTAGCATCCGGAACCATGTTTACACGTCCCACGTCTCCAACATTTCTAGTAACATATCCAGAAATGTGTTTTATTAAAGCAGAAATTTATTTCAACAAAGGAGATAAAGGTACAGCTTATGCCGCATACAAAGACGGCATTCAGGCTAGCATCGATTTAATGAACTCCAGTCTTGCTGCTTACAATAAGACTGACGCTCAGAATCCATCAAAGAGCCAAATATCATCAGCAAAAGTTGATGCTTTTATGAATGGTGCTATTGGTACACAAGACGACTTGACACTTGGTAAAATCATGGAACAGAAGTTTATCGCAATGTCTATGACTTCACAGAATTGGGCTGATATGCGACGCTATGATTATAATACTACCGCATATCCTAATTGGGCTATTCCTTATGAATATTACCAAGACAATTTAGCTCAAAAAACAATTAATATGGGCTCTCAATATCGTCGTTGGTCACAACCAGG
Source organism: Acholeplasmataceae bacterium (assembly GCA_012517145.1). Taxonomy (GTDB): domain Bacteria; phylum Bacillota; class Negativicutes; order Acidaminococcales; family Acidaminococcaceae; genus RZYP01. The sequence continues at coordinate 5,104 of JAAYVM010000062.1, forward strand.
CACATTGGAAACGAGCTATAATGAAGTTGAATGGAAGGCTTCTAACAAATATGCAGCAGCCGATAATATTTGGCAATATCCATGCTGGTTCGATTGCGCTACTGATGCACAATACAACGAACAAATGAATACTCCTGTTCAATAAATTTTGAAGATACTATAAAGATAGGCCGTTCTCCTACTAAAGAAGAACGGCCTATCTATAATATAACTATTATTTGACAAAGATGTAATCTTATTGGTATATTCAAAAAGCTAAGACCTTATTCATTATAGAGTAATTATAAGGTGACTACAAATTTGAACAATAATTAGCCCTATAAATGAAAAGACACTACCAACCAGTATTTTGACCTAATTGAGGATTCAAAGTTATCTGCCCTGAAGGGATAGGATAAAAATAATATTTTTTATCATATGTACGGGTTTTACCTCTTGAACCATTGATATAATTACCGGTACGAGTAACACTCGATGACCACGTATCATTAACAATATTAGCGCCCAGCATGATATTAGGATAATTAGACGAATCCAATTTATCCAATTGATGCCATCTGACCAAATCCCAATAGCGGAAATTATTATCAAACATTAATTCGCAACGACGTTCTCGACGAACTTCCCAAATCAAATCACTGACATTCATATTGTTTGCGGGATCACTAAAACCAACGCTAACACTTAGTGGGGGAAGACCAGCACGAGTTTTTACTAAATTGATAGAAATATCTAAATCATTCTGAGTAGCAGAACCTAGTTCTGCACAAGCTTCGGCATACTCCAAATAAACAACAGATAACCAGAAGAGAGGTGCAGAAGTGTAATTAGAGCCTGTCGTACCACGATAATTGTCATCCAAGGATGAATTATCATATTTTGCAACACTGTAACCCGATGAAGCTGTCATTGCCATACCTCGGCCATAACGTTGAAATGTTTGTCCTGTATAGCAAAGAGCAGTGTCAATAGTAACAGATAAACGTTTATCTCTTACTGATAATACTTTAGACAAATCCATAGTCTTTGTAGCAACAGTTTTACCACTAATTATTTTTGTCCCATCAAGCTCGAAAGCTATATCGCTCGTATTGCAAGAAGTCAAAGATAATGGCTTACCATCAGTAAAAAGATACGCATCAAAAGCCGTCTTTGACATACCGCTCTGTTGTGTTGAAGAGCACGTATAATCAATTAGCGAGTGTGTTAAGACAGATTGTTTATATGCTTTATAAAGAATCATTTCTTTATTACTACTCAGATCGGTAGAATTATAATTGCCTTGATATGAACTACTAAGTGAGTAATTACTATTAGACATAATTGCACTGCAAGCATTTTTAGCATAAGTCAAAAATGTACTTGCACGGGTAGCATCAGCAGCTTTACCATTATCAGCAGCAGTACGGTATTTGCAGTATGTACCTTCGTACAGACATATTTCGGCAGTCATAGCATAAGCGACAGCTTGATTAAGTGTTGTACGAGATGTATTACTATACATATTAGCAGAAGCATAATTGAGATCATTATAAACACTATCCATTACTACATCCCTATTTGTACGAGCAGCATAAAGATATCCATCGTCATTAATATCCAAAGATTTGTTAATCCAAGGTACATCTCCATACATACGGACTAAATGATAGTATGTCCATGCGCGCATTAAACGAGCAAAACCGATCCAATGAGCTTTAGCTGCAGGTGTCATCGCCGAAATAGTTGGAATTTTTTCAATCATAATATTGGCTCGACGAACCTCCGTCCAATTATTACTCCAATTGCCGCTCGTGGCAGGTACTGATGTATAAGTCCATTCTGTATAACTACTTCCTACCTGATTATCATTTAATGCATTAAAATAAAAATCTCCGGATCCACTACCATTACCATATCCCGTAAAATCATTGTAAAAGGTATTGGCATAGCTACTGACATTGTTTTCACTGATCCAAAAATTATCATTTGAAAATGTATCAAGGGGCCCCTTATCTAAGATGTTATTACAACTGACTAACAATATAGCTGCTGACAAAACAGCTCCAAATGTATATATTTTTTTCATAATTCTTATGGGTTTTATATTAAACTCTTGATTAGAACGTAACTTGAACACCGAAAGATATAGTGCGGTACATTGGATCGATACGTCCCCAAGTTCCATTAGCTAAACTTACTCCACTTTCAACATCGTTGATTTCAGGATCTACTGGAGCATTGCTTTTATTTATCAACTCACAAAGGTTGTTCGCATTAAAGTAAAAACGTACTTTTTCCATATAAGCTTTCATCGTCAACTCTTTTGGTAAAGTATAACCAATAGTCAATGTTTTGAAACGCAAATAGGCCATGTTGACTAAATATTTTGTTTGCGGATAAAAATTATAACAACCGTTATTTAAAACTGATATTTTACCCATTCCGGCTCCCCCACCAAATGGTCGAGGATATTTGGCATTAAGATTGTTTTCTGTCCAATAGTCAGTCTCATTAGCATAAATAGCATCAACACCACGCATAAAAGGCATAACAAAGGCACTTTGTGTCCATACGTCACGTTTCCCTACGCCTTGAAAAAACATATCTACATCAAATCCTTTCCAAGAACCTCCAATACGAAAACTATACTGATAGCGTGGGGTCGTGTTTCCAATAACTTTCAAATCTCCGTGATCATCTGCTGTCTGTTTCCCAGCATCAATAACTCCACTTTTATCCAAATCTTTAAATTTGATATCACCGGCACCATATTTGAACGTACCCGATTGCAAACCACTTTGATCTGCAACGCCTGTTGCATACGAGCCATCGGAATTGAAATCTGAGGATTTAAACAAGCGATCTGTTTCAAATCCCCAAATATCACCATATGTTTTACCTGAATATTTTGAATTTAATAACTTAGTATCATTATCCCATTTGGTGATTTTAGTGACGTAGTCATTAATATTAAAAGAAGCATAAAGATTCAATCCGCCTTTAAAACTATGATGCCAATCAACATTAAATTCCCATCCACGGGTACGTAAGGTCCCTGCATTTACATATGGTTCATCAGTACCAAGCACATCAGGAAGCGTTTTGCTTGGAGCTAGCATATCCTTTGTCGTACGTTGAAACCAATCGAATGAAGGATTCAATTCATTATTTAAAAAGCCGAGATCAAGTCCTATATTTAGAGTTTGTATTCTTTCCCATTTCAATGTTTTGGATACCATTTTGGGCATATCATAAGAAACTATTTTAACGCCATTACCATCAAGCCAATCAACATTTGAATCAGTAAGTTTAGAAATTGTTTCAATAAACATATTATCACCTACGGCCTGATTGCCTATTTCTCCATAAGAAGCACGAAATTTGGCATTGTTTATATAGGGTTTCAATTTGGCAAAATAATTCTCTTCACTAAAACGATAACCAATAGATCCAGAAGGAAAGAATGCCCATCTGTCATTAGCTGGGAACTTTGAGGAGCCATCATAACGCCCATTCAATTCTAACAAATAAATTCCTTTATAATCGTAATTGATACGTCCAAAATAACCGCAAGCCCCCCATTGATTGTGATAACCATCGACTGTTTGATCTCCTGTTGCCAAATCAAATTCTGGTTTTGAATAATCCAATAAATTCATACGCTTAGAAAATTGCATATAATTATCACCCTCTTCAGCATTGGCACCTAACATGAAATTAAAGTGATGATTCTTCATTAAATTTAATTCGTAGTTAGCATATACATTCAAAGCCCAAGACTTTTCACGCGTAGCTGTCTGATCGACCCATGAGGTTGAGGTATAAGATGTCGTATTTGTAATAGCGCCACCCCATGAGTCCCAACCAGATACAGGTATAGCTGATTCATGATTATCATAACGATGAATATTATATGTGTAGTCCGCATTTAAAGTTAGTCCTTTAAGAAGAGTAGCCTTTAAGAATGCACCCATTCGATTGTATGTATCAACATCTTTTGAATCTGCAGCTTGTTTGCGATAAGCAATATCATTACGAAAATCGGATCCTTGATAAGTTCCGTAAGGTCCAAAGAAACTGCCCCATCGCCACATATATTGATACGTAGTACGGCGAGTATTGGGTTCTGTATAATCTTTATCACTATAACTGAAACGTCCACCAACCGTTAACCATTTTGTGAGTTCTGTCTGAATATTCATCATTGCAGTATAACGATTTAACTTATCAGGGTTAAATTTCATAACTCCTTCCTGATGGTCATATCCAAATGACATATAATAAGACGTATTACCACTCGTTCCCTGAACTGAGAGATTATGACTTTCGCCAGGCTTCCATTTACGAAACATAATGTTTTTCACATCCCAATCGGCATAATACATGCCTACACCATTATTGTCTAGCTTAAAATCTCCTACATTGCTATCGCTTTGATAAAGTTGCATTTCCCGATATCCAGCTTTACCTTTATGTTGCTCTTTCCATTTCTGAGCATAAGGAAGCATGTCTTCCAAATTCATGCCAAATAATTCGTTTTCTGCACCTGCTCTGTTATTGGCTGCCATCATCGCATTTAATTGGGTAGGCACATCCGGATAATTAGGAAGAACAGAAGGAGTATCCCATGAAAAATTATTAGTATAATTAATAGTGATCTTATCAACTTTTTTTGCGGATTTAGTTGTAATAAGGACAACCCCAAAAGCAGCACGAGTTCCATAAATTGAGGTTGAAGCTGCATCTTTTAATACACTAATATTTTGAATATCATTTGGATCTAAATATGATATATCATCCATTGCCACACCGTCAACGATAATTAGCGGATTACTAGTAGCACTATTACTCAAAGTCCCGACACCACGAATTGTAATCGTTGGTTCTGAATTGATTTTACCATTGCTATTAAGAATCGTGAGCCCGGGGACTACACCTTGCAAAGCTTTTGTTACATCAGATACCGGGCGAGCCGCTAAGGCTTTAGAAACATCGACAGTAGACACGGCGCCAGTTAGATTGACTTTTTTTTGAGTCCCATAACCGACTACAACAACTTCATCCAACGTTGTGTTGTTTTCTTGCAAAGTAATAATCACGTTGCGAATAGCTTTTGCTTCTTGTGTTTTATAACCAATATAGCTGACAACAAGAATACTTCCCGATTTTACTTTTAAAGAAAATTTCCCATCAATGTTAGTAATGGTTCCATTTTTAGAGCCTTTTTCATAAACACTTGCACCGATAATAGGCGCACCTGTTGCATCTAAAACAGTCCCCGTAATTGTAGTGTTCTGCTGCTGAATCAGAACAATATTAGAACTTTCGGGAGCAGAGCTTTTTGCAAACACTGGATTGTTATTCAATAAAAAAGCAATCAAAGCTATCGCTGCAAAAACGCTTTTCACAGTAATGCTCTCCTTTTTACATTTTTCTCTCATAAGGTTAAAATTTAAATGAATTATAAAAATCAGTGATAATCAATTAGGAATCTTGAATAACATTCAATAAATATTTACTTTATTGATTTCTAATTAGGTACATTAAGG
>JAAYVM010000063.1 GCA_012517145.1 Acholeplasmataceae bacterium
ACAGCGCTTATTCGAAATACATGGCAGACGCGATTTTCAAGATCCCCACGGCGCAGCTTTTGGAAAAGATTGTTACCGCGATGGATGAAATTGAATGGAAAAACAAAGACATCCGCGGTGACGTTTATGAATACTTACTAGAAAAAATAGCTACAGCTGGAAGAAATGGGCAGTTTCGTACGCCGAGGCATATTATTCGCATGATGGTGGAATTATTGGCACTCAAACCGACCGATACAATTTGTGACCCTGCTTGCGGAACAAGCGGATTTCTTGTTTCTGCGGCTGAATACCTGAAAGAAACTCAGCAAGACGAAATATTTCTAGACACAAAGAACAGAGAACATTTTAACAATGATATGTTCCACGGCTACGATATGGATAGGACGATGCTGCGTATCGGTGCGATGAACATGATGACGCACGGTATCGAAAATCCTAATATCGAATATCGGGACAGTCTGTCCGACCAAAATCCCGATACTAATAAGTTTACGCGTATTTTAGCTAATCCGCCCTTCAAGGGCAGTCTGGACTATGATATTGTTTCTGCTGATATTCTGAAAATAGTAAAAACCAAGAAAACCGAATTATTATTTCTTGCCCTGTTTCTGCGTATGCTTAAAACAGGTGGTCGCTGCGCCTGCATTGTTCCAGATGGGGTTCTCTTCGGGTCGTCCAATGCGCACAAAGTTATCCGTAAGGAAATTATCGAAAAGAATCGTCTGGAAGCAATTATTTCCATGCCTTCGGGTGTGTTCAAGCCTTATGCCGGTGTTTCTACGGCAGTGATGATTTTCACAAAAACCAATCACGGCGGCACCGATAACGTCTGGTTCTATGACATGCAGGCGGAAGGTTTCAGCTTAGACGATAAGCGTGCGCCGATTGCCGCTAATGATATTCCCGATATTATTGCCAGATTTAAAAGTCTTGCCGATGAAAAAGACAGGGAGCGTACAGACAAATCTTTCCTGGTGCCAAAGGAAGAAATCATTGCGAACGATTATGACCTTTCTATCAACAAATATAAAAAAGTCGAATATGTTGCCGAAGAATACCCCACTCCGCTCGAAATCATGACCGACCTAAATGAACTCGAAATGCAGATTACTGCTGGTCTGTCAGAACTTGAGGAAATGTTATGAGTAAGTGGAAACCGGTAAAGCTGGGAGAAATATGCGAGATTGTTACGGGAAGTACACCGAGCACATTAAAACAAGAATATTGGGATGGTTCTTTCTATTGGGTTACACCTGCTGAAATTTCTGATGGTGATTATTATATTGAAAGAACACAAAGGAAATTGACTGAAGCAGGTATTTCCAGTGCTGGGTTAAGAATTATGCCAGTGGGAACTGTTCTCCTTTCATCCCGCGCACCAATAGGAAAAGTGGCAATTACCGCTGTTGAAATGGCTTGCAACCAAGGATTCAAAAATCTTATTTGCGAAGAAAAAATCCATAATCGGTTTTTATATTATTTTTTAAAAAACAACAAACATTATTTAAATTCATTAGGAAGGGGAGCCACATTTAAGGAAATATCAAAAAGTATAGTATGTGAAATAGAAATCCCCCTTCCACCACTCGAAGAACAAAAACGCATTGCCAATATTTTGGATAAGGCAAGCAACTTAATAGATTTGCGCAAGCAACAGCTCGAAAAAATGGATTTGCTGATTAAAAGCAAATTTATCGAAATGTTTGGCGATCCGGTTATCAATCCTAAAGGGTGGGAAGTAAAGAAAATTGCTGATATTGCTGACGTTAAAATTGGCCCATTTGGTAGTTTGCTCCATTTAGAAGATTATGTTGAGGATGGACATCCATTAATCAATCCATCACATATAAGTAATGATATTATTACTTATGATAGCAAAAAAACGATTACAGATGAGAAATATGAAGAAATGAAGCCGTATCATTTGCAAATTAATGATATTGTTTTAGGTCGTCGTGGCGAAATTGGTCGTTGTGCGATTGTAAAACAAAATGGATTTATGTGTGGAACTGGTAGCCTATTAATACGCATAAAAAATAATTACTTACCCATAATCATGCAAAAAATTATATCACATCCGTCTTTTAAGGGATTTTTAAAAGATAAATCTGTTGGTGTTACAATGGATAATCTTAATGCTGGAACTATATCAAATTTAAAGATATTTTTGCCTCCGATTGAACTGCAAAATCAATTCGCTGAGTTTGTTGAGCAGGTGGAAAAGCAAAAAGCAGTTATGCAGCAAAGCCTTGAAAAAATGGAAACGAATCATAAAGCCTTAATGCAGGAATATTTTGGATAACATGAGCACTTGCAACTAGTGTAAATTTTGCACAAGTTGCATAATTTAATTTATTTAAAACGGTGAAATAAGATGTCGCAAAATCTGCGACATCTTAGAAATTGACTTTTCAAAACGAGGTGATAAATATGAGCGAAAATGGTCTAAATGTGGAGAAAACGCTAAATATTTTAGATAGAATAATACGTTTTGTCGATAGTTGTGACAAGAAAACATCAATAGCGCTTGCATTTTATGGCGCTCTTTTGACCATATTTTTATCTAGCGAAAATTTAAAAATTTTACACCAATTAATAAATAACGCATATTATTTTGGTAAATGCTTGGGGAAAATCTATTTACTTGCTTTCGCTTGCTCTGCGGTGATGTATGTATATGGAATGTACAAATTATTAAAAGCCATATTCCCGCAAATCAAAGAAAAGCATTTTCAGCAAGAAGGTATTGAAAATAATTCAATTATTTTTTTTGGTGATATTTGCCGAAATAAAGACTACCTAAAATATCGCAGTAAAGTTGACGCTATTTCCGAGGAAGATATGCTAAATGATATTTTTTCACAAATATATATCAATTCTTTAATTTGTGATACAAAGTTCAAAAATTATAAAACAGGCATAAAAATAACTACGATATCTCTAAGCATATTTATAATTCTTTGGATACTTGGACTTTTTGTTTATTGAAGAGGTGATGATTTTGGCTGACTATGATTATAAAGCTGGGAAAAAGAGAATAAAAGATATTTTAAATAATAAACTAGAAGTAATTGAACAAGGCAGTGTTCCCGCGGACAAGGATTTTACGTTTAATAATGGTTACTATAGTTGGGTTACAGGAATTTTTGTAGATATCAGAGATTCATCAGAATTATTCTCTAATGGAGATAAGGAACAAGTATCAAAAATAATACGTAGCTTTACTTCAGAAATAATAGAAATTTTACGAAAAGATGATGATTTGCGTGAAATCGGTATTCGAGGCGATTGCGTGTATGGAGTATATACAACGCCATATAAAATAAATATTTATGAAAAAGCAGATAAAACATTTTGGATTAACACCTATTTTAAAATGCTAAACAAATTATTAAGCGAGAAGAAATATCCTAATATAAAAGCCGGCATCGGGATGTCCACGGCACAAGAGTTAGTAGTTAAAGCTGGAAGAAAAGACACTGGAATTAATAACAAAGTATGGATAGGAGAAGCAGTTGCAAAAGCAGCTAATTTATCTTCTCTTGCAAATAAAAATGGAGTGTCACCAATAGCGTTTTCTAAGCTTAGCTATAGCAATTTTATTGACGAATTGGTCAATAAGTCTGGTGAAAAAGCGAAAGGTTGGTTTAATTATAGGCATGATGATAGAATTGGGTACTACTATGATGTAAATCTTATTAAAAATGATTTCTATTCTTGGATTAATAACGGTATGATAGATTAATAAAATTAGTTTCAATAATTAAGTTAAAATCTATATATTATAGTAATTTTGTGAGGTGAGACCATGACCAATTTTGATTTTCTTCTTTCGGATGAGCAGTTTGCGCCGTTTGCCGATACGGCGATAGCTGCGGAGAAGATTTTCCATATCGATGTTGCTTCTGCGGTAGTTGGCTGCCGGAGAGCGATGGAGTTTGCCGTGAAATGGATGTATTCCGTTGACGGTTCTTTGGTCATGCCTTATCAGGATAAATTGGTCAGCCTCATGAATACGGATGAGTTCAAGGATATTATCGGCATTGAACTCTACAAACGTCTCACCTATATTCGACTTGTCGGCAACAACGCTAACCATAATGCGAAGAATATTACAAAGGACCAGGCAGCACTGGCTCTGCAAAACCTCCATGCCTTCATGGATTTTATTGCTTATTGCTATGGCAAGGATTATCAGGGAACTAAATTCAATATCAACCTTGCCGAGGAACAGACGGCTTCAACCGTTATTATTGATCACCTGGATTTTGAGAAACTCTGTGAAGAAAACAAAGCTTTAAAGGCCGAACTGACCGCCCGCAGGGAAAACCGTGAGAATACTTATGTCGAAAACCCGGTCAATCTGACTGAGGCGGCTACCCGTCGCGCCTATATCGATGTGATGCTGACAGATGCCGGCTGGGAACGCAACAAGAATTGGTTTGACGAATTCCCGATTGATGCTATGCCGAATAAATCTAATGCAGGTTTTGCTGATTATGTTTTAATGGGTGATGATGGCAGGCCGCTGGCGGTAATCGAAGCGAAGAAGACTAGTGTCGATGTCGCCGTGGGCAGACAGCAGGCGAAGTTGTATGCGGATAATTTGGAGAAACGTTTTGGTCGCCGCCCGATTATATTCTTAACTAACGGTTATGACACGCGTATCTGGATTGATCAGGAACAGGGATATCCTGAAAGAGTGGTCTCTGGCATTTATGCGAAACGCGATTTGGAAAAAGAATTCAACAAAATGACGATGCGCGCCCATTTACATAATGTGCGTATCAGTGACGATATTTCCAGCCGCTATTACCAAAAGGAAGCAATCAAAGCGGTGTGCGAAGCCTTTGACAGACGCAATCGTCGTAAGGCTCTTTTGGTCATGGCGACGGGGAGTGGCAAGACGAGAACGGTTATTTCGCTTGTCGATGTATTGATTAAAAACGGCTGGGCCAAAAACTTTCTCTTTTTGGCCGATCGGAACAGCTTAGTTACGCAGGCGAAAAGGGCTTTCCATAATTTGCTGCCGGATTTGTCGATTACCAATTTGGTCGAAGATAAGGACAATGGCAATGCCAGAGGAGTATTTTCAACTTACCAGACGATGATGGGTTGCATCGATGAAAGCAAGGACGATGAAGGCGGGAAACTATTTACCTGCGGCCACTTTGACCTGATCGTGGTCGATGAGGCGCATCGGAGTATTTACAACAAATATAAGGACATCTTCACGTATTTTGATGCCCTGCTGGTAGGACTGACGGCTACGCCACGAGATGAAATTGACAAGAACACTTATGAAATCTTCGATTTGGAGGCAGGCGTGCCGACTTATGGTTATGAACTTGAGCAGGCGGTCGAAGACAAGTACCTAGTTGATTATCGTTCGATTGAAACGAAGCTGAAATTCATGAATGAGGGCATCGTTTACGATGAATTGAGCGACGAGGAGAAACAGCAGTACGAGGAATTATTTACCAACGAAAACGGCGAAATACCGCCGGCATTGGACAGTTCTGCCTTGAACGAATGGATTTTTAACAAGGACACAATCAAACAGGTTTTAAATATCTTGCTGACGAAGGGCTTGAAAGTAAATTACGGCAGTAGTGTCGGCAAGACGATTATCTTTGCTAAAAACCACCTGCACGCGGAGAAGATTCTGGCTGTCTGGAATCAGGAATACCCTGAATATCCGGCGCATTACTGTAGGGTAATTGACAACTATACCAATTATGCGCAAAGCCTGCTGGATGAATTTTCCGATAGGAACAAGCTGCCGCAAATCGCTGTTTCCGTCGATATGTTGGATACAGGCATTGACGTGCCGGAAATTTTGAACCTGGTGTTTTTCAAGAAGGTTATGAGCAAGGCGAAGTTCTGGCAGATGATTGGACGCGGAACCCGTCTGTGCGAAGGGTTGCTCGATGGCGAGGACAAGCAGGAATTCTATATTTTTGATTTCTGCTCCAATTTTGAGTTTTTCCGTGTGAACGGCAAAGGCAAGGATGCGCCGGCGGGCGCCAGTCTGCAGCAAAAGTTGTTTGATCTGAAGGCGGAAATCATTTATAAATTGCAGGACTTGGCTTACCAGACTGAAGAGCTGGTTGCCTTCAGACAGGTATTGGTCAAAGAGCTGGTCGACAGAGTTTGCGCGCTGAACCGGGACAATTTTGCCGTGAAGCAGCATCTTCGCTATGTGGATTTGTTTGGCAACAAAAAGACTTATGAGGCGCTGACCTACGAAAATATTCTGCAGATTGCCTCAGAGATTTCACCACTGATTTTGCCGGAGGAAGATGAATATACGGCTGTACGTTTCGATGCGCTGATGTATCAGATAGAACTCGCATATCTGGTTGGCAAGAATGTTAAGAAACCGAAGGGTGATTTGATGCGCAAGGTAGCCGCGCTTACGCATTACGGTACGATTCCGGCAGTAACCGCACAGAAAGAGTTTTTGAATACTCTTTTGCATACGGATTATATAGACAGAGGCGGTATCAACGAGTTCGAAAATATCAGGACCAAACTGCGTGAATTGATGAAATACATCGAGTTTGAGCCACAGGCAAAGTATGAAACCGATTTTGCTGATACCGTTACCGGTGTCGAAGAAAATGCTTCCGACATGGGACAGGATTATCTTGTTAACTACAAAAAGAAAGTCAATTACTATATTCGCGAGCACGAAAACAATCCCGCGATTGCCAAATTGAAAACCAATAAGCCACTGACAAAAGACGATGTGGCAGAACTTGAGAAGATCCTGTGGAGCGAGCTGGGAACAAAGGAAGACTATCAGAAAGAGTTCGGCGATACGCCGCTAGGCGAACTGGTGCGTTCCATCGTGGGGCTCGATATGACGGCGGCCAAAGAAGCCTTCTCGCAATTTATTGATGAAGCTAATCTTGACCCAAGGCAGATTTATTTCGTCAACCAGATTATCAACTACATCGTGAAAAATGGGATGATGAAAGATCTGAGGGTTTTGCAGGGCAGTCCCTTTACCGACAAAGGCAGCGTCGTTGAAGTATTTGACGATATGAATTTGTGGCTCGGCATTCGCCAGGCGATAGATACGATTAACAAGAATGCAGCGGCATAAAATAAAGATTCAAATGAATATAAAAAGGAGGCCGATCTTTTGAAAAAAATATTTTTAACCTCCTACTTTGCCGGTACGGCACAGTTATTTGAGCAGTATTTTGTAAGTGCGGAATTTGAGAAGAAGGTGGTCTTTATTCCTACTGCTGCTAACGTTGATGAATATAAGAAGCATCTTGCAAAGGCGCAAAATAAATTAGCAGAGCTTGGCTTTGCTGTGGAAATTCTTGATGTTGCAACTGCGTCAGAAGCAGAGGCCAGAGAAAAGATAGAGCAAACAAAATATCTTTATATTGCCGGTGGCAACACTTTTTATTTATTACAGGAATTGAAAAAGAAAAATCTCCTGGACTTAATTGCAAAGCGTGTCAGCGAAGGAATGATTTATATTGGCGAATCAGCAGGCGGGATGATTACTGCGCATAATGTTGAATATGTGCAGCCAATGGACCCTAAAGAATTAGCTCCGGAGCTGGCGTCTTATGAAGCTTTGAACTTAGTTGATTTTTATTTTTTGCCACATGAAGGAGAGTTCCCTTTTGCGGAGGCTGTAGAAGAAATCATTAATACCTATGGAGATAAATGCAATTTTCTTCCTATCAATAACAAGCAGGCGATAATTGTTAATGGGAATGAAGTGAAAAAAGTTTAGGTGGTTGTAACGAATTTTGCAAAGGAGATGAAAAAGTGGCTTTTGTAGAATTTCCGTTAAATAAAGCTTTTATGTTGTTTGAACCGGGGCCGGTTATTTTGGTGTCAACGCATGACGGCAAGAAGAATAATCTCATGACGATTTCCTGGCATATGGTGACGGATTTTACGCCGACGCTGGCTTTGACAACCGGACCGTGGAACCATTCTTTTAAAGCTATGATGAAAAAGAAAGAATGCGTTTTGAATGTACCAACGGTTGATATTATTGAAAAGGTGATTAGTATCGGCGACTGTTCGGGAAAGGATACTGATAAGTTCAAAAAGTTCGAACTGACGCCTTTGCCGGCTGGTGAGGTTGCTGCTCCGCTGGTCGCTGACTGTCTTGCCTGTCTGGAATGCAAAATTATTGATTATATTGAAGAACCAGGCATCTTTTTGCTGCAAGGCGTGAAAGCCTGGATTGACAATGAACGTAAAGAGCGGCGGACTTTTCATGCCAATGGCGATTGCACTTTTGTTGTCGATGGTGAAACGATTGACCTTCATCATCTGATGGAGGATAAAATACCGTTCTAAGTAAAGTCGAATTATTGGTTGGAGGATTAAGACATGGTGTTGCCTGATATACTGGCAAATGGTTTAAAAGTTGTGTTCTGTGGTACCGCACCGGGTAATGTTTCCGCGAGGGAAGGTGCTTATTATGCCAACAACAGCAATAAATTCTGGGAAATGCTTCATAAGATGGGCCTGACTAAAGAAAAGATGGCAGCAAAAGATTTTCATAAGGTTCTTGCTGCTGGTATTGGTTTGACTGATATGGCAAAAGAACAGTTTGGTATGGACAAAGTTCTTAAAAAACATGATTTTGACAGTGAGGCATTTGAGAAAAAAATTCTGAAGTATCAACCAAAGGTTTTGTGTTTTACCAGTAAGAAGGCCGCGCAGAGTTATTATGGTTTAAGCTCCAGCGCGGATATTCATTACGGCAGACAGGATAAAACCATTGGCAAGACTGTGGTTTTCGTTCTTCCGTCTCCTTCACCTGCCGCCATTCGCTGGTGGGATGAAAGGTTTTGGCTGGAAGCTGGAACTTTCATAAATACTCTGTAATGAGTTTAAGAATATTTAAAATTATTGAGAATTGCTTATAAAAATAACCTGGACTTCGGTCCAGGTTATTTTGCATTATGTGTTTAGCCACAGTACAATTGTAAATATTAAGTGCTATAATGGCAGTGGATAAAAATAATTATAACGGACAAAATTATGTAAGGGGTGTTGATTAATGAAGGAATTGCTAAGGGAAACCATCTTAAATTTAGGAGCTGACTTATGTGGCTTTGCTGCTATTGACAGATTTACGAATGCTCCTCTTGGATTTCACCCTCGAGATTTATTCTCTGATTGCCAAACGGTTATTGTAATTGCCATGGCTCTTCCTAAAGGTTTATTGAAGGTTGATTCCCGGATTATCTACGCACATTATAATGATATTAGTTGTCCTGCTATTGATAAAATATCATTTCAAACTGCTAGATTCATTGAAGACAACTATGACAAAATTGCTGTGCCTTTACCTTGCGATGCACCCTATGAATATTGGAACAGCGAAAAATTGGAAGGGAGAGGCCTCATCTCAATGAAACATGCTGCTGTACAGGCGGGATTAGGCACATTGGGTAAGAACTCCCTACTTTTAAATAAAAAATATGGCAATCTGCTGACAGTTGGAGTTGTATTGACTGATTTAAAGATTGAATCAGATCCAATTGCTGAAAGCATTTGTATTGAGGACTGTCAATTATGCATGAAAAACTGTCCTGTACAAGCGTTGGATGGTATCGGAGCAAATCAAAAATCATGCAGAACCAGGGCATATGGCCAGACGGAGAAAGGCTTTGGAACAGTTGAATGCAATAAGTGCAGAACTATTTGTCCCAGAAGATTTGGCCTGTAGGAAATAACTTTACCAAAATAGATATAAATTTACTATTAATTACCAAAACCTAAAAATTTTACATGATAGAATAAAATTAAGTTTAAATTTTATTTTAAGGATGGTAAAAATGGCAGACAAGAGGCAAAGGAGCCTATCCATAAAATCTATTCTTGGCATTGTTTATATTTTGACGATGTGCATAACTATGAGTAGTGTTTCCTATATTGTTTTTTCTAATTGGACTGCCTCAGCCGAAAATCTGACGCAGGAACTTGCGGGAGATGCTACAAAGGATATTTATTATCAGGTTGACATGTTTTTGCACAAAGCAGAACATATTAATGCAATCAATTCTAATATTATTCAAAATAGAGTTATTGAAATAGCTGACGAAAAACAGCGAGAGAAGTTTTTTGTTGGTGCTCTTCAGTCTTATGATAAAGAAATTTATAGTATTAGTTACGGTACTGTCAATGGAGAATATTACGGAGCAAGGAGAAATGAAAAGGGAATCCTTGAAATAATGCGCAATAGTGGAGAAACAGTTGGTCATTCCTGGTATTACGCGGTCAAAGAAGATTTGAGCGCGGGCGAGCGTGTGCTTGATGCAGGAAAATTTGATCCTCGGCAGCGTGCGTGGTATCAGGTGGCAGAAAAAAGCCAAAAGCCTACTTTTTCACCAACTTATAAACATTTTGTAATGAATGACCTTGCGATCTCTGCTGCTTGGCCCGTCTATAATGAAAAGAAAGAGCTGCAGGGTGTATTAGCCACGCATATGTTGATATCAGGCATAGGTGATTATCTGGCAGAAATTGCACGGCCCAATAATGGCTACGCGGCAATTTTTGATAAAAACAGCGGTAAAATCATAGCCAGTTCTTTGCAAAAAAATGGCAAATCTTCTGCTGTTATGAAGAACGGAGTTGAAATTTCTTCCGGCAAGATAGATGAAGACACTTTGCAGGATATTTATCGACATTATGGCGCGACCAAGGAACATTCATTTTTGCATTTAATTAATAACCAGAGAATGTTCATCGGCGTTGATGAGTATCAGAAGGAAGGCCTGAATTGGGTAATTATATCTGCTTTGCCGGAAACACTGCTGTTGGCGGAAGTGGCACGCAATATTAAAACCACTATTATTCTTCTGGTTTTGGCGGTTGCAGTTTTGTTTATTATCAATTTCATTGCAACCAGAAAACTTTTGCAGCCAATGAATAATTTATTGGAAGTTGCTGAACATTTTTCAGCCGGAGAATTGCAGCTTCGTGCCGAAGTAATACGCAGGGACGAAATAGGCCGAATTGCGGAAGCTTTTAACAAAGTTGCCGATAAAATGAGCGGCTTAATCAATAATTTGGAGAATATTGTTGAAGCTCGCACCGAGGAGCTCGAATATTTAAATTGCCATGACCCACTGACAGGCTTAAAAAACCGTAGGTGTTTCGAAAATTCATTGCAAGAAATTGATAACGAAGAGCATTTGCCTCTTTCTGTGATATTTACCGACATCAACGGCCTGAAAATGACAAACGATATTTTTGGTCATGCAGCCGGAGATCAACTCATTAAGAAAACGGCCGAAATACTAAAAGATTCTTGCAAGGAGAACGACATCATTGGACGTGTAGGCGGTGATGAATTCATCATTCTTTTACCAAATACCAGTGGTGAAGGTATCACGGAAATTATAGAAAAAATAAATAGTAGTCTCAGGCAGGCTAATGTTGCAGCAATTAAATGCAGTATTTCCATGGGTTTTGATACGAAAACAACACAAGCTCAATCAATGGAAGAAATCATGGCCAACGCTGAAAACAAGATGTATAAAGACAAGGTTCTCAACCGCAAAGCGATTAATGCGGATATTATCGGCAATATCATGACTACTTTGCGTGGAAGGAATAAAAAAGAAAAATTGCATTCCGAAAAAGTTAGTTTCTTAAGCGGCAAAATTGGTGAGGCTCTTGGTTTTTCGGCGACAAAAATTAAAAGGGTCACGGAAGCTGGCTATCTTCATGATATAGGTAAGATTGTGCTTAATGAAAAAATCTTGAATGGACATAATTTGTCTGAAGCAGAAATCGAAATCAAAAGGCAGCATCCTATTGTTGGTTATCGTATATTGAATCTGTTTGATGACACGCTCGATTTAGCTGAGGCTGTTTACAGTCATCATGAAAATTGGGACGGTACAGGCTATCCTAAAGGACTCAGAGGAAATGAAATACCGGTTATGGCCAGAATTATAGCTGTCGCCGAAGCATACGATGAAATGACTAACGAATATGGCAATTTGCGTTTTGATAGTGCAACTGCTTTGCAAAGAATCAAAGAAATGGCAGGTAATCGTCTTGACCCAGAAATAACAGAAGCTTTTATCAGCATTATTGCAGAAAGCGAAAATCAGTATTCCATGTAACTGCTGTACTTAAAAAGGTATTCCTGATAATACGTTGAATTACTTATTAACGTAGTCAGATTCGGGAGGTGCAGCTAATGAATTCGTTTACACGTTCCATGATGCAGATAGCGCAGGGAGCTGCCAAAGCCTTTACCAGCTTTCCAGCTTCTATTGCGTGCGCTTTGGCTTTTACGCTCGTGACAATAGTCAGGATACATCTTGATTGGCCTGAAAATAAAGATTATAATTTCTTATTTAACTGCTTGCACTGGTCGTTTGCTTTTGGCGCGATTTTCAGTATGGCGGCAATTACAGCTGTCCAGACTCGCTCGGAAGATCGCAAAGCATTTATACTGGCGAACATCATTGGATTATTATGTACGGCACTGGTTTTTGTCGTGCTTTTCTTCTTTGGCGGTAAGACGCCGGAATTGGGCCAGAGCAGTTCAACAATGCTGAGTGATCTGACTCAGGCGCGAATCGCCGTTGCCATGTTTGTAAGCTTTCTGACTTTTATTGTACTGGCAGGGCTTCCTAAAGAAAGTCCTGATTTAGCGAAATCTCTCTTTATGACGCATAAATCTTTCTTTATTGCGACTATTTATGGCGTGGTGCTTCTTAGCGGTGTCTCGGGAGTAGCCGCTGCTGTGCAGGCTTTGCTTTACAAAGGCATGAGTTACAAAGTATATTCTTATATTGCCGCTTTGACAGGTTTTTTTACCTTCGCGATTTTTCTGGGTTATTTTCCGGATTTTTGCAAAGGGGAGCTTGATGAACGTCGTGAAATAGCTGAGAAACAGCCGCATTTTATTGAAATTATTTTTGGCTATGTCATGATTCCCATTATGATAGCGCTTACGATAGTACTGATTTTGTGGACTGGCCGCATAATCATTGAGGGCAATTGGCCTTCTTTTATGCAGCTTTCGAGCATAGCTACTTCATATGCGATGGGTGGTATTTGGCTGCATATTATGGTTACTAACCATGAAGCTAAATTAGCGACCTTTTATAGGAAGGTATATCCTTTCACAGGCCTCTTGATACTGGCTTTTGAGGCTTGGGCATTGTTTGTTCAGCTTCAGAAATACGGCATGAAAAATACCGAGTATTATTTTGGTCTGACCTGGATATTTGCAGTGGTATCGGTTATTTTGCTTTTGCTGCTCAAATCAGCAGCACATGTGAAAATAATTTCTTTGGTTGGTGTGCTGTCGGTTATCTCTGTCTTGCCAATGGTTGGTTATA
>JAAYVM010000064.1 GCA_012517145.1 Acholeplasmataceae bacterium
GCAAATTCAGCCATCAATTTGTCGTCTGCACCGATTGCGCCTTTAGCGTAAGCTTTAGCAACGATTTGAGCCATTTCGTAACGAGTCATCAGGTTGTCACCTTTGAAGGTGCCATCTGGGTAACCGTCAACGATACCAGCAGCTGCCAATTTGGATACTGAAGCATATGCCCAGTGACCAGCAGGCACATCAGAGAATGGGTTTGCAGCAAAAGCTGTAGCGGATACGCCAAGAGCCATTGCCATTGCAAGTACTAAAGATTTTTTCATAATACTTTTCCTCCCTTTGGGAATTTTTATTTTTATAAACTCCTCAGGAGAAATATCTTTCTTCGCTTGTAATTGTTTCGTGCGAGTATCCTTGTTTCCTCTACGTTACAAAGTCCTTGCTCCAAAATTTATTTCCCAATTGGATATTATAAACAAACAAAAACGCAATAAACATATTTTCTCAAACTATGGGCACTATTTTACACGATGGGCATATATAGTGCAAGTTTTTTGTAACAAATTTTTAATTTTCAAATTAAGCCTACCACACAATTGCCTAATACCGTTCAATTGTTTACAGTATCAAATGAAAAATATAAACCGAGATTCCTCGGCTGAAGCCTTTGGAATGACAAAACGTTCATAAAGGGGACGGTCCTTAATTGTCACATCAAAAACATGTGACAATTAAGGACCGTCCCCTTGTCTCTATTTTGCGTTAGAATTAGAAATTAAAGGTTACAGTTGACCAAATCATTTTTTGTTCATATTTGCCCAAGTTGCTGAGATCTTTATTTTCCAGATCATAGTATGCCAATCTTCCTACTACATTTTTAGCAAAGGTATAGCTGGTACCGATTTCATAGCCCTTCATACCGAGAATTGCCGGCATGTTGTCTTCCAACTCGCAAATGGAATCAAGAAGTACTGCGCCGGATTGATCATAGTATGATGCATAGGCGCCCCAGGAACCTTTGTCAGCAGGATTGGCTCCCTTGTAATACAGAGTAGCTGCCCAGCCATCATCACCGATATCTATAATCGGCGGAACATCGCCTACACCCTCGCCATCAATTTTGATCGCTTCCAACATACTCTTATCAGCTTTTTGATATTCGCCATAAAGTTTGAAATTCTTATCAAACTTATAGCCAAGACCAGCTGTATAAATTTTTTGTTCAGCCATCTTTACTGTTGAACCGGTTACAAATTCAATCCAACCATTGCCTATATCATGGCCTTCGCGGGCATAGAAACCAGCATTACCATATAGCTTGTCAGTAAAGTCATAAGCAAAATTTGCACCATATAATGTTGTTTTTTTATTGCTTGCGACTACGGCTAAAGTCGAATCTATTTCATCCTGATCGGCGCCAATATAATCCAATGCTGCGCCAACGCCGGTAATACCAAGCAACGCCGATGTGTCATAGGCTACAGAGTCAAAGCGACCGGCAAAAAGTGTAGTTTTAAGTTTGTTGCCAAAATCAACTTTAATAGCATCGCCTGTCAAATCAGCCACATAGCCTTCGCCAATGGTGAAAGCCTGACGGCCGGCAGTAAGTTCGACTTCGCCCATCTTGCCATTTACAAAGGCGCGGCGGAATTTAGTATCGCTTTCTTGAGCATTAGTATCCAAATATTGTGTATTCTGAATCATGGCGCCATAAGTCCAGTCATCATTAATAGCGCCGCTCAGATACAAACGAGTACGCAGTTCAGCTGAATGATCTTTTGCTTTAGCATAAAGACCTTCGTTCTCATCATAAAAATTTGGCACCGTTAGATCAGCGTCAAAATCTTTGTAGCCAAAACGAGCTTCACCAGTAATTTTTACGTTGTCAGCTTTTTTCTCGAGTTTTGCTACGCGAACACCGAGGTTGTCGAGTTCGTCAGCGAATTCAGCCATCAATTTGTCGTCGGCGCCGATTGCGCCTTTGGCGTAAGCTTTAGCGACGATTTGAGCCATTTCGTAACGAGTCATCAGGTTGTCACCTTTGAAAGTGCCATCCGGATAACCGTCAATGATGCCAGCTGCAGCCAATTTGGCTACAGAAGCATATGCCCAGTGACCAGCAGGAACATCCGAGAATGGGTTGGCAGCAAAAGCTGTGGCAGAAACGCCAAGAGCCATTGCCATTGCAAGTACTAAAGATTTTTTCATACCTTTTCCCCCTTTAGGATATTTTATTTTTATAAAACTCCTGGAGTTATGACAGACCTGCAATGTTTGCCAACGCGAGTTGCCTTGTTTCCTCTGCCGGCATCGATAACTGCAGTATTTCTGCTCTTATCCGGGAATAGTATAAACGACCTAACACACTACTCCTTTATTTTATCACCAATATTGTGTGAAAATTTACATTATTTCGTAAACAAGGATATTCACTCGTATTCAATATTTATTTATGGACTTTTTAGTATTTTATCTAATTGAAAAAGACAAAGGCGGCAGAAAAACTCTGTCGCCTTTGTCTTTTTGCAATATTATTTTATATTAATCCTAAAACAAATCTCTTTTGCTTATTTCCAACATGGCCCCTGTAAATCTATTTTCCAAAACTACTTTGACAGAAGAAGCGAGATACCACTCTGATATTTGCAGCAGTGTGTTGTCAACACTGTACTTTTCATAAACAACGGCCAAAGGCTGCCCCAATAATTCATGCAATTGTTTGTCGACCAGATCATAATCAGCAGAAGCAAAATCCACATGCGCCTGCACAAAACCGGCCTTTTGGTCAAAAACAAGACGTGGCTCCGAAGTCGCTTTTACTTCCCCCATAATTGGCGACAAATCAAGATCGGCGGTGTAAAATGTCAGGCCAGGCATAGCGCTGGTTGCTCCAGGGCCTGCAACCTCAGCAGGTTTAGCGCCCCACTTCAACCCTAAAAAGCCCGTTTCCAGCGATTTGCTCAAAGAACTTGCAGACTGCTTGCTTTGCAGATTTTGTTCTGAATTAGCCTTAAACTGAATAGGCGTGTTTATTTCGCTGCCGCCCCATTCGACAAGCGTAAACCCTTTGCGTGTTAATTGCGGCAGCACCTGTTCCGGCAGCAACGAAGCAGCGTTGAAATCATTCAGTCCGGAAAATTCCATGAATACCCTTATGACAGTATCTGCGAATGGTTTTGTCTTGAGAACTGAACTTCCGTCGATATCGTCATTAATCCTGAAATGCACAAAGCAATGTTCAAATTTATTCATTTCCGGCAGCCAATAAACAATAAAATCATTAATTTCACTTTCATTCAGGCCTATATAAGCCAATTTATGCTCCAGAAAAGCAATGTAATCGTCCTTTGCTACATAAAAACCAGTTTGGAACTTGTAGTGCTCTTCCGGAAAAGCATAGACGCCATCCCAGAACAAGTATTTATATTTGCGATTATCGGCCAGATTCAGCAGCGTACCATCTTTTTCTGCTATTACCGTCCAATTATCCTTATAAAGCGGGTACGTAGTTATTAATTTCCCTTTGAATTCGTGCGTAACCACTATCTTTTGCTTTTTCTCAGGATAGAGATAAATAGCAGGTTTCTTGACAAACATTTCCGGTTCCAGAACTACTTTCAGCGGCGCATCCTTAATTTCATTAATGGCAATGCTGGTACTGCCATAATGTGACACAAATTCGATAGCGGAGGCTTGTTTTAATTTTTCTTCCGCAACTTTGATACTGAAATCAGGTTGTTTAGAATTTAATAACAGCTCAGCTTTTTGATCTGCGGAAGCCGGCAGTAAATATATTTGATAGTTTTCACAGGGAACGAGTTCATTACGCGGCACAATGTATTGATATTTGTAAACCATGCCTGTGATTGTTCTTTCTACCTTTACCTGTTCAGTCTGATCAGTCACGCTTTCATAAGCAAATACAGGTTCCTGGAATTGCGAGAATGAAAACAGTAAACTTAATAAAATACCAAACAATATTTTTCTCAATATCCTCACCTATCCCTTTTTCGAATATCATCGCATACAAATTTTCTTACAATAATCGATATAATTATAGCATGAGTATGCTTTTTAATCGCCAGAAAAATTTTTTCATATTTCTGACCTTTAACAAAAAGGTATCCGGATAAAAATGTCGAATTACAAGGAAGCGCAATAAGTTTATGACAATTTAGCTCCAATGCGTGACAGCTTGATTAAGGAGGGGTGTAATTATGGAGTTCCTCAAACATGTAACAGAATTAAGTGTTGAAGAAGCTGAAACAATCAAAGGCGGCAAAACCTGCAATTGTTCCTGTTCCTGCTCCTGCAGCCAGAGCAATGTAACCGCAACTACCAGAGATTCCAACAAGAGTGCTTCGGCAGCCAGTACTTTCGCCGGCGGCTCACAACCTTGGTAAGCCAAAAAGAAAATTCTTCCTTCATGCCAATATCACTATAAAACTGATATTGGCATGAACTATTAAAGGAGCAATATAAAATGCTGCCCAACGAACAAAACGGGTTGAAAAACTATCCCTTAATTAAGATGTTCAATTATGGCGAAGACGTTCTGATCTATGATGCTAAGCCTCATTTCGCCTTTCTCCTTTCACATATTGAAAAAAGCATCCTTTGGGACTTTTTAGATAACCTTCCGCCAGCTGAAATAATACATGATTACGCTGAAGCACTATCTGCTTCTCATTTGCATGCTTTGCTTGCCAGATTTCAAAGTCTAAAAAATGTCGGCGTCTTCAGCAAAGGACCTGCAAATGAAATTTCTCCTGTAGACATCAATACCCTGGAAGCACAGTTGAAATATTACGATGCAAACATCTTACTCAGGAAATTCTGTCTGGAAGTCACACAGAACTGCAACTACGCCTGCCGCTACTGCAAAAGAACCATTGCGGCAGAAAAAGGCGAAGCTTCCGAACTTAATATGAGTGAAGAAATCGCTTACAAAGGTATGGAATATTATTTCAAAAAATACATTGCCTTTTTTCGAAAGCTAACAGAAGAGAAAAAAGCACTGCTTTTAGAAACAGTACCTCCTACACTTTCCTGGTATGGCGGAGAGCCGTTCCTGAATTTTGCTCTTATCCAAAAAAGTGCAGACTATTTTAAAAGCCTTCCCTGGGCAAAGTATGGTATACCGCTTTCTTCGATAGCTTTCACTGCCAATACCAATTTATCTATTATTAATGAAGATATCCTGCATTTTCTTGTTGACAACAATGTTACCTTATTTGCCAGCCTTGATGGGCCGCAGGAACAGCAGGACAAATGCCGCATCTTTCCCGATGGCTCCGGTACCTTCGCCGTAGCTTACGCAAATTTAATGAGGATCAAAGATTATGATCCTGCCTATTTTCAAAATAAGGTAACAATTTTCGGCGTTTACACGGCGGAACATGATTATCAGAAGTGCATTGATTTTACTGCTCACCTTGGTACGCTTGATGCTCAGCATTTCTCAGTCGAATATGCCGGCACCTTTGTCAATGACATCAAGGCCGAAACCAACTATTACAGGCAGGAGCTAGCTGATGGTCTTGCTCGTTTTGAAAAAATGGTGGAGGCCGTCAAAGATGAGCCTGATTCCCATATGAACAAATTTGCGAACATCTTTCCTTTTGCTAAATTGAATACAGACCATCCTGTCGGCAAAGAGCGTTTAAACATCATGCTGACCTGTCCGATGGCTTTTGATAACCTGATGCTGGCCGCTAACGGCGATTATTTGATCTGCCACAAAGTCAGCGGCGCGCTGCCTATCGGCAATTGTGAAACTGGACTCAATTGGGAAAAATTGCTTGCTTTCTATCAAAAGTATAATTCAGCCATCAATAATGCCGCCTGTAAAAGCTGCTGGAACGTAAATTTCTGTTCTATCTGTGCGGCAGCACGCCTGGACGGCGAGCATTTCATCAATCCCTCTAAACACGAATGTGATTGTTTCCGTCTGCGTACCGAATATGATTTTAACTGTTTCCTTCTCCTCGCCCACAAATATCCTGATTTGCTTTCTAAAATATTTGCTTACCGTAATGATCACAAAAATTTTATCGGGGTTATCGATATCAATGAATTTTAAGAGGAAATTTCCCATTTATCACCAATACGATGCTATGGACTGCGGTCCGACTTGTCTACGCATGATTGCCCGGTTTTACGGCAAGGATTATCCCCTGGCCTATCTGCGCGAGAAAAGCTATGCCGACCGCGAAGGGACTTCTTTGCTTTGTTTGCGAGATGCGGCCAAAACAATTGGCATGGAAGCTAAATGCGCACTCATTACAATTGCCGATTTGGCAGGAAGTATTCCGCTGCCGTGCGTTGTACATTGGGACAAGGAACATTTTGTTGTCGTTTATCAAGTTTCCGGTAATAATTTTGCAGTTGCTGACCCTGCCACCGGCAAAAGATGTTTTACCAAAGAAGAATTCCTGAGCCATTGGACAATTGATGGACAGAAGGGATACGTTCTATTATTGCAGCCCACTGATGCCTTTTACCAGAGGCAGCCGCCGGCAGGAACAGAGAAAGGTTTGGCAGCCCTCTTTCTTTATCTGAAAGAATACAAGCGCCTGTTCGCGCAGTTGTTATTACTGATGCTCTTAGGCAGTGCCATCCAGCTAGCCTTGCCTTTTTTGGCTCAAGCCATAGTTGACGGTGGCATACAGAAAAAAGATTTCGGTTTTTTAGAATTGATCCTGTTTGGCCAGCTGCTGCTCATGCTCAGCAGAGCTTCCGTCAGCTTTTTGCGCGGCTGGCTCCTTTTTCATATCAGTACGCCTTTAAACATCAGACTTGTTCACGATTTCCTGATCAAATTCACTAAGCTCCCTCTTCGCTATTTCGATGTCAAGATGGTTGGCGATACGCTGCAGCGCATCGGTGATCACCAAAGAATAGAATTATTCTTAACAAACTCTTTTCTGAATATCCTGCTCACGGTTTTAAACCTGATAATCTTCGGTGCTGTTCTCGCCATATACAGCTTACCCATCTTTGCCATTTTTCTTGGCGGAACTTTTCTTTATCTTGCCTGGCTCAAATTCTTCCTCGCAAAACGCAGAACGCTTGATTTTGAAAAATTTAAACAAATGGGCAAAAACCAAAGTCAAATCATCCAATTGATCATGGGCATGCAGGAAATCAAGCTGAATAACTGTGAACAACGCAAAATCAAAAGCTGGATCGATCTGCAGAATGACCTTTTCAAGCTGGCCAGAAAGGCCTTAGCGGTTAACCAAAAACAAGAAACCGGCTGCTTCTTGTTGCAGGAAACCCAAAACATCATCATCACCTACTGGTCCGCCCGCTCCGTCATGAACGATGAAATTTCCCTGGGTATGATGCTGGCGATTCAATTCATCCTGGGCCAGCTGAATGGACCTGTCGAACAGCTTATGCATTTTATAACAATTGCTCAGGATGCGAAAATAAGCCTGGAGCGCATTGAAGAAGTCAGAACTTTAAAAGAAGATGAAAGTCCTGACGAACAGCGCATGACCAAGATACCAACAGAAGCCTCTCTGATTCTTCGAGATGTTTCTTTCCAATATGGCAGTCCTTACTCGGCAAAAGTGCTGCAAAATATTTCGCTGACGATTCCCAGTAAAAAATTGACCGCTATTGTAGGCGCCAGCGGCAGCGGCAAGACCACTCTGCTCAAATTAATGCTGGGGGTATATGAACCCGTTGCCGGTGAGCTGTTTCTTGATTCGACGCCTTTAGAGGCTATTCAGAAAAAAAACTGGCGTCAACAATGCGGCAGTGTCCTGCAGGACGGCTATATCTTTTCTGATACAATCGCAAACAACATCGCTTTGCAGGAGGAAAACATTGATGGCGACAAACTTATTCTTGCCGCCAAAACAGCCAACATTGAAGAATTTATTGAATCGTTGCCACTAAAATATAATACCATTATAGGCGCTGACGGCCAGGGCCTGAGCCAAGGTCAAAAGCAGCGTATTTTAATTGCTCGTGCCGTTTACAAAAATCCGCATTTTATCTTTTTTGATGAAGCCACTAATTCTTTGGATGCCACTAATGAAGCCATCATCATGAAGAACCTCGGGCAATTTTTTAAAGATAAAACAGTGGTCATAGTTGCCCATCGGTTAAGCACAGTACATAATGCCGACCAGATCATTGTGCTGGATAAGGGCAGAGTTGTCGAAACCGGGACACATACGGATTTAATAAATAATAAAAACTTCTATTACAAATTAGTCAAGAACCAATTAGAATTAGGCAATTAGATACCAAAAGGACAAAGGGGACTGTCCCCTTTGTCCTTTTTTGGGGGCCTGCTTTGGTCTTTCGCTTAGACGAAAAAACGGCCAAAGGGGTAGTTCCTGAACTGCACCCCAATTGTTAGACAGTATGATATACTGAAAAACAATTGGGGTGATTTTTTATGTCAACGGGAATACCAAACAAAAGATATACGGCAGAGTTTAAGAAGTGTGTAATTGAGACAATGAGAGCTGAAAATCTAAGTTACAACGAAACGGCGCGCCGGTTTGATGTGAATAGCCATCACCGGATACAAGACTGGGAACGCATCTATCTAACTGACGGTCCAGAGGGATTTCAGATAGAACGGCGCGGCCGAGCAAGTAAAGAACGCACTCCCAAACTAAATAAACAGGTAGAAGAAGACCTGATAGCCGAAAACCAAAGGTTAAGGGCAGAGGTTGACTACTTAAAAAATTTGAATGCCTTGGTTTTAAAAAGGGTACAGCAAGAGAAAAAGCGCAAGTAATCTCGAAGCTGAGGCATAAACATGAGCTGTCCCTGCTTTTAGACGTGTCCGGGTTGCCGCGTGCGACCTATTACTACCATATCAGACGCCAGACAAGAGCGGATAAATATGAACATATAAAGGCGGAAATCATAACCATATATCACGCGAATAAAGGTCGTTACGGTTACCGTCGCATTACAACAGAATTACACAAAAGTGGTTTTAGCATTAACCATAAGACCGTGCAAAGGCTTATGAAGGAATTGAATCTAATCTGCCGGGTCCGGATAAAAAAATACAAGTCGTACAAGGGCGAAGCGGGTAAAATTGCACCTGATTTGTTGAAACGATGTTTTGAAGCAGCAAAACCAAACCATAAATGGGTAACGGATGTTACGGAATTCAGCCTGTTTGGGCAAAAAATATATTTGTCACCTATTATTGATTTGTGCAGCAGGGATATTGTCAGCTACACTATTTCTGATAGGCCGGCGCTAGCAATGGTAACATCGATGCTGAATAACGCATTCACAAAAATACCAGACAACACAAATCTCATTCTCCATTCCGATCAGGGCTGGCACTATCAACATAAACAGTACCAGATGATGCTCAGTAAGAAAGGGATTCGGCAGAGTATGAGCCGCAAAGGCAACTGTTTGGACAATGCAGTAATAGAGAATTTCTTCGGTCTGCTTAAGAGCGAACTGCTGTATTTACAGGAGTTTGCATCTATGGAGCACTTTAAGGAAGAGCTCATTGAATATATGGATTATTATAATAACCGACGCAGCAAGGCAAAGCTAAAGGGCTTGTCACCTGCTATTCACAGGCAACAAGCCCTCTCGGCTGCTTGATTAAAAATATTTGTCTAACTTTTTGGGGTCACTTCATTCCCCTTTGGCCGTTTGCTTAACACGGATAAAAAATCCCATGTATTTTAAGAAAAAACGCGGCCTAAGCTTATTGCAGCTGGTCGCTTCGCCTTGCAAAATCAATCTTTTTTCTCATATTCATCTATAGTTCTGCTTTTATAAATGTACCCGAAAAGACTGTCATGGACAACCAAGTTGCAATCTATTAACTCGACCGTTTCGATTGTCTTCCGCCCATCATCGAAATAAAATCTTCCGTTGCTTTCAAAACTACGTATCACTGTAACCCTCTCCTCTCCTCGTTTTACGCTAAAAAGAATATTCCGCATAATATACAGAATATTCTTTTATTGCTTTTATTTTATCACTTATTTCTGCCTATGCCTATTTACAATCTTATGAATAATTGATTTTATTTGTAAACATTTATGTTTTATTAATATTTGTACTTAATTTTTGAAAATTCACTACTAATTACCCCAAGTTGCTGTTGGTATTCAGCACTCTGATAGCATTCAGGATAGCGATAACGGAAACACCAACATCTGCAAAGACAGCCGCCCACATGTTAGCCAGTCCTAAAGCTCCCAGCACCAGCACTACTACCTTTACACTTAACGCGAAGAAAATATTTTGCTTAGCTATCATCACTGTCCGCTTGGCAATCTTAATGGCGGTCACGATCTTGGAAGGCTCATCGTTCATGATGACGACATCTGCAGCTTCAATAGCAGCATCAGACCCCAAGCCACCCATGGCTATGCCAATATCGGCTCTGGCCAGCACCGGTGCGTCGTTGACACCATCACCCACGAAGGCAACTTTGCCTTTGGACTGTTTTCCGGCAATGATCTCTTCAAGTTTGTTAACTTTGTCAGCAGGCAATAGTTCCGTATAGACGCGGTCAATATTCAGTTCTTTGGCAACATATTCACCAACATATTGGCAATCACCTGTCAGCATCACCGTTTGTCTGATGTTCTCCTGCTTAAGCCCCTTTAAGGCTTTAGGTGCATCTTCCTTTATTTCGTCAGCAATGATGATATGACCGTAATATTCGTTATTGACAGCTAAGTGAACCGTCGTACCGGTCATTGCTTCCTCATCATAAGTTATGCCATGTTCCGACATTAATTTTGCACTGCCTAATAGAACTACACTATCGTCAATAACCGCCTTTACGCCAAGACCGGGAATTTCCTGCACATCTTGAACCAAATCATTTTTAATTTCTTTGCCATAAGCTTTTTTAAGTGACAAAGAAATAGGATGGTTCGAATGGTTTTCCGCATAAACTGCCAGCTCCAATAACTTCCCAGGGCTTGTCTTTTTGGCAACTATTTCCTGTACTTCAAAAACACCTTTGGTCAAAGTTCCTGTTTTATCAAA
This sequence comes from Acholeplasmataceae bacterium, assembly GCA_012517145.1. Classification (GTDB taxonomy): domain Bacteria; phylum Bacillota; class Negativicutes; order Acidaminococcales; family Acidaminococcaceae; genus RZYP01. The sequence continues at coordinate 10,957 of JAAYVM010000064.1, forward strand.
AACTACTATCTCTGTTTTTGCCAAAGCTTCCAGATAGTTACCGCCTTTAACCAAGATACCATTACGCGAGGCACCGCCGATGCCACCGAAGAAACTGAGGGGCACGGAAATCACCAATGCGCAAGGACAGGAAATAACAAGAAATGTAAGTGCGCGGAACACCCATTCTGTGAGAGGCTCTTCACTGAAAGTAAAAGGAGGGATAAAAGCTAACATAGCAGCCAAGATAACAACAGCCGGTGTATAGTATTTGGCAAACTTCGTAATAAAATTCTCCGACTTTGATTTTTTAGCAGTAGCATTTTCCACCAAATCAAGAATTTTGCTCACTGTTGAATCACCAAATTCTTTGGTAACCCGTGCGGTAAGCAAGCCGCTTATGTTGATACAACCGCTGAGAATATCTCTTCCGGCCATAATTTCACGCGGTACTGCTTCGCCGGTAAGTGATGATGTGTCCACCATCGAACGGCCTTCAACAACCACTCCATCCAATGGTATTCTTTCTCCGGGCCTTATCACTATTTCTTCACCAATCAATACATCATCCGGGTCAACAGTGATAATTTCTCCTTTACGTTTTACATTAGCATAATCAGGACGAATATTCATCAATTCAGCAATAGACTTTCTTGACTTGTCGACAGCATAGTCCTGAAATAACTCGCCAAGCTGATAAAACAGCATAACACCGACGGCTTCGGGGTATTCGCCTATGATAAAGGCTCCCACCGTTGCGATAAACATCAGGAAATTTTCATCGAAGACCTGCATGCGTGCTATATTTCTCAAAGCCCGCCAAACAACGTCGCCGCCAACGATTAAATAAGCGGCAAGGTATAGTGCTGAATTCAATACAAGATTATTGGTATCTGCCAATAGTGCAGCGACAAAAATAATACCGCCTGCTATAATTCTGAAAAGACGCTTCTTCTGATTAATCATTGTCCGTTACGCCTTTTCTATCTTTACATCTGGTTCGTAGTTTTTTACTATTTTTTGCGCCGCTGCCACAATGCCATCTATTTTTTCTCTTTCAGCCTCAATTGTCATTCTGGTCGTCAGAAAATTTATTGAAACAGCTGAAACTTCCGGTAATTTTCTGATAGCTTCTTCCATTTTTGCAGCACAATTTGCACAACCAAGGCCAACTAATTTAACTGATTTTTTCATAATCTATCCCTCCATTTTTAGTTGAGCAATCATTCAACTTTACATTTAGATTATAGTTGAACAAGTATTCAACTGTCAAGGTGAAATTATCCGTTTTGACAAAAACATATGCAGCAAACTATAATGTTTTTATAGATTCTCCATAAAAATGTAGGTGATATAATGAGTAGCAGAAATAACGAGTGTGAAATAATACATGCAGGGATTGTGGAAATAGTCCGTGCAAAAATGTACGCTGAACCCGTATTAGCCGAAGTTTCAGCTTTATTTAAAATCATGGGTGACAGCACCAGATGCAATATACTCTGTGCCTTAAGCCAACATGAAATGTGCGTCTGTGCCTTGGCAGTCTTGCTTAATATGACAAAATCTGCCATCTCACATCAGCTCCGTATATTGAGAGAAGCTAATCTGGTACGTTCCAGGCGCGAAGGCAAAAATGTCTTTTATTCACTTGACGACGATCATGTAAGAGACATCTTCGGCAAGGCCGCTGAGCATGTTATTGAAAAGAAAAAATAATAAAGTCAAAACCAAGATTTCTCGACTTCGCTCGAAATGACAAGAGTAGTATGTTCGAAAGGACATACCATGGTGTATCCCGACTGCTCTCCTTATGTCATCCCGACCGCAGCGGAGTGATCTTAAACGCAGAACAGAGGCGAGCATATGCTCGCCTCTGTTTTTTATATGCATTATTTAGAAAGTAAAGGTCACTGTACTCCAGAGCATTTTGGCGCTGTCATCATCAGACGAGTAGTCTTTGTTGTCTATGTCATAATAAGCAACATTGGCAACTACATTCTTCGCAACAGTATAGCCAACACCTACTTCATAACCTTTTAAGCCTTCTTCAGGATAAGCAAAATAATCTTCCAGTTCGCAGATGGAGTCAAGAATTACGGCACCCGACTGGTTGTAGTAGGTCGCGTAAGCGCCCCAGGATCCTACGTCGGAAGGTTTAGCACCTTTGTAAGTCAAAGTTGCAGCCCAGCCGTCATCGCCGAAATCAGAACTCGGGCCACCATACAACACTTCTGACATGCTCTTATCTGCCTTTTGGTATTCTCCATAAAGTCTAATATTTTTATCAAACTTATAACCAAGACCAAGAGTATAGATTTGTTGCTCTTCCATATCATCGTTTGCTTCTTGGGCATAGAAACCGGCCTCTGTATAGAGTTTTTTGTTAAAATCATAGTTCAAAACAGCACCATAAACCGTGGCTTTGTCATTATAAATATAATCTCCTTCATTTTGGTTGCCGTAACCAACGGAGTCAAAACGACCGGCAAACAAAGTAGTCTTTAATTTATTACCAAAATCAACTTTCACGGCGTCGCCTGTCAAGTCGGCAACATAGCCTTCACCGATAGTGAAAGCCTGGCGGCCAGCGGTAACAGTAGCACCACCGATATTGCCTTTCACAAAAGCGCGACGGAAGGCGGTTTCTGATTCCTGGGCATTAGTGTTAAGTTGTTGTGTATTTTGCAGCATAGCGCCATAGGACCAGTCATCGTTGATAGCGCCGCTCAGATACAAACGGGTACGCAGTTCTGCGGAATAGAATTTTTCTTTGTCACCTACGCTCATTGCTTCGCCATCTTTGTAGCTAAAGCGTGCCTGTCCGGTAATTTTTACATTGTCAGCTTTTTTCTCAAGCTTGGCCACGCGAACGCCTAAGTTGTCGAGTTCGTCGGCAAATTCAGCCATCAGTTTGTCATCGGAGCCGATGCCGCCTTTGGCATAAGCTTTGGCAACGATTTGAGCCATTTCATAACGGGTCATCAGGTTGTCACCTTTGAAGGTGCCATCTGGGTAACCGTCAACGATACCAGCAGCTGCCAATTTGGATACTGAAGCATATGCCCAGTGACCAGCAGGCACATCAGAGAATGGGTTTGCAGCAAAAGCTGTTGCGGATACGCCGAGAGCCATTGCCATTGCAAGTACTAAAGATTTTTTCATAATACTTTTCCTCCCTTTAGGAAATTTTATTTTTATAAAACCATAAATAGGAAAAATAATCTTCCCTGCCGACTACACAGTACGAGTTGCCTAGTTTCCTCTACTTTGTTGTCGTTAAGCAAAATTTACGCTTTCCTACTAAGGCATTACAAACCAAACCATAACAGGAGTTTTAAGTGCTCTACATTTACTAATTAAACTATATTATTAGTATATTGTAAACTTTCACCAAATTCAAGGGGTTTTTGTTTATGCTAAAGGACAGAGCCGAGCTTATGCTCGGCTCTGTCCTTTTTAGGTATTGTTTAGAAATTAAAGGTTACAGAACTCCAAATCATCTTGCCGCCGTAATCTTCGTAAGCATCCCAATCTTTATTATCTATATCATAATAACTAACATTAGCCATAATATTTTTAGCCAATGTATAGTCAATGCCAACCTCATACCCCTTCATGCCTTCCGGGAAGAAGAAATAATCTTCAAATTCAGAGATTGAATCAAGTATAACAGCCGTTGATTGGTCATAATAGGTAGCATAGGCACCCCAGGAACCTTTTTGAGTTGATTTTGCCCCTTTATAACTTATTGTAGCAGCCCATCCATCATCACCAGCACCTATTGTTGGTTGATAATAGAATTCATCCATGGTTTTGTTTGCCTTTTGATATTCGCCATAAATTTCCAAGTTTTTATCAAATTTATAACCAAGGCCAGCTGTATAAATTTGTTGTTCTCTATAACCGCCACCAGCATTGTTTTCATTACCTTCACGCGCATAGAAACCAAATTCAGTATACAGCTTATCATTAAATGGATAATCAGCAACCAATCCGTAGACAGTAGCTTTATCATTCACACCATTAATTCCCCACCAGCCACCAGTATACATTACCGTATCAAAGCGCCCTACAAAAGCACTAGCTTTTAATTTATTTCCAAAATCAACCTTCAGTGCATCACCGGACAAATCAGCTACATATCCATGACCAACAGTAAAAGCCTGACGCCCCGCAGTAATTTTTGCATCTCCTATATTACCTGTAACAAACGCACGGCGGAACTTGGTTGTACTCTCTTCTGCATTGGTGTTCAAAATCTGTGAATTTGGAAGCATCGCTCCGTAGCTCCAATCATCGTTGATTGCTCCACTCAAGTAAAGACGAGTGCGCAATTCTGATTCATTCCACTTGTACTTAACACCGTAGTCCCTTGACTCAATGTCTTTATACCCGAAACGATCTTGACCTGTGATTTTTACATTGTCAGCTTTTTTCTCGAGTTTTGCTACACGCACGCCGAGGTTGTCGAGTTCGTCAGCGAATTCAGCCATCAATTTGTCGTCTGCACCGATTGCGCCTTTAGCGTAAGCTTTAGCAACGATTTGAGCCATTTCATAACGAGTCATCAGGTTGTCACCTTTGAAGGTACCATCCGGGTAACCGTCAACGATGCCAGCAGCAGCCAATTTGGCTACAGAAGCATATGCCCAGTGACCTGCAGGTACATCCGAGAATGGGTTGGCAGCAAAAGCTGTAGCGGATACGCCAAGAGCCATCGCCATTGCGAGTACTAAAGATTTTTTCATAGTTTTTCCTCCTCAGAATATTTATTTTTATAAAATCCTCGGAGAAATGTTGTCTCTTCGTTTGTGCCCAGCTTGCTCGAGTTTCCAAGTTTCCTCTACTCGCTGAAACATTTACTCCAAAACTTCGTATCTCTTTCAGATGTTATAACCCAAATCAAAACAGGAGTTTTAAGAAGATAAAACAATTACGCGAATACAATTTATGATTTTATTATATTGCTAATTTTCGGTTAATTCAAGAGATATTTTTTCTTACACTAAAAAATTGGCGCTCAAATAAAAAGAGACGAGCATAAGCTCGTCTCTTTGATGTTTGTTGTAAATAACAATCAGGTTCTAAAATTAGAAGCTGAAAGTTACGCGGGTCCACAACATGTTGTTATCATAATCGGTATCAGCATTTGTGTCGAAGTCATAGTAGGAAACTTCACCTACAACATTTTTAGCTAGAGTGTAGCTAGTGCCAACTTCGTAACCTTTAATGCCATAACCATTGAAGTTTTTGACGTCGCCAGCAAACTCGCTCATATGGTCGATAATGGTAGCAGACGGTTGATCATAGTAGCTTACGTACATGCCCCAAGAACCAACTTTGTTAGCTTTAGCACCTTTGTAATTCAAAGTTGCAGCCCAACCATTGTCTTCACCATAAGATTCTTCAGATGCTTTTAAGTATTCAGCATAAAGATTAGTGTTCTTATCGAAATTGTAACCAAGACCTACAGTGTAGATGTTACGATCAAAAACGCTTACAAGATCATTATCATCAACATTGTAATATGCTGCACGCAATTCCAAATCTTTTGTTAAACCATAAGAGAGGTTTAAACCATAAGTGTCATAGCTAGCCGGGTTAGAAGTGTAAATATCGGAATCGAAACGACCATAGAATGCAGTTCCTTTCAGAACTTTGCCGAAATCAACTTTAACAGCGTCGCCAGTCAAATCAGCAACATAGCCTGCGCCAACTTTGAAGTATTGACGGCCAGCAGTAACTTTTACGCCGCTGCCAAGATTGCCAGTTACGAAAGCACGACGGAATTTAGTTGTAGCTTCGTCTTCACTATTGGTATTGAATTTATGGGTGTTTTCAATCATTGCACCATAGGACCAGTCAGGGTTAACTTCGCCGTTGATGAACAAACGAGTACGGCCCTCAGCTTTGTACAAAGGTGAAATTCCATTGTTATTGTCAAAGCTATTGTCATAAGCTTTGTAGCCAGCACGGAATTGACCAGTAATTTTTACATTGTCAGCTTTTTTCTCGAGTTTAGCTACGCGAACGCCGAGGTTATCGAGTTCGTCAGCAAATTCAGCCATCAATTTGTCGTCTGCACCGATTGCGCCTTTAGCGTAAGCTTTAGCAACGATTTGAGCCATTTCGTAACGAGTCATCAGGTTGTCACCTTTGAAGGTGCCATCTGGGTAACCGTCA
>JAAYVM010000065.1 GCA_012517145.1 Acholeplasmataceae bacterium
ACTGGTGACCACAGTATTTACACTTGTGGTGTAATTTGTATTTTCCATACCTGACCATTTTTATATCACTATCCTGAAGGGGACCTCTCCCTCGAAAAAAGCGCAGGTGACTTTTTCGGAATATGCCTATTAATTCTTCATCTAAATTCTCTGCAGCCCAAAGCTCACCGCATTTCGGACACTTGGCTTCTTTCTCACTTTCTTTGAAACGCGCCCAAAGGATTAACCAACTGCCCGCAAAGAACGAGATCATAAAAATTGTGACCAGCACTTTTTCGATAATTGTCATAGGTTTTTGGATAGTTTCAAGACCATAAAACTTATCCGCTTATCTACTATTGCAAAACATATTCGGCACAATAGCATCCGGACACGGCAAATTAAATATTAAGGAAGCTATCACTATTAACGCTTGGCAGACATATATTACTGCTATTATTCCAAGTATAATGAGAAACATTTTGGGATATTTGTTGTTAAAAATCTTGAATGGATTATTTCTCTGCGAAATATGTTCGTTGAGAAGCTTATAGGCTTGTGGCGAAATCGTGCTTACTTGAGTAAATGAACGAACTATATCCCTATCTCTTAAAGTAGCAGCAAAAATTAGATACCCGGTTAAGGCCAACAAAACCAATCCAATAAGCCAATGTCCCTGACTAAACAGGTAAATTGCTCCAAGAAGAACAACCAGAGCTTGAAATAAAAAGCTGGCAGCAAATAATATTACTCCTGCCAGAACCCCGGCAACCATTATTCCCGTGCGCCAATCACCCGCAAGGAAAAAGCTGACCATTAAAAAAAGGAAAATCGGGAAAAATATGACAATCTTAAGCAGATTATACCGTTTTGCTTTTTTTAGGGAGGGCCATGACGATAAATCTAAATTTTCTTTATTGTTATGTTTTTCGTGAATATCCTCATAGCCTACAGGTGGCTCTGCCCCTAACCATATTAGAAAACGGAGATAGTATTTATAGAGGTTCATTTTTTACGAAAATCCACAACACGGCCCTGATAGAGTATGAGGTCTAGCGGCCCAACGCCGCGTTTCAGCCGCGCCCGGCGTGCCTATGGTCTACGACTCGCTGAAATAAGTAAAAGGGTACAAACACCCCCAAATCAATCAGGCCGCTTTCAAAACGCGGACCTCTTGCCGGATGCGTTCGCCTAGTTGTTCTTGCGCCACTTCAAGGTCGTAACGCGCTTGCAGCCTTAACCACACTTCCGCACTTGTCCCAAAATATCGGGCTAAACGCATGGCGGTATCCGCTGTTATCGCTCGTTTGCCATGCACAATTTGGCTTATCCGAATCGCTGAAACCCCCATATCTTTGGCGACCCGATATTGACTTAAGCCTAACGGCTTCATAAAGTCTTCCCATAAAACTTCCCCTGGATGAACCGGCGGGAGTCTTTCCAGCTTTTCTTCTTCATGAGTGATAGTCAACGATTTCTACCTCCCTAGCTCGACCGTTACTCCATTTGAAACAAATGCGCCACTGGTCATTGATACGAATACTATGTTGCCCAGCCCTATCACCGGATAATTTTTCTAGACGATTACCGGGTGGA
>JAAYVM010000066.1 GCA_012517145.1 Acholeplasmataceae bacterium
ATACTCTATTTTAGTTTATAGGTTCCTACCATTAGCCTTTATCTGCTTTGCTTTCATTTTCCAGTGCCAAAGCAAGCTGGTCACTGCAAGAAGTTGTTTTATCACCGCAATGAACCCCTTTTAGCAACTCTACCACTTTCTTTACAGGCATACCATCTACCAAACGACTTATTGCCTCAAGATTGCCAGGACAGCCTCCAATAAATTTTACGTTAAAAACTAAATCATCATGAATTTCGAAATCAATTCCACGTGAACAAACACCTTTTGGTATAAATATTGCCATGTATTATTCTCTCCAGTTCATCATAATATTCTTTGCTTTTTTTAAATTTATTATTAAAATATGACAAAAACTTTAAGAGTTTTTTATTTATCATTTGCAAAAAACTCCAATAGTTAATGACAGCAAAGTTTTGTAAAACGTTAATAAAAAAAGCACGACTTTCCTATAAATTCTCTTAATATAGAATTCAGAGGTATTTCCGCATCAGTGACAGGATAAAAATATGACAGCAACCTGATCAATCGACGAGCTTCCATGTGTTCTGGATACTCAGGGCCAATAGCTTCCAGCAAAGGTACCGCGAAAGTTCTAAGTACGGCTAATTCATAAATTAATGCTGAATTGAACATAACATCAGCGTCCTCAGAATACGGAAATATATTCTTTTCTTCCCCTCGCATTACTGAAGGCCACATATGTATAGTTCTTCGAGCATCACGATTTCTGAACTGACTGTCCCTTACAATCCTACGAATAAGCCGCGCATCCGTTGTTGGGATGCGACTATGTTCATCAATAGCTATTTGCGTCATCGCACTTATATGTATTTTTACTTTGTTATGCCTTGGCACGCTAGCTGTTAGCTTTTCATTCAGAGCATGAATGCCTTCAATTAAAACTACTTTTCTCTGACCTATCTGAGCCTTGCGTCCTGATGGTACCTGTTTGCCGGTACGGAAATCAAAATGTGGTAATTCTATTTCTTCACCTGCCATCATACGCTTAAGATGTTCATTGAAAAGCGCTACATCTAAGACATCAATTGATTCAAAATCAACTTTCTCCTTCAATTTAGACATTTTTTCTCGATCCAAAAAATAGTCATCCAAAGAAATTTTAATCGTGTTAATTCCCAGTACCTTCAGCTGTATACTGAGCCTCTGAATAAATGTTGTTTTACCTGATGACGAAGGACCGGTCACAAGTATGATTTTGAAGCGGTTAATGCCACCTACTATATAATCAGCAATTTCAGCAATTTTTTTCTCATGCAAAGCTTCCGCAACTAAAATAACGTTATTAATTTCCCCTCCTTCTACATATTCATTCAACCGACCTATAAAGTCACATTCTACAATCTCAGCCCAGCGTTCAGCTTCCAAAAATACCTTGCCTAACTTAGGCATCTCAACAAATTCAGGCAATTTACCCGGTTCCTCTTGAAGTGGATATCTAAGTATCATGCCTGGTTCATAATATCTGAGTTCAAAAGTTTTTAAATAACCAGTACTTGGAACCATAGTACGATAAAGATAATCATAGCCATCACCACAATAGTATATATTTACAGTTTTTCTTTTCATCTGTTTCATTAATTTGACTTTTTCATTTTCACCTATTGCTTCAAAAATTTTTATTGCTTCTTCTACGGGTACAGTTTTCTTTGTTATTGGTAAATCTTCTTCCACAATTTCGTGCATTCTACTTTCAACTGCTTTAACATCCTGTTCATTTAATGGATAATCTAAATGGAATTCACAATATAATCCTTTACTCAAGGAGTGCTCTACAATAACTTTTCCATTAGGGAAAAGTTCTTTAGCAGCCAAAAGCATTATGAAAATCAAGCTGCGCTGATATACTTTAAAACCAACTTCTGTAGATAAATCAAAAAAGTTAATAGAACAGTCTCTCATAACTGTCGTAGACATATCTTTAATGTCATTATTTATAATAGCAGCTACAATAGGAGTTTCGTGATATTCAGAAAAGTCTTTACTTATTTCCAGCAAAGTTGTCCCCTTATCATAATAGTGGCATTCTCCGTTGATATTTGCACAAATCTTATCCATTTTCATCCAATCACCCCATTATTGTAGTTCGCCTTAAACCAATAACCAAAAATATCCATAATCATATATTATCGAGATTTTAGTACGACAGAATCTTTCAAACCCGCTTTTACAAATAACACTTTATTGCACCATCTGAGCCTAAAATCAGCTTCTAAATATAGTAAATTCTATTAAACATTGATTTTCACCTGCAACACATTTTGGGCAATTCAATTAATTGCCCAAAATAAATTGAATCAATAAGAACTATGACATCTCGCCCAAGATTTATTTTTTATCTGCTAATTAAAAACTTTAAGAAAAAAAGCGCACTCTTTAAAGTGCGCTTTTTTTGCATTATATTTCAGACAATCTCTAAACGGTAATAAGGCAAACGTGCAGTTTTATTAAATTCAACTTAGCTACTTAACTCAAATGCTCTCTTGAGAACTTTCTTCCTGTTTTCTGCTCATAAAAGTGTTCTTTACAAACAGGAATAGACAGATTGCACCAAACACGAACCCGGCTGGATAACTGATACTTACAGGCAGCTTCAAACCTTCAGGAGCCTGCAAAATATAAGTGAATGTAACAACTGCCATAAAGGTTGCCGGAATAGCAGCCATCCAGCAATAAGGCTTCTCCGGATGTTCTTTATAGAGATACACGGCACCTGCCCAAAGAACAAACATAGCAAGAGTCTGATTTGTCCAAGCAAAATATCTCCAAATTATAGCAAAATTCATTTGCGACAAAATTGCACCTACAGCGATAAGAGGTACTGCCAAATAGAGACGGCTTGTATTTTTTACCTGTTCAAGTTTAAACCAGTCAGCCAAAGTCAATCGAGCACTGCGGAAAGCTGTATCACCAGAAGTGATTGGGCACGCAATAACACCGATCATAGCCAAAACACCACCGATGCTGCCCAAAAGAGTAAAGGAGACGTCGTATACAACGCCGCCAGGTCCGCCAGCTTTCAAAGCCGCTGCCAAGCCACCGGTCGAATTGTAAAAAGCAACGCCAGCTGCTGCCCAAATCAAAGCGATAACGCCCTCGGCAACCATGGCTCCGTAAAACACTTTGCGCCCATCCCTTTCATTAATCAAGCATCTGGCCATCATGGGTGACTGTGTGGAATGGAAACCAGAAATAGCACCGCAAGCTACTGTTATAAACATTAAAGGCCAGATTGGTAACCCTGAAGGATGCATATTAGTTAGCGTCAACTCCGGCATGTTATAACCCTCAAGAACAATGCCGCCACCAACGCCTACAGCCATAATAATCAGACAAATGCCAAAAACAGGATAAATTCGACCAATAATCTGATCTATCGGTAAGAGAGTCGCCAAAAAATAATATACAACAATAACACTAAGCCAAAAAATTAGGCTCATGCCTGTCAACTTCACTAAAAGCATTGCAGGACCTGTCATAAAAACTGTCCCAACTAAAACTAATAAGACTACTGAAAATACACGCATGACCGCTTTCATCTTTGGCCCAAGGTATTTGCCAACAACTTCAGAAATGCTGGCCCCATTGTTTCTGAGGGATATCATACCGGACAAATAATCATGAACGGCACCAGCAAAAATCGTTCCGAATACAATCCAAAGGAAAACTACTGGCCCCCAGAGTGCACCAGCAATTGCACCAAAGATTGGACCAAGACCGGCGATATTCAAAAGCTGAATTAAGAAAACCTTCGACGTCGACATCGGCACGTAATCTACGCCATCCTTGTGTTCAATTGCCGGCGTAGTTTTGTCCGTAGGTTCAAATATACTATCTACAAATTTGCCATACACCATGTAGCCAATAATTAAAAGAGCTAGACACGCAAAAAAAGTTAACATTAACAATCCCCTCTTCCCCTGATTTGGAACATTATGGATCAGTCAACTGAGTAAAAACAACATCATTGCAAAAATTCTCTTTTTTCGAAAATTCTGTTTTTTAAGAAAACTCTCGTCCGACTGCCATAAATCATCTCCTCTTCGGAATAATTTTCCCGCGTCATAAATGCATTAAAAACTCTTTATACCATATTAAAAGTATCTTTTTTCGTTAATTTTGTCAAGCATTTTACGAACATAAATATTTTTGCGGTAGTAATGTAAAGGCGTATGAATTCTCACTACCTTCATTTTCATATTGTCTTAGTTTGCAGGACTTCAAATTAATATTTTCTTGCAAATGGTTTTATTGGATATGTGATGGCAGGAATCCCTGAATTTTTCTTTTCTAATTTATGCGAAATACGAAAAATTATACTTCTTTATTCTTCTATAAGACCTTAGTGTGAACTTAAAGTCAAGCTTTTTTACGATTAAATATACCAAAATGCCAAGATCTTTACGTAATAGTTCAAAACAGAATACATAGTGTACATTGAGATTTTTTTCTTAATATTATAAACTAAAAATTATAAATATAGCATAAATTATTTAAAGCAGGTGAAAAAAATGGATAAACCAGAATTACGGGCATCTGATTTAGACAGAAGAGACTTGGCAAAATTGGCTATGGACATGTTCCATAGAACCTTGGTACACTATGTTTTTTGGTTTAAAGAAGTTGAGCATCAGATTGGTTTTGAAAAGGCTTTAGAAGTAATGGATGCCGTTTATGAAAAAAACATGAGTATCCAGTTGAGTCGCATTGGTAAAACATTTGGCTTAAAATTACTAGAAGGAATTCCGGAACCACTTCTAAACATGTCTAAAGCCGAACTAGAAACTTTTGTCGAAAATCTCAGTCTGAACTGGCTAGCTGAAGACGGCATATGGTTTCAGGCTGTTGAAGCAAAAAAAGGCATGTTAGACGCCAAACGCTGTAATGACTCATGCTGGGCCTGGTTTTCACCATTTGAAGCTTGGTCGATCAAACGTTTTTTGAATCTCCCGGAATACCCCGGTATTGAAGGACTAAAAGAAGCGCTTCAACTACGACTGTATGCAAAAATTAATGTTCAGACGATTCTTGATGAAAGTCCAAGCAGCATAGTTTTCAAAATGAATGATTGCAGGGTACAATCCGCCAGAAAGAGCAAGAAATTGGATAATTATCCCTGTAAATCTGCTGGCTTAGTTGAATACACCTATTTCGCAAGTGCCATCGACTCCAGAATAATAACAGAGTGCTTGGGTTGTCCGCCTGATGAGAATCCAGAAGAATGGTATTGCGCTTGGAGGTTCAGCATCGACTAAATCACAGAGCCAGCCTTGTTCACCATTTGTACTTTATAGATTTTATCTAAAATTCGCACCAAGTTGTCAAATTAATTTTAACTGCTAAAACTGTGATTATAGCACATTATTTTTTGTGTTGCTCTTAGGAACCGTTTGCATGATTGCAACAATTGCAATCAACGTCATAAGAACATTGAACAGCAAGGCCACGGCAGCAGCAAAACGAACTTCGATATTATCAGTACGTCCAATGAATAACTCACCCCAATAAACAACATGTCCGCTACTAAGCCCTGTAAATAAAGCCGCAGATATTGCCACACCAAAGGCCGCGCCGAGAGAAGAAGCCATCTTGTAGATACCTGCCGCCGAACCTACTTGGTTTTGTGGTACATTTGACAGAGCTGCATCAGTAGAAGGAGTTGCGTAACAACCCAAGCCGATACCAAAAAGTGTAAATCCGATAACAGCGGCAATCATATACTGCCAAGCATAAAGGAAGCTGAGACTGGTTAAAAATATACCCGTTGCAGTGATGCTGCAACCTAGCAGCATGGGCTTACGAGGGCCCCATTTTTGCAGCAATTTTTCGCCAACACGGATAGTAGCAAGTATAGCAATAAGGTAACCTATTGTAAGCATACCAGCTTCAAAGGAAGAAAGTCCAGCGCCCTTCTGTACAAGAGTAAGTGCGACAAGCAACGTTCCTGCAGCACCATTAAGCAGGAAATTGGATAAGGTTGCACCTGCATATGTGCTGTTATTGAACAGTTTAAAGTCTACAAAAGCATTGGATTTGCTTGATTCTATCTTGAAGAAAATGCTTGCCGCAATTAGGAAAACGACCGAAAGAGCAACAATCAGGTTACTTGTCCAGCCCAGTTTAGAGCCTTGACCGATAACTATATTTATTGATACCATCGAAATCATGAAAGCAATTAAGCCGGACCAATCAAAATCATGGCGTTCACCAGTTTGTTCAACCTTACTCTCCGGAGTCGACCGCATCAAAAGAAAGCTGATTATAGAAATGACAATTGACATCCAGAAAATCCAGCGCCAGCCAATAGTCGAAGCAACGGCACCGCCAAAAAGCGAACAAAGCCCTGAGCCGCCCCATGAACCTATAGACCAGAAGCTGATAGCACGCTGCCTGGCTGGACCTTCATAGTAAGCTTTCAGCAATGCTAACGTAGATGGCATTATACATGCTGCTGAAAGACCCTGGATAATGCGGCCAAGCATAAGAAACGCAACGGTACCTGTAGGAGAAACTGCGATTAAAAGAGACCCGATTGCACTGAGCACGATTCCAACCAAAGCAACTTTTACACGCCCGATGCGGTCTCCCAAGCCGCCCATAACAACAATAAAGATTCCTGAGAAAAGAGCCGTGATACTAACTGCTATATTGCTCCAATTCTCATCGATACCCAGGTCTGCACGCATTGCAGGTGCAACATTAAGTGTCGTTTGCGCAAATAACCAAAAAGTAATAACGCCCAAAACTATACCCAAAAGTAGTTTGTCGTCCCCCTTATAACCAACTGCGCCACTTGATTTAACATCCACTACTGAATTATTATTTTTGTTCGTCATAATTATTCACCTTTCTCGCTTTCTTTGGCTAACCATACACCGGCAGCCGCCAATATTGTTTCAATTCCAGTTTGCAGAGTAGGATTCAACACAGGTGCCCAAAAAGGTGAATGAGGCCCAGGCAGATGTCCAACAGTTCCCTCTTGCACCGCTTTGTCGTATTTGCTTGCATCACACCCACCAACAAACCAATACATATAAGGAGTTTTCCAAACTTTTCCATAACGTCCAAAGTCTTCACTTGCACCCAGTGGCGATGTCTCGCTCAAACGATCACCAAAGTGAGCACGAAATGCAGCAGCTACCTTCTTTGTCACTTCTTCATCATTGACCGTAAGAGGGAAATTATTGATTTCTTCAAATACCGGATCTTTGGGCGCATTCGAAGCGCGAGCCTCTGAGATACATATCCTTTTAATTGCTTCAAGTACGTGTTTTCGCACTTCTTCATCTGTGGTTCTGACATTCAGTTTAATATATGCCTCAGCAGGTATTATATTTTCAGCAGTACCAGCGTGAAACTCACCAACAGTAACAACGACTTGCGACTGAGGAGAAACCTCTCTTGAAACAATTGTTTGCAGGCGCAAAACAGCTGATGCTGCCATAACCAAAGGATCTACGCCTTGATGTGGCATTCCACCATGAGCACCTTTACCAAAAAAGCGCACCATTAAGCTATCACCAGCCGTAAGTGTTTGGCCGGAGCGATATGCTACCGTACCAGCACGAAACTGCAGTAGATGCTGCCCCAAGATAACATCTGGTTTCGGAATAATTTCAGTAAGTCCATCGCTAAGCATTTTTTGTGAACCTTCAGCAGTTTCTTCAGCCGGTTGGAAAACAGTTACCAATGTTCCTTGCCAAAACTCGCGCACATCTGATAATACCTTCGCTGCCCCAATCAACCATGCCGTATGCATATCATGCCCACAAGAATGAGCAACAGGAACGGTTTCACCTTTGCGATTAACTGCTTCTTTAGTGCTTGCATAGGAGAGACCTGTTTCTTCTTTCATCGGAAGCGCGTCCATATCTGCACGTAGCATAATCGTCGGTCCTTCTCCATTTTTTAGGATACCTACAACTCCGGTTCCTCCGACTTTTTCCTTTACTTCGAACCCTGCTTCGGTTAATTGCTTGGCTACTATACCTGCCGTACGAATTTCTTGCAAAGGTAGTTCCGGATTTTGATGTAAATCTTTGTAGATTGCTTCTGTAAAAGGTAAAACTTGTTTAATCTTTTCAGACAGTTGAACAACAAACTTTGACATTATTCTTCCTCCTCTAATAAAATCTTTTTTCTGATTATCGCAATAATAATATAGTGAAAAAATAACTTGCTTTTTATTTTAGCAATACAAATGCAAATATTTCTTAATTCGGATTATAATACATCTTTTTATTAAGTGCAAGAGGAATTTCTTTTTTTTATTGTCAAAAAAGAAAAAGCTATCGACCGCCCAAAACATGGGCTCTTAGGTCGATAGCAAAGTGAAAATAGTAAGATTTTCAAAGTGATTTAGTAGATGCCTGTATCACCTTTTATACCTTGTGTAATTAAGTGCAAGATTCTTTTCTCTATTTTAGTCGATATATCTTGCCGGGTCTGCCACGCGTCGCTGCAAATTCTTCTCCGGCAACAGCAACCAGCCCTACAGAACAAAGACTGCTAATGATACGGCGAATATTTTGCTCAGTTACAGATAACTGGCTTGCCAACTGAGCCACAGTAAAA
>JAAYVM010000067.1 GCA_012517145.1 Acholeplasmataceae bacterium
AATGTTCCAGCTTTTTTATTTTCCCATACTTCTTTCCACAAAGAACCGTTTAAAGCTTGATGCTTGTAAAAGGTATTCCGAGGGTGCGGCATGGCTTTGTTCTATTATTCTATTGCAGCACTCAATGGCAAACTTATTGCTGACTTCAAAATCAAAGGCTATATGTATTGCTTTAAGGGGGAATTCTAGGTTTTCAGGATGCAGTTTCATAGCATCCTCAATTACATTTAATGCTCTGTTGGGTAACTTGTTTTCCACATAAAAGCTAACTAAAGCAAATGAGGCTTTGGGGCTGAACATGCATGCTTCACAAGCCTGTTTAAGGTATTTTTCAGCCTTTTCAAACTTCCCCATTTTACTATAAATATTGCCCGTTATTCTATACCCGGTAGCAAAATCAACTTTTGTTATTTCGCGGGCAATGTCGAGAGCTTTGCTGAAACTCCCACCATGTGATGCAGGTAACTGAATAATAGCGCAAACAAGTTTCTCGGCAATTTCTGTGTTGTTTTTATTATTGAGCCATGCTAATTCTAGTTCATTTGCTTTCTGGTAAAGGGCTTGGAGTTCGTCAATTATTGTACTATCGCTATACTTTATTTTTTGTTTGTAGGCTGCTCGGGCTATTGCATGAGCCCCAATGGGGTTGGTAAGCAGTAAAAAAGTAATAATAATAAAACTCTTTGCAAACACTCCTATTTGATCAAAGTGTATAGATATGCCCAGCAGCACTAACCCTAGACCTAGAGTTGATGCTTTTGTAATGGCTGACATACGTGTATAAAAATCAGGAAGTTTTAAAATGCCAATTGATGCAATTAGCATAAACAGTGAGCCCGTAGCAATGAGTATGGCGGAAATAAATTCAATAATCATGGCTAATCTTTTCTTTTTAAAATGTAGTAAGCAAAAGAAAGCGCTCCTAAAAAAGCAATTAACGATAGAATGACTGCAACATCAAGGAAATTAACATTTTCCCAGATTAGGGAAAAAATGGCAATAGATGCAATTACCATTGTGGTGAACAAATCAAAAGCTGTAACTCTATCGGGCAACGATGGACCTTTTAGGAAACGTATCACCACCAGCAGCATGGAGATACCCATCAAAATAATCGACACCTTGAGTACTACATCAACCATGTTGGAAGATTAATTAAAAATTCGTTGAACACGTCTTTCAAATCCATTCTTAATTTGCGATTTAATTCTCTCCGCATCACCATCAGGAATATTTATTACGTGAATAAAAAGGAACGACTTGTCCTCGGAAACCTCAAGACTCAGAGTTCCTGGTGTAAGTGAAATTAGCGAGGCTAGAATGGTTATCTCGATATTGCTTTTAACGTCAAGAGGCATGGCGATGATGCCAGCCTTTATTCTTGATTTCACTGATAACACCTCTTTGATTACTAGGTATGTGGCAACGAACATTTCTTTTATGAAGTAAACTAAAAGTTCAACCATGTAAATTGTTTGGTAGAATGCGTTTTTGTTGAAGAAATATGTAAATAGCCAAAAGGTTAGGTTAAATGAAAGAAATATCAGAATAACCCAATGAGCCTCGATTTTAAAATCGACATAAAAAAGAAAAATTAAGGTTAGGATAGCGGCTAGAGCAATTAACCTGAGTATTGTTTTCATTTTTCTTTGTTTTTAAACCTATTTGAGCATTACAACAAATTAATTGTAGAGACCTATTACACTTTCAATATATCTATCTCGTTCAGTTAAAACTAATATTGAATCGTAGCACCAGTTAATCAAGCTTTGGGGGGCAAAACTGATAATCAGAACTAAAATGGTAATGGCAATAATTGAAAACATCACCCCGGGTTGTATTTTTAAAAGATTATTCAAGCTTAATTTTGGTTTTTCCCCAGCAGGATTAGGTTTCCAGAAAACTTCGTTCCAGATTTTTGTCATTGAAAAAAGTGTCAGCAAGCTAACCATCAGCGAAATGGCAGTTACAATGATGACCAGTGTGCTTCCTTCCTCAAATCCGCTGCGAGCAAGTAAATATTTGCCCCAGAAACCTGAAAGCGGGGGCACGCCAGTTAAAGAAAATGCTGAAATGGCAAATAGCATTGCTAACCATGGGGCTTGCTTTATTATGCCACCAAGCTCTTTGAGTTTATAGCTGCCCGAAATTCTATAAACGCCACCCGCTATGAAGAATAGGTTGGTTTTGACCAGGACATTATGAATGACAAAAAAAAGTGAACCAGCAATGGCTAGCGGGGTGAAAATGGCTATACCCATAACCATGTAGCCTATTTGAGAGATCATATGAAACGATAGTATTTTTCTGAAATCAACCTGTGCAGCCGCGCCAAGCACACCAATAGTCATTGTTAAGGCTGCAAAAACTAGCATAATGGTTTGTAGGGAAGTGCCTTGTAGTGGATAAATGATTGTAAAAAAGCGGGTTAATGCGTAAACTCCAACTTTCGTAAGCAACGCTACCGCTAATGCCGTTATACCTACTGGTGCTGTGTGGTATGTTGCTGGAAGCCAAAAGAATAGTGGGAAAATGGCCGCTTTTATTCCAAAACTAATAAAGAAAAAGGTGGCAGCAACTCCAACTAATTCC
>JAAYVM010000068.1 GCA_012517145.1 Acholeplasmataceae bacterium
TTGGAAAATGGTATCAATAAAAGTGATGCCGCTGGTCTTACGGTTGAGGAACAATTAAAAATGATTGCCAAGTCGGCGCATATGCAGATGAAGGCCAAGTATCGCTACTTATTTTCTATTCTGAAAGAATTGAGAAAAGAAGGAATAATGATCAGCCGAGTAGGTGATGTGGAAGAGAGCGGTAAACAATGGCTGGAAGAGTATTACCGCGAAATCGTTTATCCTGTTTTGACGCCAATGGCTGTCGATGCTTCCAGGCCCTTACCTTTTTTGATGAACAGAACGCTTAATCTGGCGGTTGAACTTATTAATAACGAGGGACAGCACAGCAGAGGGTTTGTGCAGGTTCCTTCTGTTTTGCCGCGTATTGTTGAAGTTGAGCGCTGCAGCCAGCGAACCTTCGTATTTCTGGAAGAAGTTATCATTGTTCATTGCCAGGACTTATTCAAAGGCTGTGAGATACTGGATATTGTTCCTTTCCGGATAACACGTGATTCAGACCTCGATGTTGACGAAGAGGATACGGAAAATCTGCTCAAAGAAATTGAAATATCTCTGCGTAAACGTAAGCGTGGTGCTTCGGTGCGTTTAGAAATTCTGAAAACGCGCAACCAAAGCATTAAGAAATTTTTGGCTGAAAATCTTGACCTTACCGAACAGGCGATTTACGAAATCAGCGGCCCGCTTGATGTTACCTGCTTCTTTAAATTTATTAAACTTTTAAACGAACCGAAATGGGAATTTGAACCTTTTGTGCCGCAAAAACCGCTGGAATTGCCGAAAATGGATAATCTTTTTGACCGTATTCGGGAACATGACATTTTGCTCCACCATCCTTATGAGAGTTTTGAAGCAGTCATCAAGTTAGTCAGCGATGCAGCAAACGATCCTAATGTGCTCGCCATTAAGCAAACCTTGTATCGTGTAAGCGGTAATTCGCCTATAGTCGCTGCCTTGGCAAGAGCGGCGGAAAATGGCAAGCAGGTCACAGTTCTGGTAGAATTGAAGGCTCGTTTCGATGAAGAAAACAATATTATCTGGGCGCGCAGGCTCGAAAAAGCTGGATGCCATGTTATTTACGGTCTGGTTGGTCTGAAAACGCATGCCAAGATTATTTTGATTGTGCGCAAAGAACCGGATGGCATCAAACGCTATGTTCATCTTGGTACCGGTAATTACAATGACAATACGGCAAAACTTTATACGGATATCGGACTTATGACAGCCAATGACCAATTCGGTACCGATGCATCAGCCTTTTTCAACCTACTATCCGGTTATTCGGACCCGCCAGTCTGGAATAAACTGGTGATGGCACCGCTGGGGTTACGGCAGAAGCTTTATGAGCTGATTGCTAATGAGATTGCGCAGGTGAAAAGAGGTCGTGAAGGACATATTATTGCGAAAATGAATTCCTTGATTGATAAAGAGATAATCAAGAAACTCTATGAGGCTTCTATGGGCGGCGTTAAGATTGAACTGATTGTCAGAGGTATCTGCGGTCTCAAACCTGGTCTAGCGGGTATCAGTGAAAATATTACTGTGCGCAGCATCGTCGGCAGGCAATTGGAACACAGCCGTATTTTTTACTTTGCCAACGGCGTCAGTGAGCAGGTATACCTTTCCAGCGCTGATTGGATGCCTCGAAATCTGAATGAACGTGTTGAGTTATTTTTCCCTGTGGAAAGCGCCAGGCACATCAAAAGGATCAAAGCCATTCTCGAATTGGTTCTAAAAGATAATGTGGGTGCCCATATCATGCAGTCTAACGGCAGTTACCGAAGGGCTGTCTGGTATGGTAATATTGCCATCAGTTCGCAGAATCTTCTCTATGAAATTGCAAAAGTAGGCGGCAAAGAGAAAAAAATGAGTATTGAACGCCGTCTCAAACCCCTCTATCGTAAAGAAGACTGATTTTTGAGGACTTTTTTATTAATTGTTCTATGATATAATATTTTGAATACGAATTCGTTGATAATTTTGAGGAGGAAATCATGGGCAAATTCAAGGTTACTTTAAATTGGCAGTGCCATTACGGCTATGCAGAATATGATGAAGAAACGAAGACAGCCGAGGTTGTGATTGAAGGGGCTCCGGAAGCTGTGGCAAGTGTTAAAGATTATCTCAGCAAGCCTCATACGATGGACCTTCCAGGTGAACATGATATTCGCGATTTTTCTACTTATACTTTAGATCCTTTGGAAAGCTTGAAAAATTTCAAAACTTGCTTGACCAGGATTTGGGTAGCTACCGGTGTACGCGTTGAGTGGAGCATGCCGCCGGGAATGGCAGAAAAGTTATAAACAGCTTTATGCACAAAAACAGACGTTCTGTGGATAACTATGTGGGAAAACATGATTTTCCCACATTTTTTGTTGTTAAAACTGTTAGTAAATGTATATTCGAAAGATTGTTTGTATTCTGAAAAGAAATTGACAGAAAAATTAGACAAAAACAATGCCGAAATTTGTTTACATTAACTGTAATGTCAATTTTAAGTAAATAGAATTGTTGTTAGATTTCGAAATACAATGAAATTATAGATAATATTAACCATTTTGCTTAAAAATAAACTGATATAATCAAGTAAAATTGACATGGTACGTTCAATATAGTAAAATCGGTAGTGAGCTTTTTAAGCTGGATAGTTGTCTTGGTAGCTCAGCAGGATAGAGCGACTGCCTCCTAAGCAGTAGGTCGTGAGTTCGAATCTCGCCCAGGACACCAAAAAAATACGCATTTGCTGTTTATGCAGCAGGTGCGTTTTGTTTTTGTATTGTTAAATCGTTTTTGTTATTAATTATATTTAATTGTTTATAGATATAAGCTTGCGTTGCAAAGTGATTGGTTTCTTGTTAAGACCGCTTAATGCCTTTATAATATAAAGGTAAGCATATTTGCAATTAATTTTGCAGCAAAAATGACGGAGTATTTTATGAAAATTACAGTATTAGTCGATAACAACACTTTTATAGACAAATATTACTATGGCGAACCAGCTGTCAGCTATTATTTGGAGATTGATAATAAAAAAATTTTGTTTGATGCCGGCTATTCAGATATTTTTCTTAATAATGCTGAGAAGCTCAACATAGATTTAGCGGAGATAACCCATCTTGTTTTTTCACATGGGCATAATGATCATACCAACGGTATCAAATACTTAGATAAAATGTTGTCTTGGCAATTTGTGAAGCTCGTTGCACATCCTGATTGTCTTTTGCAGAAAAGAGTAGGCAAAGAATATATTGGACCACCGCCGGAATTGAAGTTGTTGGCAGGGAAAGCGGCAACAGTTTTAACTAAAAAGCCGTATATAATTGCGGAAAACTGTGTGTTTTTAGGTGAAATAGCTGACAGGAACGATTTTGAAAACCGAGTGCCTATCGGTGAGCAATTGCGTGACGGGGTATGGCAAGATGATTTTGTTCTAGATGACAGTGCATTGGTTTGCCGAACTAATGAAGGTTTGTTTATTATCTCAGGCTGTTCACACAGTGGAATTTGCAATATTATTGAACAAGCGAAGAATATAATGAATGAGGATAAAGTTGTTGGAGTAATTGGAGGATTTCATTTACTTGAACAAAATGTGCGGCTGGATAAGACTATCTCATGGTTAAAACAGCAACAAATTAACAATCTATATCCTTGCCATTGTGTGTCACTGGCGGCAAAGGCACAAATGCTGACACAATTTGCGATAAAAGAAGTCGGCGTCGGGCTGACGATTAAAATGGATTAACGGAAAGGTATCTATATGCTTGATGATGTTACGTATATGAAAATGGCGTTGTCTGAAGCACACAAGGCCGCTGAAATTGGTGAAATACCCATAGGGGCAGTGCTTGTCCTTGATGGTGAAGTTATTGCCAAGGCGCATAACATGAGGGAAACATGGCAGGATGCTACTGCACATGCGGAAACAATCGTTATCCGCGAAGCTTGTAAGAAATTGAATAGGTGGCGTTTAACAGGCGCAACTCTTTATGTTACTATCGAGCCGTGCCCAATGTGCGCAGGCGCAATTGTTATGAGCAGAATAAGCCGGCTGGTTTATGGCAGTACTGACAGCAAAGCAGGAGCTGCAGAGTCCTTGTTCAATGTGGTCAATAATCCGGCGTTAAATCACATGACCGAGGTTACCGCAGGGGTTTGCAGTGAAGAGTGCACCCAGGTAATGAAGGACTTTTTCAAAAAAAGACGTAAGGATAATAAACAAAATAAAGGGATTTGATTTTGTAGCTATTATTGCTGTTATATTTTGTGCTATAATAATTACTGTCTTTAAAAAGACATATTGGATGGGTGTCCGAGTGGTCGAAGGTGCTTGACTCGAAATCAAGTGTACGGCGACGTACCGTGGGTTCGAATCCCACCCCATCCGCCATAACAAATAAAAGGGGTTGCAGATTTTCTGCAACCCCTTTTTGAAATAATATAAAGTAGTTAATTGTTCTTCAAATAAGTTGGGATTTAACGGCAATTAAAGCGTGATGAAAACAGCATAAGCTGATTAATGTTAGTCTTAAATGATTTTATGATGGTTTATAAGCATATATGAAAATGCTATACTAAAAATACTGAAGGATAGGAGGTCTGTTTTATGGGGGAATGTTCATGGCCGGGCGAAAATAAATTGATGAGATTGTACCATGATAATGAGTGGTGCGTTCCTAGTTTTGATGATACCTATATTTTTGAAATGCTTACATTGGAAGGGGCGCAGGCCGGCTTATCATGGAGCATCGTTTTGGCCAAAAGAGAAGCATATAAAAAAGCTTTTCGTTGTTTTGATATAGAATATTGTGCCGGATTAAGCGATAAAGACTTGGAAGAAATCAGAATAAAATATAATGTTATTAAAAATTTGGCAAAGCTTAAAGCTGTGAGAAGCAATGCTATGTCAGTTATCGAAATAAAAAAAGAATTTGGCAGTTTCTCGGAGTTTTTATGGCGTTATATTGATTTTAAACCGGTGGTTAACAAATGGGCAGATGAAACTGATGTTCCCGCAAAGAGTGAATTATCTGAGAGGATCAGTAAGGACCTGAAAAAGCTCGGTTTTAAATTCGTTGGACCGGTAATTATCTATTCATTTATGCAAGCGATTGGGATGGTGGATGATCATATCGAAACCTGCCCTATGCATTCTGCTAACAGGTAAAATTCGGAGGGAACGAGTTTTCTCTTTCTTCACATATTGCAGGTTGACAGGATAAGATATCGGTTATACAATGAGGTTAGCGAAGGCTAACTGAAGGGAGAAAGAAAATGATTAATTATGTTGTTGGCGGAATAGTTGCCATACTGATTGTTTTAGCTGTTCGTAGTCTCTTGGGAAAGAAAAAAGATGGTGGCGGTTGTTGCGGCGGCTGTTCAGGTTGCTCAAGAGATTGCAGTTTAAATAAGAAATAAGGAGGGGACAAGCACATGCTTGAAGTCAATATGAAAGCTCCGGATTTTACTTTATATAATAAGGATGGGATTAATGTTTCTTTATCAGATTTCCTTGGGAAAAAGGTTGTCATTTATTTTTATCAAAAAGACAACACTCCTGGCTGCAGCCGCCAGGCTTGCGCTTTTGCCAAGGCCTATGATGAATTTAAGAAAGACAATGTTGTGGTTATTGGCATCAGCAAAGACAGTGTTGCTTCACATGTTAAATTTGCTGAAAAATATAATTTGCCTTTCATTTTGCTTTCTGATCCAGAGCTTATTGCAATTAAAGCTTATGATGTGTGGCAGGAAAAAAAGCTCTACGGCAAGGTCAGTATGGGTGTAGTCAGAACAACCTATATTATCGATGAGCATGGCATTATTGAAAAGGTGATGCCTAAAGTTAAACCAGATACCAATGCTGCCGACATTTTAACTTACTTGCAAAAATAGTAACGCGGATATCTTGCTAGAAATTATGAAATATTAAAATTGCATATAGAATTAAAGTGCACTGCAATGTTATTTTTATGTTTGCAGTGCACTTTTCTATAATCGCAATTATCTATGGAAGGTAAAGACTACAAATTATTGAATATTTAACACGCTCTTTACTTATTCGTAAGAATATCTTAACACTAATCGGTTATACTTATGCCATATATTAAGTGGGAGGTTGATTAAATGAATAGCAGAAAAAAAGTTGTGGCTTTGGTTGCAAGCATAGTCTTTAGTGCATCAGTGCCAGCGTTCGCGATGCCATTGGAAAAAATCGGAATGGGTTTTGCTAAAAATGTAATTGTTCTAATTCCTGATGGCATGAGCCAGGATGGAGTGACTCTTACTAGATTGCTTTATAATGACGGAGCCCCTTTGAATATGGATGGAATAACTTCTGGTTTGGTACGCACACATAATTCTGATACAGCGATTGCAGACTCCGCACCAGCTGGCACGGCAATGGCAACGGGACATAAAACGCAAGATAAATTAATTGGTGTAAAAGGCAAAGCGGCCACATTATATGGCAGCAATAAGGATGATGTAAAAGAAGCTTTAGCACCTTTAGCAACTGTGCTTGAGCTTGCCAAAATGCAGGGCAAAGCGACAGGGCTGGTTGCAACATCTGAAATCATGCATGCAACACCTGCTGATTTTTCCGCTCATGCTGTTAACCGCAAAAATTACAATGATATATCTGAACAGCAAGTTTTTCAGAATATGGATGTTGTTTTTGGCGGTGGGTATAAATTTTTTACACCAGCAGAAAGAGCAGATAAACAGGATTTAGTTACTGAAATTAAACAGCAAGGATATAAACTTATTACTGATAAAAATCAGCTCAGCACTGTTAATGATGGCAAGGTGTTTGGGTTGTTTGCATCCAGTGATTTGCCTTATGAACTTGATCGCAAGACTGATGAGCCGGCACTATCAGAAATGACAAGCAAGGCTATTCAATTGTTATCGAAAGATAAAAAGGGATTTTTCCTGATGGTAGAAGGTTCCAAGGTGGACTGGGCAGCGCATAATAATGCTCCAGCAGCTTTAACGGGAGATATTAAAGCTTTTGATGATGCATTGGGTGTTGCTCTTAATTATGCCAAAGGCAATAAGGATACACTGATAGTTGTAGCAAGTGATCATGGCAACGGCGGTATTACAATGGGCAATGAAGCAACTAGCGGCAACTATTCCACATTGCCTATAAATGCTTTTACTGATACTTTGAAAAAAGTGCATATGACTGAAGAAAAACTTGCTAAAACAATAATCAATAATGAGGACCAGACCAGCACATTGCTTCAAACTAATTTTGGGTTTGTGCCAACAGATTTAGAATTGCAGGATATTTCCCAGGCTAATTCTGAAGAAGCTAAGATGAAAGTTTTGAGAACTATATTAAATAAACGTTCTGACTTAGGATGGACGACTGGTGGTCATACGGGAGAAGATGTTGCTTTGTATGTCTACACTAACGACTATAAAAATCAACTAACAGGCACAGTTCAGAATTCTGATATTGGCAAATATGTCGCTAAAGCCATGGGAGGCGATCTTGACAAAACCAGTGAAAAACTATTTGTGCCTTCAGCTGCTTTTGGCAAATATGGTGTTAAATGTGTTATCAATAATAGCGATGCTAAAAATCCTTCATTTGAGTTAACGAAAAATGGACATACTTATAAATTCCAGGAAAATAGAAATTATTTTGAAGGACCTGAAGGAAAAGTAACTTTTAACGGTGTTGTAGTATACAATGACAAAGAAGTTTTTGTACCGGAGGAAGCTTTAAGAATGCTGAAATAATAAGTCAAAACTTTTGCCGACTTGTGAAAAAGGCACCGCAAAAAAGCGGTGCCTTTTGTCATGTCGTATCAGCCATCAACGATTTTAGTATTTTAAATCCTTTATTAGATCAAGAAAATGACTGCTGCCGGCAGATAATCTGCGATTTTTGTGCCAGACAACTGCTGTTTGTGTAGATAATGTCGGGTCGACAATTTTTTTGTATGTTATTGCTGGATCTGTGACGAGTTCTTTTGTAGATTGTGGCACTAACGCCATACCGATACCTTTTTTTGCCCAGAGAATATCCATGATAATGCCATTGCACAGGCAAACAATATTTGGTTTAAACCCAGCCGCAGCACACCAGCTAACAAATAAAGATCTCCATCTGAAGGGTATGATAAGAGGCTGATGGGCAAGTTCCCGTAGGCGTATGGTGTCTTGCTCCTGGTCGAAGGGGCAATTTTTCTGCATTGCTATCACCAACGGCTCATCCGGCATCGTGATAGAGTTGTAGATATCGGAATCAATGGGTGCGCGTACGATGCCTATCTCAATGATCCCTTTGTCCAATAATTCCAAAATTCGATAACCATCACCTTCCCATACCTGCAGGGTGACATTTGGATATAAATTATGGAATTGGTTGACTAGTTCTGGCAACAAAACAGCGCCCGACGTTGTGACTGTGCCGATAGAAATAGAACCGGCAACGCCGGAATCGAATTCTGCGACTTCTTTCTTTGTGCCTTCGACTAAGTTTAAAATTTGCTCAGTACGTTCCCGAAGCAACTGCCCGGCAATTGTTAATTTTATTCTGCGGCTTCCGCGTTCAAATAATTGCACGCCAAGATCCTCTTCAAGCATTTTCATTTGCCGGCTTAGCGCTGGCTGAGCAATATTTAACTGACGTGATGCATTGCTGATACTGCCCTCTTCTGCCACTGCTTGAAAATATTTCATGGTACGGATATCCATATGCTGCTCCTATCTATACTTTATTGTTATATTAAAGATATAATTTTGATAATTTTATTATATATTTCTCTGTGCTATAATTCAAGAAATGTAAATAAGTTTATTTACAGGCAAATGTCAAGGGGCCAGTTTTGAAAGAAGGGATTTATTTTTGAATAGTGGGTTATGGAAAAAACTGGCTATTTTATGGTCTGCGCAATTAATTGGTATGAGCGCGATCACAGGCGTAATCTCTTTCCTGCCTCTTTATGTTACCCACTTGGGAATAGAGGATATGGCAGAGGCCTCTATGTGGGCAGGTCTTCTTGTAGGTGCTGCGGCTTTTTGTGCCGCGCTTTCAAACCCTTTTTGGGGCGCTATGGCTGACCGCAGGGGACGCAAGCCTATGCTTGAAAAAGTACTTTTGATCTTTGGTTTTTTAATATTAGCGATGGCGTTTGTTACCAATGTCTATCAGCTGCTGGCGCTGCGGGTGTTGCAAGGTACATTTGGGGGATTTGTAGCAGCTTCGACTGCTCTCGCGGTTAGTATGTCTCCTAAGGATAAAATAGCTGCCACCATCGGTATTTTTCAAACATCGTTGATTGTTGGCGGCGCTGTAGGCCCTATGATAGGTGGACTAATTGCAGATTATTTTGGGTACCGACAACCATTTTTGGTATTTGGCTTTTTATGTATATTATCTTTCTTGATAATACATTTTACTATCACGGAGACCTTTACTCCTGTGCCGAAAAAAGAAAAGCCGTCAATAAAATCGGTATTTAAATATTTTTTGTCTCTGACAGACTTGAAAGTAATGCTGTTTATATTGTTTTTGGCCCAGTTTGCTATCCAAAGCATTGGCCCGATTTTGCCGCTGTATATTCGTTCCATTGCCGCAGATCAAAGCAATATTGCCAGTATATCCGGCGTTCTTATTGCGGTTGGCGGTATTGCCAGCGCGTTCTCTGCAGCGAGTATGGGGGCTTTGGTAAGGCGTTATTCGCACAAACAAATCATGTTGGTTGCCTCAGTGCTTGGTGGCATTACGTTTATTGGACAAATAGCTGCCAGTGATATTCTGGCTTTGGGTTTAATGAGATTTATTAATGGTCTCTGCATCGGAGCTATGATCCCAAGTTCAAATACTATCATTACTTACCTGATTCCAGAATCAAAGCGTGGAGCTGCATTTGGTGTTACAAGTACATTTTCCCTGATGGGACAAGTATTGGGGCCAATTTCAGCTGGCTTTCTCTCTCTTATATTTGGATTACAGGCAATCTTCTGGTTAACAACAACTTTATTTGTTGTCGCAGCATTTTTGCTGCTGACAAAAACAAAGGATGATTATGAGGTGTACTGCGAAGATGGCAGTAAGCTGCTTTAAAATGTTTTTGGTTAATTGTTGACAGCTTTTTAGGAAATTCATACTTGACAAAAATACTAGGAAATCATAAAATCAATTATAGCGAAAGCTAACTAAAATGGAGGTAAAAAAAGAATGTCTGATTATTTTGTAAGTAGTCTCTTAGTGCTGCTTATAATTGGAGCAGTAAGCGTTGTTCTCAAAAAAGAAAAAGAAGGTATTTATAAGGGTTACTCAAATTGTTCCAAAAAATGCAGCTTGAATAAAAACTAATGTTCTATAATTTTGTTGAAAAAATGTATTGAATGACAATATGAGACAGAAGTTTTAATATAACCTATAAGCAAAATTAAATAACAGTAGTATTATAACAACCATTATTTGATCGCAAGATGCGTCCAATGGCTTTTGACATTCATGCCTTAAGCCTACCGCGCACGACGATAAAAATAATGGTTATTTTTTTATTGGCGTTGCCAACTTTATGGCTTAGAATATAAAGATAAGCGAAGTGAAAAATGAAGAAAAGGACAAAGAGGACAGTTCTCTTTGAAAATATTTGCACATAAGAAAGGAAGGTTATTATGAAAAAGGTTGTTGTTATTACTACGGGCGGCACAATCGCCATGAAATATGATTCCGTCACTAAGGGGTTGGTACCTGCTGTAAGTGGGGAAGATTTAATTGAGGCTGTGCCTGAGCTGGCAGATGTTGCGGAAGTGGAAGTAGTTGAATTCTCTAATGTCCCGAGTGGTCATGTTACACCCAAGATGATGTTTGAGCTGGCAAAATTGGCTGATAAATATGCTGCCAAAGAAGAGGTTTCCGGTATCGTTATTACTCATGGCACGGATACGCAGGAAGAGACAATCTATTTGCTTAGCCTTTTACTGGATACTGGTAAACCTGTATGCATTACAGGTGCTATGCGCGGAGCTTCAGAAATGGGGCCGGATGGGCCTGCAAACATTTTGGCTGCGGTGAAGGTTGCGGCTTGCAAGGAAGCTGTGGGCAGGGGAGCAATGCTGGTTTTTAATGACGAAGTCCATGCAGCGGCAGAGGTTACAAAAACACATACGACTTCCTGTTCGACTTTTGCTTCTCCCGGTTGGGGGCCGATAGGGCACGTATATTTTGACAAGGTCGTCTTCAGAAGACAACCGGAAAATCTACAGAAAATCAAGACGGAAGTTATCGAGGAAGATGTTTATCTGATAAAAACTGTTGCCGGTCTCGACGATTATCTGTTCAAATGTTTAGCTGCAAAACCAGTAAAGGGTATTGTAGTGGAAGCTCTTGGCTGTGGCAATGTGCCGCTGGGCGTTAAACAAGGCATAGAATATGTGCGTTCCTGCGGTATCCCGGTAGTACTTGCGTCAAGAGTACATACGGGCAGGGTCGTTCCGGCTTATAGCTATGAAGGAAGTGCGGTATCGATGGCGGCAAGTAATATAATTCTGGCCGGTGAACTTACCGGACAGAAAGCCAGGATTAAACTGATGTTGGTTTTGGGTATCACGAAAGATGTTGATGCAATCAGAAAATATTTTAATTAGAACATAATATTGTATACATATAATCAAAAAAAGTGTTAAAATTTTACAAAGTAAGATAAAATTACAACGCGAACATTCAAACGTTACAAAAAATGTTTATGAAAAGTATTGACATGGTGAAACTATGCGTTTATACTAAACACATGGTTTATGACGGCAATGAGGCCGAATTGTTTTCTCCGAACAATTCGGCCTTTTTTGACAATAAATAGGGGTATAATAGAGGAAAAACTAAAAAAACAGATTTTTGAGCTGCATTTCTGTTTTTGATGTGTCCAGGTGGTGCGAAAATGTGTTTTTAAGAAATGCATGGGCAGAGATTGATTTAGACGCTATTGCCCATAATATCAAAGAAACTAAAAAAAAGATTAATGCAACTACAAAATTATGCGCAGTTGTTAAGGCCGATGCTTATGGTCATGGTGCAACGCAAGTTGCTAAAGCAGCATTGATGGCCGGGGCGGATTTTTTGGCTGTGGCCTTACTGCAGGAAGCTATTGAGTTAAGAGAGGCCGGAATTAAAGCACCTATCTTAATTTTGGGGGCTTTGCAGGAGGAAGGCTCTGAAGAAACAGTAGAAAATGAAATAAGTCAGGCTTTATTTACTTTGAAAAGCGCAGAACTGCTTTCTGCTGCGGCAGTAAAGCTTGGCAAAAAAGCAAAGGTTCATTTAGCAATTGAAACAGGTATGAACCGCATCGGGATTTCACCGGAACAGGCAGGTGACTTTGCCACTCAAGTTGGCGCGTTACCTGGCATAGAAATTGAAGGTGTTTTTTCGCATTTTGCCATGGCGGATGCCAAAGATAAAACATTCTGCCGCGAACAGTATGCAAAATTTCAAAAAGCTTTGTTTGAGATTAGGATCAGAGGGATTGAAATACCAATCAAACATATATCCAACAGCGCTACGATTTCGGAGTTGCCAGAGATGCAGCTGGATATGGTAAGACAAGGCATTACCTTATATGGGCTGTGGCCATCGGATGATGTCGGCCATTGCTTGGATTACGAACCGGTTATGAAGTTAAAAGCCAAAATCACTTTCGTCAAGCAGATAGAACAAGGTGAAACGGTTGGTTATGGCAGAACTTTTACAGCTGAACGACCTACGAAAATCGCGACTTTGCCTTTGGGTTATGCTGATGGTATCAGTCGGAAGGTTTCCAATAAAGGTTACGTTTTATTAAAAGGACAAAAAGCACCGATTGTAGGCAGGGTTTGCATGGATCAGTTCATGATAGATGTAACGGATATAGAAAATGTAGAGATTGGTGATGAAGTGCTTGTTTTCGGCAGCAAGGAATTGTCTGCAGATAAAGTTGCCGAATGGACAGAAACCATAAGTTATGAAGTGCTCTGTGCTGTAAGTAAAAGAATTCCTAGAATTTATATAAATAGATAAATAGAAATATATAAATCTGGTTGTTCAGCCACAAGGCTCAGCAATATAAAAAGAACTTACTAAAACAAAGGAGTGAATGGCTAATGAGGGGTAAATTATTAGCAACAGCAATTACGGCAATGCTTGCAGTGTCGGTATTTGCAAGTGGTTGCGGTGGGGGCAGCAAAGCTTCTGACGAAATTAAAATCGGTGTTGTATCCGAAATGACAGGAAGCAATGCAACCTATGGTACATCTGTTGTCAACGGCATGAAACTAGCCTTGAAAGAGGTAAATGACAAAGGTGGCGTAAATGGTAAGAAAGTTAGCATTGTGGTAGCAGATAGCAAGAGCGAACCTGCTGAAGCAGCTAACGCAATGTCCAAATTAATAAATCAGGATAAAACTCCTGTTGTAATGGGTATCTTCACCAGCTCCAGCGCTATTGCAGCAGCAAATGTAAGTGAGGCTGCTAAAGTACCGTTCCTGGCAATTGGCGCAACCAACCCTAAAGTTACTTTGGACGAAAAAACCGGTAAAGTTAAACCTAATACTTTCCGTGTTTGCTTCATCGATCCTTTCCAAGGCACAGTAGGTGCTAACTTCGTCCTCAATGAACTCAAATTGAAAAAAGCAGTAATCTTTGTTGATAACAGCAGCGACTACTCCAAAGGTTTAGCTTCTTTCTTCAAACAAGCATATACAGCTAAAGGCGGCGAAATCGCCGGTGAAGAAGCTTATCTCCAAAAAGATACCGACTTCAAAGCTGTTTTGACTAAAATTAAGACTATGAATCCAGAAGTTCTTTATGTACCTGGTTACTATGAAGAAGTTGGCAAAATTATAAAACAAGCTCGTGAAATGGGCATGGATTTACCGATTGTTGGCGGCGACGGCTGGGACAGCCCGAAACTTGCTGAAATCGCTGGTGCTGCTCCTTTGAACAATACTTTCTTTACCAACCATTATTCTCCAGATGACACCAGTGCAGCTTCCAAGGCTTTTGTTGATGCTTACGTAAAAGCATACAACCAAAAACCGGATGCTCCGGCAGTGCTTGGTTATGATGGCGCACGTCTGATGATGGATGCTATCTCCCGCGCTGGCGGCACTGATGGTGCTAAAGTTGCCAAAGCTCTTGCAGAAACTAAGAACTACAAAGCAGTTACTGGCGACACTTCCTTGAACGCAACTCATGACGCAGTTAAGAGTGCTGTTATCATTGAATTCAAAGATGGTAAACAAGCTTACCGCGCAACTGTTAAACCTTGATTTTCGACAAGGACATTTGAATAGCTTTCCCTTAATTGTGGCTGTCATTGGCTTAGGCCTGTGGCAGCCACTCTATTTTTGTTCAGCAGGAAATATGATGAGTCACGGCGAATGAATATTACCGGATAATTTGATTCTTAATATATTCATGGAGGAGATAGAGATGACAGAACAAGAATGGAATGAATATGTAAATTTTGCTTCCGGCGGCGAATGGCCTATACCGAGAGGTATGATCAGTGATTATAATAATTGGCTGTGCCGTTCTATTGTCGGCAGAGCGTTGTATTTCCGCGATAAGGTTGAGGAGGCCATGACGGTTCTAGCCACTGTTGTTGATGTTGAACCATCAATGGAAAAGGCGGAAAAAGGGATGTCGGAAGCCGAACACAAAATTCTTTGCCTCCGCGATATTGCCAAAATTATCTGGGGTTTGACCAAAAATACTGAGGCGGCGCTTAATTATTGGGACCAAGCCATTGACCTTTGCGAAAGATATCAATATCCGTTTGTGAGTGTGGCGCGGGGTGAAATAAGCTATGGCCGTCTTATTATGCTGGTGGCTGCCGGCCAGGAGGAGCAGGCTTGCAACGAAGCACGTGTTATGACCGGTAAAGAACGTTTTGAACGGGAGGGTATCAACAGCTACCGTTACTTTGCTTATCGTTTCCTGGCGGAGCGTGAACATGCCAAGGGTAATGTTCAAAAGGCGGTATTGCTTTATGAAAAGGCTTTCTGCTATTATCCGAAATCGGTTGAGGGCGAACGCGATTATGCTGCCGCCGCTCAAATGACGGACCCGGAGGAGCGTTATGCAAAATATCAGCATATGAGCTCCATGCAGTATTTGCAATGGGAGATAACCTGCTGATTAATCGAATGATTAAAACATTTTAAATACAAGCAGCCCTAAACTTGGTAGAATTATTACATATTGCATTATCGTAATTATGCGGAGGGGAAGGTTTGAGGGCATGTTTTTAAAGAAAAAATTGATAGTTGTGGGCTTGGCTTGTTCGTTGGCGGTTCCTGCTATTGCTTCTGCCGAGGGTTTCGGCATCAATGAGTGGAGTGCGGAAGGCGTAGCAATGGGCGGCGCGAGAATGTTTGCGGAGGATGATCCCGCGAACGTTGCATATAATCCAGCTTCTATTGCTAAAGTTAAAGGTACTGCCTGGAAGTCAGGCGCAGTCTATATAAGTCCGCATGGTAAATATACGGCGGTAAAAGCAAGTGATGGCAGTATAGTTCCCGGCAAGAATGTTGTTCATCCTGGGATTTTGCCTTACTTCTACTATGTTGACCAGATTGATGAAAAACAGTGGTTTGGTATAGGGGCTTTTACGCGCTTCGGTATGATTTCGGAATTCGGCAAAGATTCTATTGTTGCCACTAATGCTTATTCTTCCGAGCTTAAGGGTATGAGCATTACGCCGACTTATGCCTGGAAACCCGATGCGAAAGTCAGCGCTGCTGTCGGAGCAGAAATCAATTATGTTGCTTTGGATTTAAAGAAGAAAATAGCTGGCGGAGCTTATGATTCTGAAACAGAAGGCGACACAACTGCTCTGGGGTGGAATGCGGCAATAAATTATGAATTCGATAAGAAGAATGAAATAGGCCTTGTTTATCGTTCGCGGATTACACATACCATGGATGCAGACTTCACTTCTACATATAGTGCCTTGAATTCTAAGGCTCATGGAAAGGTTGTATTGCCGGATAGCTATGCTATTGGCTATAACCATAAATTTGATGATAAGACCAGAGTTGAATTGAATGGCACTTATACCAGGTGGAGCACATATGATAAGCTCTTGATGACCTTTGACAATGGTATGGTTAGTAATGACGCTAAGAATTGGAGCAATGGCTGGCGCTATGCGATTGGTGTAGAGCGCAAGCTGAGCGACAAATATACTTTGATGGCTGGCTTTGCCTATGATGGCTCCGTGATACCGGATGAACATGCTGATTTCATGATTCCTACCGGCAACAGACGCACTTATTCACTGGGTACCCAATATCATGACAAGAATCAGACTGTTGCTTTAACGCTTGGGCATCTTGATATAGGCGACAAAGATATCAGCCCAAAAACTGGTGACGGATTTTCCTCGGCGCATACTAATGGCAACTATGCCAAAGTAGTTGCGATAGGTTACGAGCGTAAATTATAATAATTGAAAATACGAGTTATTAAGAGCAATGCTTCTAACGAAGCATTGCTCTTTTGTATATGTTGAACACCGGTAATCTTTCGGCGCTGCCTTCGATATGTGCTTGTTCGATGTGTGACATGCCGGCAGCCTTTCTGCTCCGCCTTCGACACGGGCTTGGCAATTCTTAAAAAGAATTGGAGCGCAAAGTTTAATAGCTACGCAGATAAGGCCACTGGCATGTATACATTGGTTGTTCCATATGACTAGGTAATTCTTCCATGATAACATGATAAAAGGTAGGTTACTGGCAAGTATTGTTAATCGAAAAAATATTAGTGTCATAAGAAGAGGAAGCAAGTAAGAATCTGCTGGGATATTTTGCAAAAAGGCACGGAAAAGCATACAATGTTACTGTAAAGAAAGTGAATTTATAAGGCGGGGAGGAAGACAACCATGGCGGTAATCTTTTATTTCAGCGGAACCGGCAACAGTTTGAACGTCGCCAATAAATTAGGCAAAGAACTGGGAGCTCGCGTTGAAGGAATCAGCGCTTATTTGCGTTCACCATATGCTGTCAAAGATGAACTCATAGGCTTTGTAACGCCTGTTTATTGTTTCGCTTTGCCGCCTTTGGTTAAAGATTTCTTACAAAAGGCAGAATTTAAGGCACCGCAATATTTATTCGGTGTCGCAACTATGGGAGCGATGGCCGGACAAACATTGAACCAGGCCGAGCATATCCTTTCGCAGCGCGATATCAAATTGCATGCTGGCTTCAAGTTGGCGTTGCCGGACAGCAGCATAGTCTTTCCTTCACCAGTGAAACTCAAAGAAGAAATGCTGAAAACAGAAGCAAGTAAGGTTTTAGAAATTACCACAGCGGTAAAAAAGCGCGAAGAAAATAACCAAAGAAGTTCATTCTTATTTGTAGGAAATATGGTAGAAGCCGTTGGCTGGTGGGTAATGAAAAATATTTACAAAACTGACCATAAGTATGCTGCCGAAGATAGATGCATTGGCTGTGGACTCTGCGCAAAAATTTGCCCTATGAACTGCATTGAGATGAAAGAAGAATATCCGGTATTTGGTGAAACCTGTGCCAATTGTTTTGCTTGTGCCCAGTGGTGCCCTCAAAACGCTGTTTATTTAGGCAAACTGATCCCTGACCAAAA